>CALWRD010000113.1 GCA_944383875.1 uncultured Clostridia bacterium | reverse complement strand
GTTCAGATGATGTGATTGAAATTACCGTAGACCAGGATAAACTTGATAACTACGGCATAACCATTTCCACTATCAGTCAGGCGCTTTCTTCGGAAAACACCAATACTCCTGCAGGTACTGTATATCAAGGCAGTACGGAAATGCAGCTCAGGGCTGTGGGTGAGTTTGAGTCCCTGAATGATATTAAAGACCTTGTTATAAGCACATCAGGGGGCAACGTTGTGCATATCAGTGATGTTGCGGATGTTCAGCAGGTTACCGAGGACAGGGAAAATCTCTTCCTTATTAACGGTACACCGGGCATCAGATATTCTCTTGATAAACAGTCGGATGCAAATATAGTTACCGTAAGTGATGATATACAGGCTGCCATAGCTCAGCTTGAAGCAGACTATCCTGACCTTGATTTTGTACTTCTGACAAATACATCCGATTATATTAAGACTTCAATCAACAATGTTGTTGAAACAGCTTTCCAGGCAGCTCTTATTTCGTTTGTAATTCTTTTTATCTTCTTAAGGAGCTTCAGGACAGCCTTTATCATCTGTGTATCTATACCTACTTCCATTATGGCTACCTTCTGTATGATGTACCTTAAGGGGATGACCATGAATACCATATCCATGGGCGGTCTTGTAATAGGTATAGGTATGTTGGTTGACAACTCAACCGTTGTACTTGATAATATAACTAAGTGTCATGATAAGGGTATGTCGCCTAAAGAGGCTGCATATGTAGGTGCGAAGGAAGTAAGTCTGGCTATTTCCGCATCAACCCTTACAAATATTGCGGTTTTCGCTCCTCTGCTGTTTATGGACGGTATGATGGGACAGATGCTTCAGGATTTGTCATATACCATCTGCTTTGCGCTGGCGGCTTCGATTGTTACGGCGCTTACCGTGGTGCCTATGGCTGCGGCTTTGATTATGAACAGGGATGACAAGAAAACCGTTGTTAAAAGGAATATTCTTACCATATTAAGTGACCTTGTGCTGAAATTCCTTAACGGTCTTGACAGAGCTTACAGATGGCTGCTTTCAAGGGCATTAAGACATAAGTTTATTGTTATTGTTATTACTGTTGCTTGTTTTGCAGGAACTCTCTCAACAGGTACGGGACTCGGTATGAATCTTATGTCATCTTCCGATGAGTCGGCCGCTTCTATTTCGGTAGAGATGCCTGATGGTATTGAGTATTCAAAAAAGGAAGAAAAACTTTATGAAATAATGGACGCTATGGGTGAAATACCTGAGGCGGAAACCGTTTATGCCAATGTAGGCGGCGGCGGAATGGGCGGCGGTGGAAGTGCTATGAGCATTAACATCAACCTTGTAGATAAGGAAGAACGCACTAGAAGCACCGATGAGATTGTTGCTGACCTGAGAACTAAGTTTGCGGATATTCCGGGATGCAAGATTACAGTAAGTGCATCAAGCAATGCTATGGGTTCTATGGGCGGTGGATCTAATCTTTCCCTTGACATTATGGGATCCGAAACCGAGGAACTTCAACAGATAAGTGATGACCTTGTGGCTATGATCGAGGCGCTCCCCGGTGCTAACAATGTGGAAAGCTCACTTGATGATGCTGCTGTTGAAGGCAACATTGTATTAAACAGGGCGAAGGCAGCTAAGTATGGCATAACCACCAGCTCCCTTGCAAATGCAATTAACACGGCAATCAGCGGTACTACAGCTACCGAATACCGTGTTGACGGTACCGAAATTGATGTTACGGTAAAGTATCCAGAGGACAGCGTTAAATACCTTAAGGATTTGAATGACCTTACCATTACAACTGCTGCCGGCACTGAGATACCTATTACTGAGGTTGCGGATATTGAACTTGGTGAAAGCGCACTTTCTATTTCAAGAGAGGATCAGCAAAGATATATCACCATTTCGGCAGCATTTGACGGTATGGATTCCAGTGCGGTACAGACTATGGTTGAAGCGGAACTGCAAAACTATGTATTTCCTGACGGATACAGCTATAAGTTCGGCGGTACTATGGAAATGATGCAGGATACATTCGGCGACCTTATCAATATACTTTTAGTCGGCGTTCTGCTTATATATATGATTCTTGCTTCACAGTTTGAGTCCTATATTGAGCCTATTGTACTGATGGCAGCTATGCCTATATCACTTACGGGCGGTCTTTTCGGTCTGTTTATTATGGGCGAGTCAATTACATCCACAGCACTTATGGGCTTTATAATGCTTGTAGGTATGGTTGTTAATAATGCTATCGTGCTTATTGATGTTACAAAGCAGCTCAGGGCTAAGGAAGGCTTAAGCGCCGAAGAGGCTCTGCTTGAGGCAGGACCAAGCAGACTGAGGGCTATCCTTATGACTACTCTTACCACTATCATAAGCCTTTTGCCTATGGCATTCGGTGATTCGTCAGGTATGGAGTCACAAAGACCTTTGGCTATCGTTGTTATATTCGGTATGTCCCTTTCAACCCTTGTAACATTGGTATTTGTACCTGTGGCTTATTCGCTTGTAGATAAGCTTACATCATTTGTTAAACGATTGATTTTCAGAAAAAAGACGGATACCCTTTCCGAAACTTGATATATAGGAGGAAATTGAGATGAAAAAGAAATGTGTACCTCTGGTGCTTGCACTTATGCTTGCATTCAGCAATGCAAGTGTATATGCGGCATCGACTTCAACAGCCGCTTCAACATCGGCATCCGAGCAGGAGGATGACGGCATACTTACGGTAGACGAGGCGTTGACTAAGGCAATAGCATACAGCCGTACCCTGAAGTCCCTTTATGAGCAGAATGAAATTAATGAGCTTACGGCGGATGATACAAGAACCAGTCTTGTAAATTCCAGCGAGTATGTAGATGTTACAAACTTAAACGTTGAACTGAAAAATCTTATGTATAATATACAGAACTACGGTACCAACGTTGAGATAGAAAAGGAGAAGATAAGGCTTAATATAATTGAACTTTTCGCCTCTATCATAAGCGCTGAGGATGCTATTGATCTGTATGATGAGGAAATAGAATTAAATGAGAGAGAATTAAAAATTGCCGAAGTTAAAAACAGTCTTGGACTTTTAAGCCAAACGGAGTATAATGCTCTTGTAACGGAAAATGAAAGTGTAAAAAGCTCAAAGCAGAGTTTAGAGTCTGCACTGGATTCAGCTTATACATCTCTCAACCAGATATTGGGTCAGAATATAGACAACAAGTATACTGTTCAGCTTGATATTGAATATGAGCCACTCGGGGATGTGGATCTTAACTATGCCATAACAAAGGCTTCTACAAGCAGCCAAACTATTAAGGAGCTTGAGGAAGCGGCTGAAATAGCGGAATATCAGCTTGATGTGTATTCGGTTGAGTACAGCGGCGGTTATAAGGAGTCTGCCCAGAACAATTATGCACAGGCTACAAGGGAGTTGGCTGATGCAAAGACGGAGATGGAGGCAAGCGTTAAAAATCTTTATAACAGCATTATTTCCGCCGAAACAACTTACAACAATAATCTTGCTTCCCTTGAACAGCAAAAACAGGAGCTTGAGGTTAAGAAAGTGCAGCTTGATCTGGGTAAGATAACCCAGCTTGAATACGATCAGGCGGAATATCAGATCAAAGAGCTTGAAAACACTATTAAGCAGAGTGTATATTCCCATTATGTAGATGTGTGCAAGTTTAACAATCCCGACTTGATTTAATTTCTGTGCGGCGTATTACACTCCGATAAAAAATAAAAACGAGGTGGAGTAAATGGAAAAACGTACAAAAATACTTATTGCCGATGATAATCCGGAAATCAGGGAGGTTCTTGGGGTTTTGCTTAAAAGTGAGGGATATGAGGTCGAGGAGGCTGTAGACGGGGATGATGCGGTTGAAAAGGCAGCAGACTCTCCCGACCTTATTATACTTGACGTTATGATGCCGGGCAAGGATGGATTCAGGGCTTGTGTAGATATCAGAAACATTACTATGGCGCCTATACTTTTCCTTACCGCAAAAACAGAGGATGCGGATAAGACCATGGGATTTTCCGCCGGAGGTGATGATTATTTGGTTAAACCATTTTCCTATTCCGAAATCATTGCCAGGGTAAAGGCTCTGTTAAGGCGCTGCTATGTCTATCAAATAGAACGCAAGGACGATGAAAACATCGTTGAAGTGGGAGACTTGTGTGTCAATATTGACAAAAAATCCGTTGAGCTTGAAGGTAAATCCGTATTGCTGACAGATATGGAGTATAACATACTTAAGCTGCTTATTTTGAATCGTAAAAGGATTTTTTCAACTCAGGAAATATATGAGGCAGTGTGGGAAAAGCCCTTTTTCTACGGAGACAACAATACCGTAATGGTTCACATAAGACGTCTTAGGACAAAAATAGAAAAAGATACACAAAATCCTCAATATATTAAGACTGTATGGGGAAGGGGTTATACTATTGAATAAAAAGGGCATACCCTTTAAACTTAGTGCACAGTTTACTATAGTTTCCTTAATTGCTGTTTTTATTGCGGCGTGCTTATTTCTTATCATTAATTCCATCGGTACCCATATGCTTCAAATAAAGATGCAAAATACGGACTATATAGAGCAGTGTATAAGTGATAAAGTTGAGGAATTTCAAAGTTATATTACCGATAATGATATCAGAAGTGATGACTTTGAAAGCATCAATGCATGGGTAACCGGAGAAAGCAATGTTACCTTGGTTATATATGACAATGGAAAGGCGATATTCGACTCAACGGTTTCGTGGAGACAAAATCATGGTATAGAAGATGGTCCTCCGCCAAATAACTATCGAAAACTTTATAGTGTATCTTTTGCTGACAAGGACGTTGAAGTTGAGCTTTTTATGCTTATTGAGTTTAAGTTCAGAGCTCTTATTACAAATATTGCCATTGTGATTTCGCTTTTGACTTTTATAATGATATTAACTACCTTCATACGTCATAAGGTTAAATATATAACCTTGCTGGAAAAAGAGGTAAATATCCTTGAGGGCGGAGATCTTAATTATCGTCTTACCGTAAAGGGAAATGATGAATTTACTTATCTTGCAAAAAGCATTGATAACATGCGCGCCTCAATTATAGAGAGGCAGAAGGAAGAAGCACAGGCAAGGGATGCAAATCATAAGCTTGTTACCGCAATGTCCCACGACTTACGAACCCCCCTTACCATACTTATAGGACTTCTGGAGATAATAGACGGCAAAAAATATTCAAATGAGCAGGAGCTTGAAACCTATATTACCAAGTCGAAGAACAAGGCATATCAGATAAAAGAGCTTTCCGATCAGATATTTGAATACTTCTTTGCCTTTGATATGAAGGAAAGCGAGCTTAACAGGGAGTATTACGGTATTGATGTAATAAACACCATGATTGAGGATTATATATTCAGCCTCAGTGAAAAGGGTTATATTTTTAAGTATAACAGCTGTGAGGGTAAGGGGCAGGTCTATATTGATGTTAAGGTATTTGGCAGGGTATTCAGCAATATCTTTTCAAACATACTTAAGTATGCTGACAAGGATAAGCCCATTGTTATAGGCAGCAGCATAGACAGTGGCTTTCTAAAGATCGAGGTATCAAATACTGTTTTGCAAAAGTCCCATAAAGAGGAAAGCACCAATATAGGCATTGAGGTGTGCAAAAATATACTTCAGCAGCATAATGGCGAGTTCTATTATACGAATGACGGCAAAACCTTCAGTGTTTTTATAAGGCTTAAACTCATAAATTGATTGGAGAAATTATTGTGACAAGCATTTATTTTGTGCGCTATGCCTGACCGAACTATTTGTGATAGGATAAGAACTCTTACTACCGAAGGTGTGGCTGACAGTAATTTAGTTGTTAAGGCATTTCAAGATACTGTGATTAATTATGCTGTTTGCAGTCCATATATTGGAAAACCCTTTAAAGATAATAAAAATGATATGCAATAACGGGGATTGTACCGACTTTGGGTACAGTCCCCGTTGTAAGTTAAATATGGAATTTATTTATTAGTTCTTTTGACCATTTAAACAGATCATTTGAATATTGCTTAAATGTTATATTGTAAATTTTATTGCTTTTTATTGCAAAATAATTTGACAGTATCGCCCTGTCTTTTAATTTTAGCTTATTCAGAAGTTCCTTTCTTTGACGTATGTAATTTCCTGTATCATAGAAGTGTTTTGCCTGCAGCACAAAGACAGATTGCTTGTAAAGGGCTTGCAAAATATCAAAGTTTTTTTCATGCACTGTATTATGACAGCAGCTATGATATATATTACACGCACCTATCAAAACGGCTTGACGTATATTTTCTTTTTTTATAAGGTGTTCCAGAAAATCCAAGTTATTGTATATGGGTATGGTATCATAGTAAAATTGGAACAGATCATATTTTTCCCAGTTTGTCAACTCATCCTTTCCGAATACAAATCCGCATATCTTATCTCTGTATGGCAGCGAGGATATAATCGTATCGTATTTTTCAAGATCATTAAACGACAGGCAGTCAAAAATAACCACCACATCAATGTCGCTCTCTGTGGTTGCTTCCCCTCTTGCATAACTGCCCTGTAAGCCTATAAATATTACCCTATTGCCAAAAGATGAGAGGATTTTATCTTTAAAATCTTTCATCCAAACGTCAATGTCAAGCATAGCAAAGCCTCCTTTTTAGTTTAATTAAGTTTTTACAAAATAAATATTGACTTAAAGCGAACTTTAAGTTGTATAATCATATCGAACAGGATAAACAGTATAACATTTGACTAAATATAAGTCAATTGCTATTTAAAAAGAAAGGGTGTTTATTATGAATGAAATTAAGGATATTTTCCCTCGTGGTGGTGCAAATACCGCATTTGCCCGGTATTTTACAGGCAAAAGTTATCTGAATATGCTTACAGCCGAGGGTGTTCCGATAGGAAACGTTACCTTTGAACCTGCTTGCCGCAACAACTGGCATATACATCATGCAGATAAGGGCGGAGGTCAGATTCTGCTTTGCACAGGAGGCAGAGGCTGGTATCAGGAATGGGGTCAGCCTGCGAGAGAACTTCATGCAGGTGATGTAGTCGTTATCCCTGCCGAAGTTAAGCATTGGCACGGTGTGGCAAAGGACAGTTGGTTTGCTCATTTAGCGGTAGAGGTGCCCGGTGAGAATACTTCAAACGAATGGCTTGAGCCTGTATCGGATGAGGACTATACCAAGCTGCCATAATTTTTAATATGTGGGATTAAATGCAGCTATATATGATGCCAAGAGCCATATCCGATTAAAAATTTAATAATATAAGAAGGTGAAGCTATGAAAGCCTTGGTTTTATTTTATTCTTACGGAGGCAATACACGCAGTGTAGCCGAAATGATAGCAAAAAGGATCGGAGCGGATATTGCGGAAATAAAAACAGTTAAGCCTTATGAAGGTACCTATAATGAAGTTGTGGCGCAGGGCAAGCGAGAGGTAGAATCAAACTTTAAACCGGCAATAATGCCTGTAGAAGCAGATTTTGATAAATATGATACAGTTGTTTTTGGTACACCTGTATGGTGGTATACATATGCTCCTGCCGTAAGCAGTTTCTTTGACAGTTACTCACTTAAAGGCAAACGTGTCTTTGCTTTTGCAACTAACGGCGGTTGGCTGGGCAAAACCTTGGACAATATCAAGCACGTCTGTAAAGACTCGGATGTAGAAAAGGGCATAAACATTAAGTTTAACGGAAATAAGCTTGTTACACCCATAAGTGATGTTGAAAAATGGGCAGATGACATTATTAAATGACTTAGGATATAAAGTAAAAATTTAAGTTAAGCAAGGGACGCATTGAACAGCGCCCCTTTTTTATTCGACTTTTTGCTCATAAGTTTCAGCTTTATTTGGTCTTCTTAATTTTTCTCTGACAGCATGAAATTGTTCTGGTATTTCATCCAAGCTCATATTTTTAGGCACTTCCGTGCTGCCTGCTTCTTTTGCGGTTTGATAATACCAGCATTTAAAGTTAATTATATCCAGAGTTTCGTTAATTTCGGCAAGCTGTTTTTCAACAGCTTCTTTTTGTTTAAGGAAAAGCTGAAGTCTTTCATCAATGGTATCATCGCCCTGCATAGCCATATAAATATATTTTCTTATATCCTTAAGAGACATACCGGTTTTTTTCAGACAGCCGATTATTTGAAGCCATTCATAGTCGGTATCGGTAAACATCCTTATTCCGCTTACGGAACGTCCCACAAAGGGAAGCAGACCTTCTTTATCGTAGTATCTGAGGGTTGAGGGAGTGGTATTGAGCATTTTAGCCATTTCACCGACAGTATAAGACATAGTTATTACCTCCCATAAAAAATTTATAAAAAAAGCTTGACCTAGAGTTGACTTTAGGTTTTATAATTAAAGTGTAATTAAATTATATTGTGTTTTTCATACAAAGTCAACATTTTAGGAGGCATTTATTATGAAAGATTTTGTGTTTAGTTATCCGACAAAGGTATATTTTGGCGTAGGTGCGGCAAAAGGAGCGTTGGAAACAGAGCTTGATAAGGTAGGCAAAAATGTAATGCTTGCCTATGGAGGGGGCTCTGTTAAGAAAAGCGGAATTTACGATGAGCTGATGGAAGTACTTCATAAAAAAGGAAAAACTGTTTATGAATTCAGCGGTATAATGTCTAATCCGACCTATGCAAAGGTACAGGAAGGAGCTGCTATTGCAAAGAATAATGCTGTGGATTTTATCCTTGCAGTGGGCGGCGGCTCGGTAATAGATTGCTGTAAGGTGGTAGCAGCACAGGTAAAGACCGAAGAGGATATATGGAAGCTTGAATTTGTGGACAGAAAACTTCCTACAGACGCTCTTCCTATGGGTGCTGTTGTAACAGTATCGGGTACCGGTTCCGAAATGAATTCCGGTGCGGTAATTACCAATGAGGAGCTTAAGCTTAAGGTAGGTATGCTTGGGGCGTACAATACCTTTGCTGTGCTTGATCCAAGCTATACACTTACCGTTCCCTTTAAACAGGTGATTTCGGGAGCATTTGACACCCTCAGTCATTGTATGGAAACCTATTTCGGAAGTCCTCTTGAAAGTTTTATTTCCGACGAGATCAATGAAGCGGTTATAAAGAACACCATTAAAAACATCAGGGCAACCATAGCAGACCCACAAGACATTGTCCCCAGAAGTGAGCTTATGTGGACTTCCGCAATGGCAGAAAACGGTATATTGAAAATAGGTAAGGTGACTGATTTTCAGGCACATCAGATAGAACATCAGCTGGGAGCTTATACAGACTGTAATCATGGTCAGGGCTTAGCGGTTATTCATCCTGTGCTCTACAGACATTTATATACATCGGCTCCCGCAAAGTTTGCTCGCTTTGCCACAGAGGTGTGGGGTGTGGACAGTAACGGAAAAACAGAGGAACAGCTTGCAGCTGAGGGAGTGGAACGCCTTGCAGACTTTATTAAGGAAATCGGCTTGCCTACTACTTTCAGAGAGATGGGCATTACCGATAATTCCTGCTTTAAGGCTGTTGCCGATTCCTGCAATATTACAGCAGGCTGCTGCAAGCAGCTTACGAGGGAGGAAATACTTGATATTTTAAACGAATGCTATTGATAGGGTGATTTTGAGAGGTAAGGAGATGACAATGAGGAAACTGATTTTATCGTTTATCTCTGTCTTACTTTTACTTACGGGATGTACAACTGCTGCACAAGATAGCGGACTGCCATATAATACAGGCTTGTTTGCAATGGATACTTATATAACTATGGAATTGTATGGTGATGATGCTGATATAGCCGCCGGAGAAGCTTCGGATAAAATAGAAGAGTTGGAGCAGCTTTGGTCAGTGACTTCACCCACAAGCGATATATATAAAGTAAATCACAGTGACGGCAGTACGACCCTAGTTAATGATGAAACTGCGGAAATCCTGGATTTTGCCCTTAAAATGTCCGATAGGACAGCCGGATTTCTGGATATTACCGTATATCCTGTGCTTAAGGCGTGGGGCTTTACTACGGACAGTTACAGGGTGCCTGAAAACAGTGAAATAGATGAGCTTATTAAGTATGTGGACTATAGTGGTGTACAGCTTGAAGGAAATTCGGTAACCCTTCCTTCGGGTGTTGAAATGGACTTGGGAGCTGTCGGTAAGGGCTACGCAGGCGATATTGCTGCGGAAATAATAAAAGAAAACGGTATTACTTCAGGCTTTATTAATCTTGGGGGCAATGTACAGCTTATTGGCAGCAAGCCTGACGGAAGCAATTGGAAACTGGGTATACAAAGTCCCTTTGACAGCGGCAATATGGGTGTGCTTGAGGTGTCCGACTGTGCCGTTGTTACATCGGGAAATTATGAAAAATATTTTATCGGAGAAGATGGCAAGAGATATTGTCACATTTTAGATCCTTCAACAGGTTATCCTGTTGACAATGGTCTGGTTTCGGTTACGGTAGTTTCCGATGAGGGTAAGTATTGTGACGCACTTTCTACAGCCCTCTTTGTTATGGGGAAAGATGCCGCAATAGAGTATTGGAGAAATCATACCGATTTTGATTTTATATTGGTAACAGAGTATGGAGAAATATCCATAACTCCCGGTATATTTACAAGTTTTACGCCAAATGAAAGCTTTGACAATATAAGTGTGATTAAATAAACCGTGGCTACGGTCATTAAAGGAGGAAAAAATATATGAAAAAACGAATGGCGTTGGTCATTACCGGAGTATTGGCAGGGGTGCTTTCCGTAGTTGGCGGCTTAAGCTTTGCTATGGCTGAGTCCACGACACAGACTACTATAATTATGACTATAGACAGCCCAACCATGCAGGTAAACGGTGAGATTATAAGTATTGATGAAAACGGGACTGCTCCTATTGTTGTAGATGGCAGGACTATGGTGCCCATAAGGGCTGTTGTTGAGGAACTTGGCGGAGAAGTGTCATGGGATGCAGCTGCACGAACCGTTACCGTTACCAAGGACAGTGATGTTATAAGCCTTACTATTGACAGCAATTTGGCAGAGGTTAATTCACAAAGTGTTGAACTGGATACCACTCCCGTTATTGTCAATGAGCGAACTTTGCTTCCTTTACGCTTTGTTTCCGAAAACTTAGGCGCGGAGGTAGTGTGGAATGCCGAAAACAGACAAATTACTATTACAGGTCAGAATGATGCACCTGTCGATGAGACGGAAATACAGCAGACAGATGAGCTGACAACAGAACAGCTGACAACAGAACAGACAACGGGGCGGACGGAGCAAACTGCTGTAAATCTGAGTGACGGGAAAATCCTTATAGTATACTTTACTATGCCTGAGAGTGATGGAGTTGATACAGTTGCCGGAGCAAGCCGTGTTGTGGTTGACGGCGAGATGTACGGGAGTGTGGAGTTTATGGCAAATACCATACAAGAGACGACAGGCGGAGATTTATTTGAAATTAAGACAGTGCAGGACTACCCTACTCTGCATGAGCCTTTGGTTGATCTTGCGGACGAGGAGCTTGCCAATGATGCAAGACCTGAGCTTTCCACACACATAGATAATCTTGATGAGTATGATACTGTTTTTGTGGGTTATCCTATATGGTGGGGAGATATGCCCATGCCGCTGTACAGCTTTTTTGATGAATACGATTTTAGCGGCAAAACAATTATTCCCTTCTCATCTCATGGCGGCAGCAGACTTGCAAATACTGTGGAAACTATAGCGGAGCTGGAACCTGATGCAGCAGTTACTGATGGCTTTACCGTATCAAGGAATGATATTGAAGAAGATGCCTCCGCTGTTGCGGAAGAATTAGTTTCTTGGGTTAAAGAACTGGGATTTTAAATGAATTAATTAACGGGCGGTTTTAACTGACTGCCCGTTTTTTTTGAAAAATATAAGATAATAATTTTAAAAGGGTTTCGGAATATGTTTAAACTATATTATATCCCGCTGATTTGAGTGCCGTTATTGCCGTAGATAAATGTTCAGCCTTTACCAATATATAATCCGTGTTATATGTGGATACTGCAAATATACCTATGTTATTTTGAGCAAGGATTGCTGAAATTTTTGCCAGTATACCTATCAGGGAAAAATCAAGTACGCCTTGTATTCTGAATGCCTTCCAACCATCATCCCGTGCAACGGTATTTGGGGGAACATTTTGTGTAATACATACAAGTGAGTTTTCTTCATCTGTTTTGCCGATGAAACAATAATCTGCCGTCAGATCAACTCCGATATAATCTTTTACTTTGCATATTGAAAAATCATAGTTAAGTACCTTAATTTCCATTGATAATCTCCTATTGTATGTATTTAAGGAGCTCGTTTGGACTGTTGATTACATAGTCCGCTCCCTCTATGCCGCTTGTACAGCGAAAGCCCCACATAACACCTATGCACTTAAGTCCCGCATTATGTGCGGTTTGCACATCGACTTCGGTATCCCCTACATATATTGTGCTTTCTTTTTTAGCTCCAAGTATCTCCATTGCGGCATATACTCCGTCAGGTGCAGGTTTACGCTGTCGTTTGCTTAGGTCTGTACCTATTACACAGGGAATGAGCGTACCGAAAAAATTGGGAATTAATTTGTTAGCCATAATATGATCTTTATTGGTAACCACGGCAGTCTTTACATTTCGTTTTTTTAGTTCCTCAAGCAGAGGTATTATTCCCTCATAAACGGTTGTTTTGTCTGTCATATGCTCGGTATAGTATTTTCTGAAAAACTCTCTTGCCCTTTTCCAATCCTCATCGGTACATTCTTTTGGAATGGATCTGCGTATCAGGATGTCTATGCCGTTGCCTATATAACTGCGCACATCATCTATGCTGTGCTTGGGATATCCGCATTTTTCCATAGAGTAGTTTACTCCTGCGGCGAGGTCCTCAAGTGTATTTAATATCGTGCCGTCAAGGTCAAATATAACGGTGTTATAGCTCATATTTATCCTCCGTGAAGTCTGAAAATTTTCCGTAATTCGGCTTGCTTTTAAGGCATAACCTTTCGCCTGTTATGGGGTGGGTGAAAACAAGACGGCAGGCATACAGTGCAGGCAGCACTCCTCTTTTGTGCTTGAAAGCAGGGTTATACTTTGTATCGCCCCATATAGGCATACCGTGGGCGGACAGCTGCGCTCTTATCTGATGATGTCTGCCGGTATACAGTCTTACTTTTATAAGTGAAAGTTCATCCTTTTCGTCTAATTTTGTGAAAGTCAGTTTAGCAAATTTTGCCCCTACATTTCCGGAATTAACAATTTTCGTTGTATTGAGTCTTTTGTTTGTCATAAGATAGTCCGAAAATTCCCCGTATTCGGGGCATAAAGAACATACTATGGCATAATAGTATTTTTCGATATCTTTTATTTGATTTGTCAATTTTGCGGCAGTATCGGCATCCTTTGCAAGCAGCACAATTCCGCCTACAGGTCTGTCAAGCCTGTTTATAATATGTGTCTTATATGGCAGTGCTGACATTATATCGTCATTTCCGTCTGCCTGTGACAGCATACCCGGAGATTTTATAACCGCCAGTAAATATTTGTCCTCATATATAATTTCAAGCGGCATATTACCCCTCCTTTTTTGTCTGCTATAATAAAGTTATATATCATTTTGACGCATTTGGCAATAATTTTTTGTATTTGTATGCCTTTAAATGACAAAAGATTTTTTTGCATTATAATATAATATTCTCTACATAAGGAGGATATTAATATGAAACCGAATTTGCATAAAAAATATTTACTGCCTGCTGCTTATGTGTTTGGAGCGTTTTTTGCAGCCAGATGTATGCTTTTTGATATACTTTGCCCATGTGGGGGAGCTTACCTTGCCTTTATGCTGGGACATAGAAGTTTGTACCTGGCGGCAGCTGCTTCTGCTGTCGGTGTTTTTACAAGGGGCGCTGATATATATGTGTGGGGATATATAGGTTCTTATTTGCTTATAGCGCTTTTAAATGTTTTGGTGAGGAAACTTAAACTTGGTTTATCATCTATGTCAAAGTCGATTGCAGCGGGACTGATAATGACGGTAGGTGGTGTATTGAGTGCTTACGGTGAGAATCTGAGCCTTTATTATCTGCTTCTTGCAGGTTTGCAGGGTATATTGTCAGCGTTGCTTACCCTTGTGTTTACGGAGGGAGTGGCGGCATTCCGACGAGGCGGCGTGGAAATTTTGGGGGTATCGTTGTTAATAGGTATTGTCTGCGGTGGTATGGGAGATATTAACCTACTTGGAATACCCCTTGCTTTAATTGTTTTAACTATTGGGTTACCCTTTACAATGTGCGGTGGGGCTGTGGTAAATACTGACGGCAAATACGTCAGGCAAAGTGTGGCAGGACGTATTGAAGGCTTTGCAAAGTCTTTGGACAGGCTTGCTTTTTCCATGAGTGCGGTTACGGATAAGGTGGATGATTTTGAAGATACCGAGGGTCTAAAGCGCAGCTTGAAAAAAAGCAGATCCCTTTTAAGCGGAGAACTCAGAGGGTTATCTGCATTGCTGAAGAGATTGGTAAAGGAGCTTAAGGATGAAAAAACTGCCGATATGGTGCTTTCGACAAAACTTAAAGACGATTTGAGAACGGCGGGAGTGCGATGTGAAGATGTTCTGGTATACAGACGGAAAGGCAGATATGAAGTCAGTGTGGCAAAAAAACGCAGAGGAAGCTGTGACAGATGTATCAGACGTATAATATCTGCTGCAAACAAGTCCTTGGGAGTACGAATGAGCAGGGATGGAAACCTGTGCAGGACAGAGGGGGACAGCTGCATATTGCGTCTTTGTGAGGAAAGACCATACCGCATATCCGTATCTGCTGCCGTAAAAAAACGAGACGGAAGCAAGGTATCGGGCGACAGTTACACTTTTATGGAGCTGGGAGGAGGTATATATATGCTGGCACTTTCCGATGGTATGGGGTCCGGTGGGAAGGCAAAGGAAGAGAGCGCCGCTTCGGTGGAACTGTTTGAGGATTTTATGGAGGCAGGTTTTGAACGGGATATGGTGCTTGAACAGTTAAATTCTCTTTTGCTGATGAAGGCAGGCGGAGAGGATATATTTGCCACTCTTGATATATGCAATATAAATTTGTATGACGGCAGTGCCGAGTTTGTAAAAATAGGAGGTATGCCCAGTTATCTTATTACCGAAGAGGGTGTACGTATGATAGGCGGAGGGGGATTGCCCATAGGCATTATGGATAGTGCGGAGAGTAACAGTACCGAATTGAGGCTGTCAGACAACGATATTATTGTTATGGTAACCGACGGTGTAACAGAGGCTGCCCCCTGTCTTTTGGGTAAGGAAAAATGGTTTGCACAGGTTATAGAAAAATATTCCGACTTACAGCCGGATAAGCTTTGTGACAAGTTGCTGGAAGAGGCTGTCAAGGCAGGCAAGGGCAGAATACGTGATGATATGACTGTTATTGCGGCAAAAATATGGAGAGTTTGTTAAAACATTTGAAAAATTAAAATCGCTGTGATATAATAAAAAAGATTATCCGTTTAATGTACTTCTGAGCGCAGAGATATTACTGGCAAATATCCAATTACATTGGCAGGTACAGTTGTTAAACATTATATTTGCGGAATTATACGGAGGTACAATACAGGAGGTTTTATTATGTCATTGGTTAAACAATTTTTAACTGCTCTCTATCGGTTTGCTTCTTATCCGGAGCTTATAAAAATCAAAGGAGTGCGTGTATTTATTTATGCGGTTATTACCGTTGTTTTTGCTACTGCGGTTATGACGGCAGCTCTTGTACCCGCTTATTATTTTATGGGTGGAATACAAGGATTTGCTGAAAAGTATATTCCTGAGTTTGTGCTGAAAGACGGTGAGCTTAGTATGGACAAGGTGGACTATACAGACAAGCTTAACGGAGTGCGTATATATATTGATACCGACAGCGAGGAACTGAATGTTTCGGCTGCGGGAGACAGTATGTATGCATTTATAGCTGATAAGGATGAGATGTATGTTTTTAACGGCATACAGGGACAGCGTATAAGTTTTGCGGAGTTTGGAATAGATATAAGCAGTACAGATATAATGGAAACTCTTTCAAAGCAAAGCGTCCGATTAGGCATTATATCAATATTTGTGTTTATGCTTCTTTCCGGCAATGTGATGCGTGCTTTGTACAGTGTGCTTCTTCTCGCAATTATAGGTAATATAATCAATATGTTTGCAACAAGGGTTCCTTTAAGATTTACGCAAATGCTTAAGCTGTCGGTATATTCAAGGACACTGCCTTTCCTTATGCAGCTGTTTATACCTATTTTGATAGGTTTTAATTTTCCCTCCGTTGTCTTTTATGCCATTGGCGGAATATACATATACATGGGTCTTAAAAATATAAAAAATCAGGACGGACTTGTAATAGCCGACATAAGCCGGTACAACACTTCAAATTGAAAATATTTGAGACCGATGTAAATAAATAACAAAATGAAAATACCGTTACCCCATGTATATGGGCAACGGTATTTTTTTGTGAAGTGAAAGAGAATAATGTGCCGCAAAAATGTTTTTCCGTGCAGTCCTTTATCTTAACGGGGTAAAGAAGTTTTGTACGCATCTGGTATAATATTCAAGTGTGTCATCCGGGTTATACGCTGCTCCTACTCCGATCTGTGTAAAATTTTCATTTAAAATATTTGCACGGTGACCGCTTGAATTTACCCAGCCGTTTATTGACTCTTCCGCACTGTAGTAGCCTGCATTTATATTCTCTCCGTAGTAGTAATAAATGAGTCCTGCATTTTCTATTCTGTCACCGGGATTTTGCCCGTTTAAATCAATATGGTCAAAGAAACCGTTTTCTGCCATATCCTCGGCATATGCCTGAGACACTTCGGCAAGGTCGGGATTCCATACCAGATCAAGCAGATTATGCTGTGCACGGAAGGCATTGGTATCATCGGCTATCTGCATGCTCAGTGCTGTGCATTTTTCGGGGCTGTAATCAAGGCTGCTTGTGTAATAGCTTCTTGAAGTGAGCATTATTGCATATAGTTTATTATTATCGTTTGTGTCAATAAACAAACGTGTTTCGGATAATCTGGTATAGTTGTAGTCTATAGTTGAGCCCGTTGCATAGTCTATTGTATCACCGATATGTACATCATCGTAGGCGGCTGAGGTATCATAGGATACTATTTTCACTATGGCGCCGTTGTGTACGCCTACCCTTGTATAGTGCAGATAATCCGCATCATAGGCATACCAGGTTATACCATCGGGAGTGGTGCGGACAGTATCCGCCTTTGGCAGGGAACTTTCGGATTGACCTATGGTGAAGGTATATCCGCTTGAATGTATGGAATTTGGATCAGCGGTGGTACTCTCCGTAGTGGCTTCACGTGTGGTAGTTTCTGTGGAAACATCGGTAACAGTTGTGGTTTCAAAAGGAGAACCGCTTGTGGAATCATTTTTTTCAATAGGCATAATGTATGCATTATTAAGCGTTTTATACAATATTTCCGCACAATCTGCGGCGGTTATCTTGTTGTCCATATTAATGTCCAAATGTTGAAGAACCTCATCATCTATATTAACAGCGGCAGGGTTAAGCACATAAGCCAACAGCAGAGCAGCGTCACTTGCGGTGATTTTGTCATCGCTGTTAATATCTCCGTATCTGTATGAAGCATTTACCGTAAATGAAAGAAAAAGCGCAATGACAAGGGAAACGGCTGCGTATTTCTTTAAAGCTGATTTGTTCATTTTATAGCCACCTTTAAAATTAATTTTATATGTCTAAATTATATATTATTTATACATACAGGTCAATGTTTTTAAGTATATTTTCTTAGATAGGGTAAATAATAACAGCGGGTGATTTTATGCTTGATAAGGCTATAGACAAAAACATAGAAATCGTTAACTCCGCATTTGAAGATTGGGGAGATATAGTAAAACGAAAGCTTTATATAGGTGAAAATAAGGATAGGGCTGTTTTTATCTGTTATATTGATGATATGGCAAACAGAACTCTTATTGAGGGCAGTGTGCTTAAAGGACTGATGGTTGGAATCAGGCTCACAGATACAAGCGATTACAGTATTTCCTCTTTGCTTGACGGCGGCATTACCACGGCAGATATAAAATATTCGGATAATATTTATGAAGCTATAGATGAAGTGATGGCAGGCAACAGTATGCTTCTTATTGACGGCTATGATAAGGCGGTTGTTATTTCCACAAAGGGCTTTCCGAAGCGAGGCGTGGACAAGCCCGAAAATGAAATTGCGGTTCAGGGACCCAAGGAAGCCTTTGCCGAGTCCATCAGGATAAATACGGTGCTGATCCGCAGAAGAATAAGAGATACCAATCTTAAGTGCAAACAGATGAAGATAGGAAGACGAAGCAAGACGGATATTGCCGTTATGTACTTAAAAGGAACGGTGAGGGAGGACATTCTTGCGGAAGTAATAAAACGTCTGGAAAATGTTGATATAGATGCGGTGCTTGACAGCGGATACATTGAGCAATATATCGAGGACAGCAAGACTTCCCCATTTCCTCTTGTGCAGCTTACGGAGAGACCGGACAAGGCTGCTGCGGAAATACTTGAGGGCAGGGTAGCTGTTGTGGTGGATAATTCCCCATTTGTAATGCTTGTTCCCGTTGTACTGGCAAGTTTTTATCAAGCATCCGAGGATTATTATCAGCGATGGGAGATAATGAGCTTTGTACGAATTATCAGGTATCTGGCGGGCTTTTTTGCCTTTGCTCTTCCGGGGCTTTATATAGCGGTTACCCTCTATCAGCCTTCCATGATAGCGGGGGAGCTTGCTTTTAAGCTTGCGGGAGCCAGGGCTACCGTGCCTATACCTACCATAGCTGAGGTTATTTTTATGGAGCTTGCCTTTGAGGCACTGAGAGAGGCGGGAATAAGGCTGCCGTCAAGTGTAGGCAGTACGTTGGGCATAGTCGGCGGTATTATTATAGGACAGGCTGCTGTTGAAGCGGGTCTGGTCAGCCCGATGGTGGTTATTATCGTTGCTCTTACGGGTATATGCAGCTTTGCCGTGCCGAATATCGCCTTGGTTTCGGCATACAGGCTGGTTAAATACATTGTTATAGCCCTGAGTGCTGTACTTGGGCTTTTCGGCTGGTTTTTAGGTGTTATCCTTGTTATTACTCATCTTTGTTCCCTTAAAAGCTTTGGTATACCTTATATTTATCCTTTTGCTGCCGCAAAGGGCGTAAAGGAACTCAGGGACAGCATTATAAGAGCACCGTTAAATAAGATGAAGCAGACTATATTTAATAAAGGCAGGCGATGATATGTCTAATGATAAGATAAGTGCAAGACAGATATGTGCTCTTACAGTGCTGGAGATAATCGGTGTTGATTTTGTAATAATTCCCCAGCTTGCGATAGGGTTGGCTTGGAGAGACGGGTTGACTGTTATAATTATAGCCACACTTGCGGCGGCGGCATATTCGGCTTTTCTGATAAATATGGCTGAAAAATACCAAGGTGCGGATTTTTTTGACTGCTGCCGTAATGCTTTCGGTAATTTTCCATCTCGCCTTATTGTATGGGGATTTATTGCAAAAACGGTGTTGTTTGCGGGTTTCTGTCTCCGAGTGTTTGCAGAAAGCCTAACTGATATAATGGAGGGGGATATACCGCTGTTTGCTGTTATGGCGGCAATGGCACTTTGCGGACTTTACGCCGCTTATAAAGGCAGGGAGGTTCGTGGCAGGTTGGCGGAGATTTTTCTGCTGCCGCTGTTAGCGGTAATAGCTTTTGTACTTATATGCGGTGTAAGCGAAGGAAGAGCGGATGAGCTGCTGCCTGTGCTTGAAGAAAGTGGTTTTAATCTTTCAAAGGCGGTTATAGTTGTATTGTTCTGGTTTTATCCTCTGGAGTATATATTGGTTTCAATGCCATATATTAAAGACAGGACAAGTCTTAGGAAAAAGACCGTATCTGCCGTTTTGATTTCGGGAGTATTGTGTGCTTTGGTATTTACTCTTACTCTTATTCGCTTCGGAGCTCCACAGATGCGTTCCCTTACTTTTTCGGTATTAGAGATGATGTACAGCGTCAGCCTGCCGGCATCGTTTATCGAAAGGCAGGAGGGGCTTATGATGGGAATCTGGACGGTAGGCGTGTTTTTCACATTAAGTGCAGCCTTATATAACAGCGGTATATGTGCAGAGGAAAGCTTCGGCATCAATTCAAAGGCGGCGTTAGTAATCTGTACTGTCGTGGCAGTTTTTGCGGGGTTGCTTCCGGAAAACGGTGACAGAGCCTATTATTACTTGGTAAGTACCGTGACTGTTATGGAATGTATATATTTATTTGTAATACCGATAGTGTTGTTTGCTGCAAGTATATTGGAGGGCAGGAAGAATGAGGGTCGGAATATGGATTAGTACTGTTTTTTGTATATTATTGTGCGGATGCGGAATTGAGCCTGAGGACAGAGACTTTGTTACAGCAGTGGGCTTTGACAAAGGTTTTGAGGCATATATACTTACTGCCGAAGGTAACAGCGGCGAGGATACCAGTGAGAAAAATAAGTCAGTTACCGAGGGTACGGGAAAAAATATATCCGAGGCTGTTGAGGCATGCGGTCTGAAAAGTTCCGGTGAGCTGTTTTTCGGTCATACCACTCTTTGTATAGCTGATATTTCACTTCTATCCGATAAGACTGCGGTAAATGAAATGGTTAATTATATGGAAAAGGACACACAGATAAGCCGAAGGGTAGTTATAATGGCTTCCGATGATCCGAAGGCTGTGCTGGAAGGGGAAAACGGCGGTAAAGATGCAGCAGAGTTTATCAGTGAATATTACAGGAGCCATACCGGGGAAAAGCCTACGGAACTTGACAAACTATGTATTGCACTTAAGGAAAAGGGTGATATTGTAATACCTGCTATAAATGCGACAGATAAAAGCTTTGAAATCAGCGGTGGAATTTTAATGGCGGACGGCGCTGCCGTAAAAAAACTGACGGATGAAGAGATGCGCTGCGTCAAATGGTTGGATGATGATGGAAGTACAGGGTATATCAATGTTGAAACCGATAACAATTCTAAATTTGTCAAGGTGAAGAAAAAAAGTATTGTTGTCAAGCCTGATAAGATTATAATAAAAGTAGAACCGGAAAATGAAAATTCGGAGATTACCGACGAAATCTTAACTCTTTGTATGGAGAAAATAAAACAGGAGGCGCAAGCGGGACTTAAAATATTGTATGATGAGGATTGTGACTTAATGAGAATGGAAAGGGCTTTTGAAAAGGGAGGTATTGACAAGCCGGAGGATAGTAAATATGTGGATATAAATACGGAAATAGCCGTAATAATGTAATTGATTAAAAAATAAAAATAGTTTTAAATTAAATATAAATAGTTTATCAAGTAATGTTTGGCGGAATATTAAGTTAATTTTTTGTGAAGAGTATCATTTTTTGTTTGACGAGATATGATTAAAGTGCTATTATTATCTTATGATAATTTGATATATTGGACATACTTTTGTCTTTGATGTATCGCTATGTAAGGATACCGGTAGGGGAAAGTATTCGCGTATCCGTTAAATATTTTGGAGGTGAAAATATGGAGATAAAAAAAGCACTTTCATTGCTTGAAATTTTAAATGATAATAAAGCAAGCGTGCTTGAAATTGCAAAGTCATATGTATCAGATATGCTTAGCTTCTATCATAGTGTGGAAGAATATTCGATTGTAAAGGACGGCACAGTTACTCCTCTTTCAAAAGCTTACGAATTTGAACAGCTTAGGCAAAATATAGCCGCTGTTGAGTCGGCAAGCAGTATTATCGAGGAATTTTTTGTTTTGGATGATGATATAGCTAAGCTTAAGTCTTATCGTGATGCAGAAATCCTTGTACCATATGAGGAGCCTGAAGAGGAAATACCGGAGGTTAAGATAGCTGAAAGCCAGCCGCAGCCTGTACAGCAAAGCACACCTGCCGCCGAGTTCAGACGAGAGGAAAAGCCTGCTGCACCTTCGCCTGTTGCTCCATCATCCGTTATGCCTTCGCCTGTCGCACCTGCACCGGCAGCGCCTTCGCCTGCCGCACCTGTTAAACCCGAGGTAAAATCGGTTGAAGAAGAGCCAAAACGTGAAGTTACAGTGGGTATACGCAAGGTGGATACGGAAGACAGTGTCAAGGCGATGGTAGGATATGCCGAAGGCAGCAATTACGAAAATCCCTATGAGTGTGTATATGAGGATGATGTTGCTCTGGAAGAACAGGTACCTGCTGCCGTTAAGCTGTTTACGGATGAGCCGAAGACTGATCCCGATGGTATCATTGCCGAGGCAAGAATGGTAATGGAAGAAGGCAAAAATTACATATTTACAGGCTGCAATCCAAGCGCTTATTTGAATAAACGTTTTGAATATTACAGGATTAAGTATGCCCTTAAAAATATCGACGACGGAGCCGAACCTGAGCCTGAACTGGAGATTATAAAGGGTGAATTGGATAAAATCAGAGGCTTTGAAAAGAGGGGTACTCTTTTGTCAGTGCAAATGGTTGAATATGACCTTTC
Organism: uncultured Clostridia bacterium; assembly: GCA_944383875.1. Taxonomy (GTDB): domain Bacteria; phylum Bacillota; class Clostridia; order Lachnospirales; family CAG-274; genus CALWRD01. Next base: position 1,158 of record CALWRD010000113.1, on the reverse strand, counting down.
TCTTGTTGAGAAGGTATACAGCCTGCTTAAAGACTTTGATGAAAGATTATACAATGAAAGTGATTTACCGGACATCAGCCGCTTGAGAGAACTTATGAATTCCATGGCGGATTACGATGAAAAAGCGTCTCTGTTGACAAGGTTTTATAAGTTTGATGTTGTTAATTTTCTTAAAAAAGTTTATAACGCCTGCTCACATCTTGAACTTGACAAAGACAAGAGGCTTGCCGCAGAAAAAGAACGACTTGAGAAAGAATCTTTTGATGAGATAATGGCTCTTGAAAAAGAGTATTACAATTCAAAACAGGGACTTAAGGGCAAGCTCCTTGGCGGCAGTGCAAGAAGCAGCTATATGTCAAAGAAAAAAGAACTTGAGAAAAAGATGAACAGTGATCTTGAAGAGCTTGAAAAGGAAATATCCACCATAGTTGAAAATGACACCAAAATGGTTGGAAAGAATATGAAGCTTTATGCAAGGATTGATAAGCTGCTTAAAAACAATGTTCTTTGCTTTAAGACAAATTAAGGAGGGGGTGTTTAAATGTCGGCTGAATTAAGATTCGATGATGTAAAACTCGGTGATAAGATAGGTAACAGATATGTTTTAAAATCCGTTACAAACCCGGATAACGGTGAAGCGGCAACCTTTATGTGTGATTATGACGGTTGGATATGTGCCGCAAAGATTTTTTATGATGACAGAATGCCATCCAAAGAAATATTGGATAAACAGCGTAAGATTTCATCTTCACATATCATAAAAAAGATGGATCAAACAATTTATAACAATCATCTCTGTCAGATAATGCCAAATTTTGAAAAAAATATTATGTCCAAGCCGGTTAATGATAAGATTATCTTGGAGATGATTATACCGGGCGTGTTGGATGCACTTAAAGCGATTCACAGTGTAGGAATTATCCACGGATTTGTTAAGCCTACAAATATTTTCTATAATCCTTTGGGCGATGATGTTCTGCTGGGAGACTTTGGCGTAGATATATCGCATATAGAGGACTGCGGCAAGGAGATTTCAATGAATTATCTTCCTCCGGAAGTCGGCAGGGGTATTTATGACAGTAAGGCGGATTACTATTCCCTCGGCGTTTCCCTTGTTCAGCTTATTACGGGCAAAAATCCTTTTGAAGGAATGAATAA
>CALWRD010000112.1 GCA_944383875.1 uncultured Clostridia bacterium | reverse complement strand
AAAGGAAAAACCCCGGAAACCGCGTAGTTCCGGGGTTTTTGACCACTTTTGATAAAGTTTAGCGCTTGCTGAACTGCGGAGCGCGACGGGCAGCCTTGAGGCCGTACTTCTTTCTTTCCTTCATACGTGGGTCTCTTGTAAGGAAACCAGCCTTCTTAAGAGGTGCTCTGAAGTCAGCGTCAGCCTCAAGAAGTGCTCTTGAAATGCCGTGACGAATTGCGCCTGCCTGACCTGTAGTACCGCCGCCGCATACATTTACAAGCACGTCAAACTTAGCGCCTGTGTTTGTAAGCTCAAGTGGCTGTCTAACAATAAGCTTAAGTGTATCAAGACCGAAGTAGTCATCAATATCTCTCTTGTTAATAGTAATTTTACCGTTGCCCGGAACTAAGTAAACTCTTGCTACAGAGCTTTTTCTTCTACCTGTACCGTAATATCTAGCTGCTGCCATGATTTAACCTCCTATTAATACTTAATCTCTAATACTTCTGGACACTGTGCTTGATGCTTATGCTCGCTGCCGGAATAAACAAAGAGCTTCTTAAGCATATCCTTGCCAAGAGTGTTCTTAGGAAGCATACCCTTTACAGCGTGTCTGATAACTTCTTCGGGCTTCTTGTCCATCATAACCCTAAGTGTTGTTTCCTTAAAGCCGCCAACGTAATCGGAGTGCTTTCTGTAAAGCTTCTGATCAAGCTTCTTACCAGTAACCTTAATCTTGTCAGCATTGATAATAATTACATAATCGCCTGTATCGCAGTGTGGTGTGTAGATAGGCTTGTTCTTGCCGCGAAGTACGCTTGCAACTTCTGAAGCAAGGCGACCAAGAGTGTGGTCCGCAGCGTCAACAACATACCATTTTCTTTCTATTTCAGCAGGCTTAGCTATAAATGTTGTTCTCATTATAGAAATCTCCTCTCGAATTATAAGTAACAAAAAATGCAGTTCATGAATTGCTGCGCTTCAAATGTCCGAAAAAAGCTGTTATCCGGCAGAACTCGGGGCTAATGAGTAAAACCGGGCGCAATTCAAACAGGATTATTGTACTATAATCAAAGCAATGTGTCAATACAAATTTTTAATAAAATTACAAGTTTTTTTACAGGTTTGATACATACAAAGTCAGGTATATTTTTGACTTATGAGGACATAGTATTGTATTAATGAATAGTTTATTTTATTTACGCAAAAGTTCAAAATAAAGTCAAAAAATCACTGTTTTTGTTAAAAATGATTAAAACTTGCATAAAAAAACGATCTTTAAAACAAAAAAACTTAAAATTAAAAATTTGCTTGATAATATACTCGGCATATTGTATAATAATGTATATTTAATGGAGAGACGTTTTTGTAAAAAGTGCAAAAAGTGATTTTTGTAGATTAACTCTCCGATTGCTGATGCGGAGGGGTTTATGGACAGAAAAATTGCCAAGGCTCTTGCACTTATCACACAGCTTGGATTCTCGATGCTTGTGCCCATAGCTTTATGCTTATATGTGGGAATTATGCTGGATGAATATTTCGGCACAAGCCCGATTTTGCTTTTTGTTTTTATTCTGCTGGGTGTAGGTGCGGGTTTCAGAAGTGTTTATATGATAACACGTCCTTTCTTTAAGGACAAGGATACATTTATAGATATTGATAACTACAGACATAAGGAGAAAAGAGATGAAAAAGGAGATAGGTCTTAAGGATACGCTTTGGTATATTGCCGTAACTACTCTGGCAATCAGTGTTGCAGTATTTATTGTAAGTCTTTTTGTATCGGATAATCCCTTTAAGTTTGCTTTGGGGCTTTACTACGGCGTAGCGGTGTCGCTGATGAGGCTTATAATGCTTGCACGGGCTGTAAATGCATCGGTGGATATGGAGGCTGATTCCTCAAAAAAATATATGATGGGACAATATAACATACGTATGCTTATGACGATAGCGGCTCTTGTGCTTGCTGCATTTATAAGGGATAAACTCAGTATCGTTGCTTTGGTAATAGGTCTGCTTATCATGCAGCCTGCCGTATATATAGCAAATATAATATATGAAAAGAAGGGAGGCAAAAAAGTTGAAGGTATTTCCCCTAAAAAAATTGATAGGTATAGTTGACAGTCCCGATTCGGGTTTTGATATATCTTCAAGAATATTGGGAAGGATAGATGTAGCGGGACAGGAGGTCTGGATAACCCAGACGGTAGTTACCACGTGGGTTATTATGGCAGCTCTTATTATCTTTGCCTTTTTTGTCAGGAGCCGGATTAAGTACTTTACCGATGAGCCGAAGGGACTGCAAAATGTGGTTGAACTGGGTGTGGAAAGTATGTATAAGCTGGTATGCAATTGTATGACGGAAAAATATGCATATTTCGGCAAATGGTTTTTTGGCATATTCTGTTTTATTCTCACTTCCAATATAAGCGGTCTTTTGGGCTTCAGGGCTCCTACAGCCGACCTTGCTACCACTGCAGCCGTAACTGCCGCAACATTTTTTATGATTCATTTTATGGGTATAAAAACAGGTAAGCTGGGTTATTTTAAGGGCTATCTTGAACCTCTGCCCTTCATGCTGCCCCTTAATATAGTCAGCGAGATGGCAACGCCTATTTCACTTAGTTTCCGTCTTTTTGGAAATATTATGGGCGGTATGGTTATTATGACACTTATATACAGTCTGCCACGGTGGCTTAACTTCGGTATACCGGCTGTGTTTCATGTGTACTTTGACCTGTTCGCAGGGGTTATTCAGACGGTTGTGTTTGTAATGTTAAGTATGACATTTATCAAGGATAAAATTGCGGATTAACCGCATTTATTTAAATTTAATAAGAAGTTTTGGTAAAACTTTATAAAAAGAAACGGAGGTATTTTATTATGGATGATCCAAGAGCTTTTGTGTTAGGTTGTTCTGCAATAGGAGCAGGACTTGCAATGTTTTCGGGCTTAGGTCCGGGTATAGGTCAGGGCTTTGCCGCAGGTAAGGGCGCTGAGGCTGTAGGTCGTCAGCCCGAGGCAAGGAGCACCATTACGTCAACTATGCTTTTAGGTTGTGCCGTTGCCGAGTCCACAGGTATTTACGGTCTGGTAGTAGCGCTGCTTTTGATGTTTGCAAATCCGTTTATAGGTCAGCTTTAATACTGCCGCTGTCGTGAACGGAGGTGTGGTATGGATGCAGGATATGTAATTACTTTGGATAAGCAGTTTGTTATTCAGCTGTGTATCCAGCTTATCAATACCGGTATACTCTGCTTTGCTTTAAGCAAAATTTTATATGTTCCCATACTTAATTATCTTAAGGGTAGGAGCGAGAGGATAGCCGCAAGGCTCAGCAATGCTGACAATATGCTTAAGCAGGCTGAAAAGCTTAAGGCGGAGTATGAGGAAAAGCTTGATAATATTAATATTGAAAAAAGTGAAATTCTGGAAAGTGCAAGAGAGTCTGCAAAGAAAAATTCCAGACAGATTATTTCCGATGCCAGAAAAGAGGCTGTCCTTATTAAAAACAGAGCCGAAAAAGAAATTAAAAACGAGCGTGCAAAGGTCAAGGATGACATAAAACAGCAGATCATTGAAGTATCTGCCGAGATGTCACGGCGTTTTGTGGCAAACAGTATCACTCCCGATGAGCAGGAAAAGCTTTTTGAGGAGACGGTAAAAGAGTTGGAGGAGCTTGAATGGACAAGTTGATTTGCGACAAGTATGCCGCAGCTCTGTTTGGCTTGGCAAAGGAAGAAAATAAGTGCCAAAGGCTTGAGGAAGAAGCGGGAGTTGTGATTAAGGAACTTAATGACAACCCGGATTTTAAAAAGCTTATGGGGCACCCGGGAGTAGATCCCTCGGATAAGGCGGATTTTGTTAAAACTGCCTTTGAGGGAATGGATGAGGAGCTGTTCGGCTTTTTGTCGCTGATATTTATGAGGGACAGGGGAGATATGCTTGGTGATATACTTACCTGTTATATCGAAATGTCACGTCTTGACAGAAACCTTGTCAGGGCGGAGATTGTGAGCGCTGTGCCCCTTAGCGGCGAAAAGCTTGAAAGGCTTGTAAGTGTACTTGAAAACAAACTTGGTAAAAGGGTGGAGCCTGTGGTATCCGTAGACGCCGCACTTATAGGCGGACTTAAGATCACAGTCTGCGGACATATGATCAACTCCACCATATCAAACAGCCTCGATGAGCTTAAAAAACTGCTTAAGGGCGATTCAGCAGAGAGGAGGGATAACCTATGAAGCTGAGACCGGATGAAATCAGTTCCGTTATCAAGGAACAGATTAAGTCTTATACCCACAGGCTTGATGTTTCTGAAGTGGGTACGGTTATTCAAGTGGGCGATGATATTGCAAGGGTATATGGGCTTGACAACGCCATGAGCGGTGAGCTGGTGCAGTTTGAAAGCGGCGTATACGGGCTTGCCCAAAACCTTGAGGAGGAAAACGTCGGCGTCGTTATTCTTGGCGATGACGGGAGTATCAAGGAAGGAGACACCGTTAAACTGACGGGCAGGGTGGCTAGTGTGCCTGTAGGCGAAGTGCTTATCGGCAGGGTAGTAAACGCTATAGGTCAGCCCATAGATGAAAAAGGTCCCATTAACACTGATAAATTCAGACCTGTAGAAAGGGTGGCGCCGGGTGTTATTACAAGGAAGTCGGTTGATGTGCCTCTTCAGACAGGTATTAAAGCCATTGATGCAATGGTGCCTATCGGCAGAGGTCAGCGTGAGCTTATCATAGGTGACAGACAGACAGGCAAGACAGCTATTGCCATTGATACCATTATCAACCAAAAGGGCAAGGATTGTATCTGTATCTATGTTGCTATCGGTCAGAAGGCATCTACTGTTGCAAGAATAGTTAAATCCCTTGAGGACTATGGAGCTATGGATTATACCATTATTGTATCCGCCACCGCATCGGAACCTGCAACTTTGCAGTACCTTGCACCATATGCAGGTTGTGCTATGGGTGAAGAGTTTATGGAAAATGGCAAGGATGTGCTTATTGTATATGACGATTTGTCAAAGCATGCTCAGGCATATCGTACCATGTCACTGCTCCTTAAACGACCACCGGGACGTGAGGCATACCCTGGTGATGTATTCTATCTGCATTCGAGGCTCTTGGAACGCAGCGCAAGAGTGGATGAAAAACATGGCGGCGGTTCAATAACCGCTTTGCCTATAATAGAAACTCAGGCAGGGGATGTATCGGCTTATATTCCAACCAACGTTATTTCCATTACCGACGGACAGATTTTCCTTGAAAGTGAGCTGTTTAATTCCGGTGTGCGCCCTGCAATCAATGCGGGTCTTTCGGTATCAAGAGTGGGAGGCTCGGCACAGATTAAGGCTATGAAGAAAATATCCGGACCTATCAGGATTGAGCTTGCTCAGTATCGTGAGCTGGAGAGCTTTTCCCAGTTCGGTTCAGACCTTGACAAGGATACTCTTGACAGACTTAATCACGGCAGGAAGATTGTGGAGATATTAAAACAGCCCCAATATCGACCATTGACCGTGGAAAAACAGGTGGTTATTCTCTATGCTGTTACCAACAAGTATCTGGATGATGTGGAAAATGAAAAAATTGCCGCCTTTGAAAGGGAATTTTTTGAATATATGGAAAAGTCACATAACAATGTGCTTACCGATATAAGAGAGAAGAAGGTATTAAGTGAGGAAAACGAGAAGGAGCTGAAGGATGCTCTGACTCAGTTTAAGAAGATATTTGAGGGGTGAGCCGGATGAGCGAAGGAATGAGGGAAATTAAACGCCGCATTAAAAGTGTAGGCAGCACCCGTCAGATTACTAAGGCTATGAACCTTGTGGCAAGCTCTAAACTCAACAGGTCAAGGGATAGGTATACACAGATTATGCCATTTTATGAAATGACGGGGAAGGTCATTTCAAGTATGGTAGGCAGTCTCGATACAACGGGAATTAAATATCTTACCGAAAGGGATGTAAGTCATATAACTATTATAGTCCTTGCAGGGGACAGAGGTCTTTGCGGCGGCTATAATATAGCTGTGTGCCAGACTGCCATTGAAGTTGCGGCAGATGTCGAATGCGATTTTATTACCGTTGGTTCAAAGGCTTTTGATTATCTTAACAACAGGGGTAAAAACATAAGTCACAGCTTTAAGGGCATATCTGAAAAACCAACCTACGAAGATGCAAGGAAAATAGGTGAAATAGTGGTGAGAAATTATACTTCGGGTAAAACCGACGCAGTATATCTTGCTTATACCAAATATAATTCCACCATATCTTATGAAAGCACCTGTGTTAAGCTGTTCCCTTTTGATATAAATGGGGTTGCGGATATGGGAGAGGAAACCGATAAGGCCGCCACACTTTATGAACCGAGTGCTGAGGCAGTGTTTTCGTACGTACTGCCTAAGTATATTAATACCATTATATACGGTGCAATGGCAGAGGCTTCACTTTGCGAGCAAAGTGCAAGGATGACGGCTATGGATTCCGCTACGGAAAATGCCGATGATATGCTTGACAGCCTTAACACCAGATACAACAGGGCAAGGCAGGGAGCCATTACTCAGGAGATAACCGAGATAATAGCAGGCAGCGACCTATAATTACAGAAAGGATTTGATTTACCAATGTCTGAAAAAAATGTTGGCAAAATTATTCAGATAATCGGTGCGGTTATTGATGTTAAGTTTTCCAAGGAACATATGCCTGCACTGTATAATGCAATAGAGGTTGAGAGCGATAACGGGAAAATAATTGCGGAGGTTGCCCAGCATATAGGGGATGACGTGGTTAAGTGCATAGCTATGAGTTCTACCGACGGACTCAGGCGGGGTATGTCTGCCGTAGATACGGGCGGACCTATTAGCGTACCCGTGGGTAAGGAAACCCTTGGACGTATGTTTAACGTTACCGGTGAGCCTATAGATGAACAGCCTGCCCCCAAGCATGCTCCCCATTGGTCAATACACAGACCTGCGCCGGGGTTTGCACAGCAGACTACCGGTGCGGAAATGCTGGAAACGGGCATTAAGTCAATTGACTTACTTTGCCCATATTCAAAGGGCGGCAAGATTGGTCTTTTCGGTGGTGCGGGAGTAGGCAAAACCGTACTTATTATGGAGCTTATCAGGAATATTGCCACGGAGCACGGAGGCTATTCCGTGTTCAGCGGTGTAGGAGAGAGAACAAGAGAAGGTAATGATTTATATAACGAAATGAAGGAATCGGGGGTTATTGACAAAACAGCCCTTGTGTTCGGTCAGATGAATGAGCCTCCCGGAGCAAGAATGAGGATAGGTCTTACGGGACTTACCATGGCGGAGTATTTCCGTGACGAGGAAAAGCAGGATGTGCTTTTGTTTATCGACAATATTTTCCGTTTTGTACAGGCAGGTTCGGAGGTTTCCGCTCTTTTGGGACGTATGCCCTCGGCGGTAGGTTATCAGCCTACCCTTGCGGGCGAAATGGGTGCACTTCAGGAGAGGATTACCTCTACAAGGAGCGGTTCAATTACCTCTGTGCAGGCTGTTTATGTGCCTGCGGACGATCTTACTGACCCTGCGCCTGCCACTACCTTTGCCCACCTTGACGCTACCACCGTACTGTCAAGGAGTATAGTTGAACAGGGTATCTATCCTGCCGTTGACCCTCTTGAAAGCACTTCGAGGATACTGGAGCCATCCGTTGTAGGTGAGGAGCACTACAATACCGCAAGAGGCGTGCAGGCTATTTTGCAGCGTTACAGGGAATTGCAGGATATTATCTCTATTTTGGGTATGGATGAGCTTGCAGAGGAGGATAAGCTTATTGTAAGCCGTGCCAGAAAGGTACAGCGTTTCCTTTCCCAGCCCTTCTTCGTTGCGGAAAAGTTTACGGGCTACAGCGGAAAGTATGTGCCCATTGAGGAAACCGTGCGGGGCTTTGCTGAGATACTTGCGGGCAAGCACGACGCTATTCCCGAGGGTATGTTTATGAATGCCGGCACAATAGACGAGGTGGTAGGCAGATTTTACAAGCAGGAGTGATGAGCGTGAATAAAGTTAAAATCAGAATTGTTACTCCAAAGCGGGAAATGTATAACGGTGAGGCGGATATGGTCATCTTCAGGACCGTCAACGGGGATGTGGGTGTAATGCACGGACATATACCCCTTATTACGGTGCTGGGCTATGGTGTGCTTCGAATAATTGATAATAATGAGACCGTGAAAACCGCATCTATGTTTGGGGGTTTTGCAGAGGTTGACAATGAGGGTGTAAGCATACTTACGGACACTTCCGAATGGGCGGATGAAATTGATGTCCAAAGGGCTGAAGAGGCTAAGTCAAGAGCCGAACAACGCCTCGGCGGAACCAAGATAGATGATTTTGATGAGAAAAGGGCGGAACTTGCCCTTAAAAGAGCAATCATCCGTCTGGAAACCGCAAAAAGATATAAATAAGTTGTAAGGACATCGGGGTCGGTGTCCTTTTTCTGTGGGAGGACAGCATCTTGCAGGTTGTTTGAGGAGATAGGGAATGCTCATAGGTGTAGCATAGGTAGCATAGGTGCGATATAGATGTGCGCATAGATGACACCTGCTGAATAAGCGGCTGCTCATAGGTAACATATGTATTTTCTTATAAAATAAAATATATAAATTAAAGAAAAACAATATATAAAAAAAGTTTGCACAATGTATCTATGCAGCTGTGAGCAGCCTTTAAATAAGCGCCTTTCAGGTGTTTTTAATTTATGCCGTATCTATGTTTACCTGTTTTATCTGTGTGTGGGTTGAGATTTATATGGAACCTTTTCCGTTTTTATCCGTCTATATATATAGATATAAAAATAAGGAGAGGTGATTTTATATGAAAAGAAAATTTTTATCATGTATTTTGACGGCGGTATTCTGTCTTGGTGCAGCAGCCTGTACAAGGGCAGAGGTGACGGAGCCCGATAATGTGGGAGGTATGCCCCTTCGTGCCGCTTTGGAGGCGGAGGGCTATCAGGTAAGCTGGAACGGAGAGGATAAATCCATTGTTGCCTTTAAGGATGGGGAAAGGCTTGTGTTTAAGCCCGACTCGGCGGAGGTTAGTGTAAACGGGAATCCGATTACCATGAACTCTGCCCTTATACTGAAAGAGGGCGTCAGCTACCTTCCGGAGAATGCCCTTATTTCCTTGGGAATAACAGATTATGACGGCAGCCTTGCCTATCGTATCAACGAACAGATGGATTTTAATTCAAACTATGTCTTTTCTCCCTTCAGCCTTAAAGCTGCCCTTGCCATGACGGCAAACGGAGCACAGGGCGCCAGCAGGGAGGAAATAGTAAGGGGTCTGGGCTATACAGATCTTGACAGCCTCAATGAGGATATGAAGGCGCTGATTGACAGGTACAACGGAGATGGAGAGGCGGAAATGAGCGTTGCCGATTCTGTCTGGGTCAATGAGATTTATCCTGAAATTTCGGATAATTTTAAAACCGCTCTGGATGAATATTATTCCGCAGAGGTGCAAAAAACTTCTGCTGCCGATTATACCGAAAAGACAAATAAGTGGATTAAGGAAAAAAGCAGGGGATTGCAGGATATATACCTTGAGACGGATGCCAACTTTGTTATGTCCCTTATTAATACCACTTATTTAAAAGCGGACTGGATAAATAAGTTTGATGCAAACGCTGATTATGACGACACTTTCTTAAATGCCGACGGCAGCGAGGGAAGTATAACCTATATGCAAAATACCCTTAACACGGGAGTGTATACCGATGAGGATGTGACCATGGTAAGGCTTGATTACAAGGATGAAAACAGAAACCTGAGCTTTTATGCAGCCATGGCGGATCCGCTGACAGACCTTGAAGCTTATGTTTCAAAGCTTGAGGATATGAGGGTGAATCTGAGTTTGCCAAAGTTTAAGGGGCACAGTACCATTACCATGAATGATATTGTCAAAGGGCTTGGTATAACTTCGATTTTCAGTGAAAATGCAGACCTTGGCAATATCTTTTCCGAGAATGTAAAGAATCTGTATGTAAGTAATATTTTACAGGATACCCTTATTGATGTTAATGAAGAGGGTACTGAGGCTGCAAGCACCACTGTGGTAACCGTTGAAAATACAGCTGTATTGGAACCACCTATGGAGCTTAAGTTTAACAAGCCTTTTACATATTTTGTTATGGACAATGACAGCGGTGAAATACTTTTTATGGGAAGGCTGGCAAATGCGGAATAAAGGGTTGAATGAAGTATGCCTGTAAATGACGCTGTTATGGTATTTTACATAAAATAACCAAAATAGGTATAGACAAACGGATTTTTTTATATTATAATTATCACGACAATATCATATCAGACGGCGACGAAGCAAAGTATCTTCATCGCCGTTTTTACTAAAAGGAGGATGTTAAATTGAAAAAAACGATATGTCTTGCTTTATCTATGCTTATGACGGCAGGTGTTATGACAGGATGCGGTTCAGATAATACCCAGACTGCCGACAGCGGCGAGGCAAACAAACTTTATGTGTACAACTGGTCAGAGTATATGCCTCAGGAGGTTTACGACCTTTTTGAGGAGGAAACAGGTATTGAGGTTGTGGAAACCACATTTTCATCCAATGAGGAAATGCTTGCAAAGCTTGTTGCGGGGGGCACCGAACAGTATGACCTTATAGTTGCCAGCAATTATGTTATACCTGCTATGCAGGAGCAAAATCTTATTAAGGAGCTAGATATATCCAATATTGAAAATTTTGACAACCTTTACGATATATATAAGGGTATGGATTTTGATCCGGAGAACAAGTATTCCGTTCCTTATATGGCGACGATGACCGTTATTGCGGTAAACGAGGCTAAGTGTAATGAGCTGGGAGTTGAAATAAACAGTTTTAACGATTTGCTTGACCCTAAGCTTGAGCAGAACCTTGTTGCTGTTGATGACTGCCGTGAAATAGTGGGCATTGCCCTCAAGGCTATGGGTGAGGACCCGGATACTACCGATGAGGCTACTATCAAGTCAACTTCGGACTGGCTCTCACAGCTTGCGAACAACATAAAGATATATGACAGCGATACGGCTTTCTCATCTCTTGCCACAAATGACGTTGCCGCAGGTATAGTGTACAATATGGATGCTGCACTTGCTATCGAGGAAAACCCTGACATTAAGATTGTGTATACAGAGGAACCCTGCGAGATTTCATATGACAATTTTGTGCTTTCCGCCACCAGTCAGCATCAGGAAGAGGCTGAACAGTTTATCAACTTCATTCACAGACCGGATGTTTACAAGATGTGTCTTGATGAGTTCCCGGCTATCTGCTTAAACGAAGCATCTTATGATCTGCTTGACGACAGCTTCTACAGCAATCCGGGTGCGGACTGTGACAGGGATGAAATTGCAAGGGCACATCTTATCGGTGATGTGGGTGATGCAGCTGCCTATTATGACGAGGTATTCTCCGGTATGAAGCAGTAATGCGAGGAGGATTTTATGAAAAAAATCGAAATTATTACAAGACCTGAAAAGGTTGAAATTATTAAAGAAGTACTTGCCAAAAACGAATATTCCGGTCTTACCGTGACAGCGGCTATGGGCTGCGGTCACCAGAAGGGCACTATAAAGGAGTTTGAAAAGCTTAACATTGACCTTAACCTTGTGCCTAAGATACACGTCATGACGGTAGTCTGGGACGAGGATCTGGAGGATGTGCTCTGTGATTTACAGGCAAGCCTCAGTACGGGTAGTGTAGGTGACGGTAAAATCTTTATTTCAACAGTTGAGGATGTAATAAGGATACGTACAGGCGAAAGAGGATATAAGACTCTTTAATGGGCTGTATGTTAAACAAACGATACAATTATATATGAAAGAGAGCCGTCCGAGAACAGCTTAACTGCTGTGCCGAAGCGGAAATGCAGGGTTTTTATCCGAACCCTTGCAGAAACTGACAGGCAAAGGGAAGGCGGCTTGACAAATCTTTGGAGAGAATAAGGGCGCAGACCCTTATCACCAACGAGGCTACAACCAACCGGTAAAGAGGACAGAGATAAGGATGCACCGTAAAGGTGCGCCCTTATCCTGTTCTCTTTTTTTACTTACTTAATCAGGAAAGGAGTGCTTTTTATGAGGATGATGCTTGTGGGTGCAGGTGCGGTAGGAGAGAGCATTTTAAGGATTTTAAAGAAAAGGGAGGATGGCTGGCTTGATTTTGTGTTAGTGTGTGATTACGACTTTGAAAGGGCTAAGGCTGTTGCGGAAGGATTAAGGGATAATAAACGCTTTGTACCCTGTAAGGCTGATGCCACCGATACAAGGAGACTTGCGGAACTGATTAAAAAGTATTCCGTTGACTTTGTAATGGATGCGGCTCCGCCATTTGCCAGCAACAAGATATTCGACGCCGCCTTTGAAACCGGTGCGGATTACGGCAATATGGGCACATGGTCTGTTCCCATGGATAATCCTGAGTTTGGCGAGGGTATAGAAAACAGTTATCTTGAGCCTATGACAAAGTATAATTTTGACAGGCATGATTTGTGGCGCAAAAAGGGAAATATGGCGCTCATTTGTATGGGTATTGATCCCGGGGTTGTCAATGTTTTTGCAAAATATGCTGCAACCCACCTTTTTGACGAACTTAAGGAACTGCACGTCAAAGACGGAGGCAATCTTTCTATTCCTTCCGGAGATAAAGATGATATTACCTTTGGATTTAACGTTTGGACGGTACTGGATGAGGTGATGAATCCAAATGTTGAATATAACAGGGGCAAATTTATTGTTGAAAAGGCTTTTGCAGGGGCAGAGGATTTTTATATGCCCGAGGGTGTAGGCAAAAATCGTCTTGTTAAGGTTGAACATGAAGAGGTGGTGACTATGCCTCGTTATCTGAGTAAGTATGGACTTGAAAGATGCACCTTTAAGATAAGCCTTGATGAAAACCTGATTACAGCCTTAAAGGTTCTTGACAAACTTGGACTCAGGAGCATACATCCCGTTGAGGTTGACGGAGTTAAAGTTATTCCACGTGATGTAGTTGCGGCATGTGCTCCACAGCCAAAGGATATAGGCTCGGAAATGACGGGCGAAATGCTTGTGGGTGTTGACTGCAAGGGTATTAAGGACGGTAGGGAAAAAGAGTATTTTATTTATCAGCCCTTTGATAACGGGCAGTCTATGCGTGACTGGGGTATGCAGGCAGTGGTGGCGCAGACGGGCTTTGGCGCAGCACTTGCCATTGAGCTAATGGCAAAGGGAATATGGCGTGAGGCAGGTGTGTTTTCTCCGGAGTATTTTGCTCCGGAACCCTATATGGCTCTGATGAAGGAAAGCGGATTTATATATAAAATAGAAGAAAGAAAATAATGTGCTTTGTGCTGATGTACGGACAACTTGTATAACAGATGCGGGATAAATTTGTTTAATGTATACAATTAACAAATTATCCCAACCAAATCAACATAAATTTTGTATATAAAATATATCAGTGTGGCTATATCAACTTTATTTTCGTTGACATATATGGTAAAAACACTTATAATTAACATAAGCAGACATTTATGCTCTGTAAAATATTTAAATAAGGAGGAATTTCAATGAGCAACAAACTTAAGCGCAGGATAAGTGCCCTTTTATCATTTGTAATGCTTTTCAGCGTTATGTTTTCGGGTACATCCGTTACTGCTTTTGCAGCAGGTGCGCAGGTTGATGTGTGGGACTTCGGCGCCGTTGCCGAAAGCGACACAACACTTTATAACAATCGCATTACCGTTGATCTTATTAACGGACTGACTAACCTCGGTACGGATGGTAAGTTTATTGCTGATGGTGATGTTGAATTTAACGGACTTACCGTTAATGTTAAGGCAAATGACAGAATGTACTGCTATGATGCAAACTGTACCAAAAACTACGGTACAAACGGCAAAGCAGAAACTGCCTATGAGGACGGTTATACCGCAGCAGGTATGTGGTATGCAAACGGTACAGGCGGTGACAACAGAAGGTACGCACAGATCGACACAATCAGTGCCGGTGATGAGGTAGTTGTATACACGGGCGCTTCAAACTCTGCTGATCTCAGCGTTCATTTTACATATCTCGGTACAGACGGTACACAGGATGATGTTGCATCGGTTGCTTCAGGTACCATGGCAAAGCTTTCCTTTGTAGCTGATTACAGTGGCTCTTACAAGATATGGTACGATACTTCCGTATCAGGCAAGCCTGTTATCAACAGGATTGTAAGGTATCCTGCAACTACGGTTACAGGTACGGTTTCAAATCTTGCCGATGTTACCACATCAGGCTGTACTGTATCACTTAAGAATGATACAACAGGCGATACCTTTGAAACCACTATTGCAGCCGGTGAAAACACCTTTACTGTTGATGTAACTCCCGGTTATACATATTCAGCTACCTTAAAGGGTGTTGTAGGCTACGGCTTTACCTTTGCAAGCAAGACTATTGAGGTGCCTTTAAGTGCAATCACAGCCGGAGGCACAAGTGCAACCCTTGAGGTTGAGCCTAAGGAAACATATGATGTAACAGGTAATCTCGTAGGTTTTGCTGCATCTTACGATGTAAGCAAGCTTGAGCTTACTCTTGTTCCGGACTCGGATGATGTTGACACGGTAAATGCTGTTATTGAAGGTACAAGCTATTCGGCAACTCTTGAGCCTGATATTACTTATACGGCAGTATTGGGTGGAGTAAATGATTATGAAATCACCTCCGGCGGTGCACTGCTTTACTCAAATGTTAAAAATGTTACCCATGACATTGAGGTATCTACCAAACCTGTCTACAATGTTTCCGGTGACATTGCTGTAAGTGACGGCGGCGATATTACATCTGCCAACGTTTCCGCACTTATCTTTACTAACCTTGAGGATGGATATACATATGAGGCTGATCTTACAGTAGGAGAATATCCAAATTACAGCGTGCAGCTCCGTGACGGTGAGTATCAGGCTGCTATTTCCTCAACAGATTACAAGACCTCCACTCATGTTTCCGTAAAGGGCGGCAATGTGGTTAAGGACCTTTACTTCAAGGCTACCGCAGTTGCAGCTCCTGATGTGGATACCTCCGTAAGAGATATTTATGTTGGTGTAGAAGGTCAGGTAAACAACTTTGAAACTCTCGGCGAGGCTGTTAAGGCTGCCGCTGTTATGAATCCTCAGAGTGAGGCTGACAGAGTTACTATTCATATTGCTCCCGGTACATACAGAGAGCAGGTTTCCATCGACGTACCTTACGTAACCCTTGTTAAGGAGGGCGTAGGCGATGTTGTACTTACA
>CALWRD010000111.1 GCA_944383875.1 uncultured Clostridia bacterium | reverse complement strand
CATAATCCCCGGACTTTATACCTATAAGTCCAATCAGCCATGTATGGGTGATAATTATGCCTGGTTCTTGGCAAGCTATTTATCACCGCAATACCATACGGCGGCTAAAGCAGAAGGCAGAAACCTTCACTCCTATGTTGCACAGTTGATGATGAAACTTGCTCCCGGCGAAAACGGTATCATTGCCGTAAATTGGCACAGAGGTTCCAATACACCTGTAAATGACAAAAAATTGTCCTCCGTATTCGTGGGTATGGACATAAACACAAAGCCTGAACACCTTTATCGTGCAATTATAGAGGGTATGGCATTTGATACCAGAGTAATAATTGACGAATACCGCAGGGGCGGAATTGAAATTAATCAATTCTGCGGCGTTGGAAATATAGCCGAAAGAAATCCTTTTATTATGCAGGTATATGCCGATATACTCAATATGCCCGTATCCGTGTCAGGTACATCCAAGTCCTCCGCTTTGGGAGCGGCAATAATTGCCTCGGTAATAGGCGGCGGATATAAAAGCCTTGATGAAGCATCCGAAAATATGGGTAAAATCAAGGATAAAAAGTATCTTCCAAATTCCGAAGCAGTCAAAGTATACGACCGTATGTATGAAGAATACAAGCACCTGTGCCGCCTGTTTGCTTTGGAAAACAGCGACATTATGCACAATTTGAAAGATATAAAGGCAGATGCTTGCAACAATAAAAATAATTAACCGATACCAAAGCACGGAACAGCACGTTATGTGCATCCGTGCTTTTTTATTACCGCTAAAATATTGTGAAAATGTGGAAATTTAAAAACATATTATCCACTTTTTAAGTATAGTAATTTACACTCTTCCTAACTTTAATTGTGGATAATTCCCTTCATTTGTTGATAACTTTGCACAAAATTGTGGATAAATTTTATCGTAATCAAAATTTTATTTATTTTGGATTATAGGTTTATATTTTATGGAGGTTAATATGGAGCTTTCACCAAATCATCCTTTTTACAGTGCAAATGATTTCTACCGTGAAAAATTTGGGACAAAGCTTGTTAAGCTTGCTCTTGACGGCGGCTTTACCTGCCCTAATCGGGACGGCACCCTCTCGGATAAGGGCTGTATTTTTTGCAGCGGAAAGGGCTCCGGAGATTTTGCGGCAGAACGCAGCCTAAGTATAAGTAAACAAATAGAACTAATGAAAGATAAGATGAGTGCAAAATGGGGTAAAGATAAGGCTTATATGGCATATTTTCAAGCATTTACAAACACTTATGCCCCTCTTGAAAGACTTGAAAAATTATATAATGAAGCAATAAGCTGTGATGGAGTTGCGGCGCTTTCTGTCGCCACCCGTCCGGACTGCATCAATGAAGATATATGCGCCTTGCTAAAATCACTTTCAGATAAGGTATATGTCTGCGTGGAATTGGGTCTTCAGACAAGCAGTGACAAAACAGCGGAATTTATAAACAGGTGCTATAAAACAGAAGTGTATAAAAATGCCGTATCCCTGCTTAACGGTTTCGGCATAGATGTAATAACCCATATAATACTGGGGCTTCCCGGAGAAGATTACAGTGATATGCTTAAAAGCGTTCAATACGCTATCAACTGCGGCACATCGGGACTTAAACTGCAAATGCTGCATATTCTGAAGGGTACAGGGCTTGCGGAACTGTACAAAACTAAGCCTTTCCATACATTTACCTTTGAGGAATACATCAGCCTTATAGTTGACATAATCGAGCGTATACCTCCCCAAATTGTAATACACCGTCTTACAGGCGACGGTGACAAACGCCTGCTGATAGAACCATGGTGGAGCCTTGACAAAAGGCGGGTTTTAAATTCAATAAGTCGTGAATTCAGGTTAAGAGGAAGTTGTCAAGGCTTTATGTTAAAATAAAAGTTAAAAATTTATACAAAAATCGGCAATAAAATATGGGTATATTTTTGAATTGCACTTACAGACAAAATGCGATATAATCATATTTACAACGTGTGACAACCCACAGTCTATGGCTGTATGGGAGATTTTTTTGTGGGAGGCTTAATATGCCGGGGAAGTTTGACGAATTGGCAGAAAATAAATTAATAATTTTGTTTTTACTTTATCAGATGGACATGCCTATGTCAACAGCTCAGTTAATTGACTTTGCGGTAGGCGGCGAATATATGGACTATTTTTCGTTTCAACAATACATAGCTCAGCTGGTGGAAGCGGGTATGGTGGAATCCGGTACTTCGGAAAACAACTCTACCACTTATTCCATTACTCCTGATGGTGAAGAGGCTGTCAGGATATTTTCTTCAAGTATTACCTATTCTATGCGCAACGCTATATGCAAATATGTTTTGGAAAACAAAAAACGAATCAAGCGTGAATTTGAAGTGGTGGCAAACTACTTTTACAATGCGGAAAACGATTATATTGTAAAATGCGGTGTTTATGAAGATGATATGGCGCTGATGGAAATAAGCGTGTCCGTTGTATCAAAGGAACAGGCTAAAATTATAAAGCGCAACTGGAAGGAACGTGTAACCGAGCTGTACGGCAAAATACTTTCAACCATGCTGGATGAAAATACGGGAAAATCCATGCGCAACAAGCTGGAACAGAGTTTTGAATACAGCCATGTCAGTACTAAGTACTGCGAAGAGGAAGAAGAGTAAATTTTAGGGGTTACATATCTTCCAATTATGTGTTAAAATAAAGACAGCTACATATAACATATAGGGAGGTGTCTTATTATGAGTTATAACATTGTTACGGTAAGCCGCCAATTCGGCAGCGGAGGACGCTCTATTGCAAAGGCAGTGGCTGAAAGACTCGGCTATGAATATTACGACAACGAGCTTGTATGTCAAATTGCCAAGGAAAGTGGTTTCAGTGAAGACTTTATACGTGAAGCGGGTGAATATGCCGGCTACAAAAGCAGCTTGCTGTTCAGCCTTGCAACCGGCAGTATGTCATCCGGCAACGGTATGTCAACTACCGACAGCTTATATGTTTTCCAGCACAACTTTATAAAGGAACTGGGAGAAAAGGGCAAATGCGTCATTGTGGGACGCTGTGCCGATTACATACTCAAAGACAGAGATGATTGTTTTAACGTCTTTATACATGCCAGCATGGATTTCAGAGCTGACAGAATAGTGCGTCTCTACGGCGAAAGGGAGGATTCTCCCGAAAAGCGCCTTGCCGATAAAGATAAAAAACGTATGAACTATTATAAACACTATACCTACCGCAGATGGGGTGATGCCTCTAACTATCACCTTTGCCTTGACAGCGGTGCAATAGGTATTGATAAATGCATAGATATAATAACAGATTTAACTAAATAAATTCAGTTAAATTAAAATGGCTCTTTGTTTTCCATTATGGTTTACAAAGAGCCTGTTTTTGTCTAATTTAAATTTTTGCCCGAAAGAACAGCTTTAATTGTATTAAGAAACCCCTCTGTCTCCCGTAAAATATCGGGAGAATATAAAAATCCGTAAGACACACACTCTTTGTGAGGTGTACAGATCCTCCATATCAACACCGAGCTGAGTTGTCATACTTCTACTCACACACCCCTTGCAAGGCGTGACGATATGAGGAGCTTACCATATCAGGCATGGACAATTTCTACTCACACGCCCCTTGCGAGGCGTGACCATAATCGCCACTGCCTGCCTCTTTGCTGTCAGCAATTTCTACTCACACGCCCCTTGCGAGGCGTGACACTAGTTGTATATTTGGATACGCCCA
>CALWRD010000110.1 GCA_944383875.1 uncultured Clostridia bacterium | reverse complement strand
ATACTTTTTAACGCCGAAAGATTTGTCATTTTAGTAGCCGGTCCGGTACTCATAAACGACAAGGCTGACCCCATACTCATACCCGCGGCAAGCCATTGCACAAGCAAAGGTATTGTTCCTCCGCCGCACATATAAACGGGAACACCTATGGTTGCCGCAAGCAGAACACCAAAACCGTGATTTTCTCTGCCAAATAAGCTTGCAAAGGCTTCCTGCGGAATATATCTCTGATAAAGTGCGGTCAGTAAAACACCGATAAGAAAATAGGGTCCCGTTGCCTTGATATTTCTTCCGATATTTTTTAAAAGCCGCATAAAGGGATTTGGGTCTGTATCCCTGTTTGAAGAGCTTTCAAAACCCGTGAAGTTAAAAAATGTCTTGCCTTCATAAAAAATGTACAGCATAAGTCCCACAAAAATTCCGCCAAATGTACAAAACAAAAACCTTAGCACACAGACATACACACCAAGTGCGGAAGAGTAAATCAAAAGCTGGGGATTTAAAAGTATCGAGCTCATCATAAAAGCAGCTATCCAATCCTGTCGCATCTTAAGCTTTGCAAGGGAAGCAGCGATGGGGATAGTTCCGTACATACACAGTGGAGAGGCTATACCAAGCAGGGAGGCAGGTATAATGCCCAGCACCCCCAGCTTAGTCCTATTAAGCGCCTCAACTGCTCCATGTATCTTGTTTTTTGCAAATACCGATATGACTGAACCGATAAGTATGCCCAGTGCCCAGTATGGGACTATCTGCCTGAGTTGAATATCAAAGTAATACCAAAGATAAATCGCCTCTCGCTTTATAACATCAATCATCTATACTCACCAAATTATAATCCGTAGTACCTACGCCTATGCTTTCCGCATATTCAAGGATGTGCGGTCCCAGACGTGATTCCATTCTTTCAATTAAATCCGCTCCGTCCGGCGCAGCATATACAAGGTCTACACAAGCCTGATCCAATGCAACAGGGTCCGTAGAAGCAAGGATACCGATATCAGACATAGTAGGCTCGGCAGGTGAAGATGAACAGTCACAATCTACCGAAAGGTTATTCATAACACTGATGTAAACCATATTGTCGCCTTTGTAGTCTACAACCGACTTGGCAGCCTCTGCCATAGACTCGATAAAGTCCGCTTGCTCAACATTAAGTCCGAATATACTTGTACCAAGTTCCTGACCTGCACTGTGGATATTAACCTTACCCTCTTGGGAACCGATACCTATAGAAATATTTTTAAGTGCGCCGCCAAAGCCGCCCATAGCATGTCCCTTAAAATGAGATAACACCAGTACAGAGTCATAATTGGCAAAATTTTTGCCCACATAATTGACATCAAGGTGCTGACCGCCTTCAACGGGAAGCTCCATTGAACCATCTCTGTCCATAATATCTACGCCGCCCAGCAAATCAAACCCATGATCCTTTATGGTCTGCTCATGTACCGCTGTTGATGCGCGACTGCCGCCGTATGCCGTATTGCACTCTATAACAGTACCGTCAACCTTGTCAACAAGCTGCTTAATGAAATCGGGATGAAGATAGTTGTCATTTCCTGCCTCTCCCGTTGACATCTTTACGCCTACATTGCCTATCAGCTCAACACCCAGAGCATCATATATCTCCACAAGGGACTCAGGACTGATGTCACTTGTAAAATATACCGTTGCTGCTCCTTCCGTATCTGTTTGAGTGCTGTCAACCGCAGCGGAAGTTGTCTGTTCGGTAACTTCGACAGGCGCATTTTCCGTCGGATCGGTAATATCTACTCTGCCGATATTGCCATCCCAGCTCACATCCTTACCCAGTGCTTCGGAAATGGCTCTTGCGGGCAAATATGTAGTGCCATTATAGACAAAGGCATCTACGGGATTACCGTTTGCATCGGTCATTTCTATTTCCTCGCCGTTCATATACACACTTACTCCATCTTTTACAGTAATTTCACGCTGTGTGCCAAAGGCAAGTGCAGTTACCGCAAGAGTTGAGGAAAATACCGCCAGAGCGGTAACAAGTGCCGCAATTTTCTTCTTCATACTCAGGAACCTCCTTTAATGTTATTTTATAAATTTACTATAACATTAAAGTTGACTTTAGGGTCAAGTACTTTTTTCATCTAACGAAGTATCAGCCAATCAATTTTTTATTATAAACCTTGAGTTATCTTTTAAATTCACGATTTGTGGTTCGTTTCATAATGTAGTCCATACTGGTATCATAAAAATCCGCCAACTGCATAAGCACCTCTGTAGGCGGTACTCTCTCACCGTTTTCAAACTTTGAAATAAGGCTTTGATCAATGCCCGTCAACATTTGCAGCTTTATTTGAGTTAAATGCCTTTCTTTACGCAAACTTTTTAAGTTATTTTCCACCAAATCACCTCTATGACATTATGTCATAAATAAATATTGATAAATATGACATATTGTCATATAATTGAACTGTAAACATAAATAAGAAAAGGAGAAAATATATGAAATCATCTGATGAATTGAAAAAAAGACTGGATAATATACCATCGCCTGAAACGGTAGAGGTTTTGTTTCAGATGTCAAAAGTTATATATATAATTGGTATAATAGGTACATTTTTATGTATCCTTATGGGGATATTTCTGTTTAAAAACAACTTTGAGCCTGTTTGCTGTATTTTTATAAGCGGAACTGTTGTTATTGCTCTGTTCGTATTGTGTAGAGCAGCATCTGTTTTATTTGAGGGCTTTGCCGTAATGGTAGGTTCAAGCTGGCTTAGTGCTCAATACATAAAGGAACAAACTGAATATTTTTTACAAAATATATCCGATACCAATGAAATCTGACAGCAAAAAAATACCTGACAGTCTTATTCAGATGACTGACAGGTATTTTTTACCTAAACTATCAGGGTTATTACAGCAATTATCCCTATTAAAACTCCGGTCCCGCTTGCTGTTGCATATATGTGTTGTAACTTTCGACAGGTAGGCTTAAAACTTTTAACACAGATAAATTTATTTTTTTAATTTTTCAATTAACTATATTTTACTCTTCCATTTCAATAAGAACGCTGAATTTAGAATTACCAGTACCGAACCTGCATTATGTACAAGAGCTCCTGCCACGGGATTTAATATACCGATAATTGCCAAAATAATTGCCAGAAAATTCAGCCCCATAGAAAAAGTAAGATTACATTTTATGGTCAGCATCATTCTCTTAGACAATGCAATAAGATGGGGAAGCTCAGCTATATTATCGTCCACAAGCACAATATCCGCCGCATCCATTGCTATATCACTGCCTATTCCTCCCATTGCTATACCAACATCAGCCTTTTTAAGAGCAGGGGCATCATTTACTCCGTCACCCAGCATACATACTTTTTCGCCTTTATTTTGATATTCATCAATATACCTCAGCTTATCCTCGGGCATACACTCCGCATATACATCATTTATATTAAGGCTGTTGGCTATCGCCATGGCTGAGCCCTTATGATCACCTGTCATCAACACCGGTTTAATACCTATAAAGGTTAGTTTTTTGATAAGATTTTTGCTTTCACTTCTCAAAGTATCGGCAAGAATAATATATCCTATGAGAACATTATTTAAAGCTATGTAAGTTACATTGCTCCCTTTTTGTATATATTTGCTGATATCATCGGAAACCTTATCCGATATATTGACATCATTATCCTGCATTAAAGCAGCATTTCCCGCCGTAACCACATCCCCTTTAACAGTTGCCGATACACCTCTTCCGGGAATCATCTGAAAATTTTCGGACTTTTCACACTCTGCATTATACGCCGATACTATCGCCTTGCCTAAAGGATGCTCAGAATACAATTCGGCGGAGGCTGCTAATGAGAAAACAGCATCTTCGCTGTATTCGGGAACAGTACTTACTACTTTTTTTACACCGGGCATACCATAAGTCAAAGTTCCCGTTTTATCAAAAGCCACTCTTTTTACACCCGCCAGCCGTTCAAGAGCGTCACCTTCACGCACCAAAAAGCTATGCTTGGTTGCATTACCTATAGCCGCCATAATTGCCGTAGGTGTAGCCAATACAAGAGCACAGGGGCAAAATACCACCAGTATGGTTACCGCTCTGATTATTTCCCCGGTAATTATCCATGTCAAAAATGCCGCAGTCAATGCAATTACAACAATCCACGTTGCCCATCTGTCCGCAAGCCTGACTATTTTAGCCTTACCGGCATCCACCGATTGAACCAGTCTGATCATACGCTGAATCGAGCTGTCCTCACCTACACGTGAGGCTCGCATTTCAAAGGCTCCGAATTGATTGACGGTACCGCTTAATACCTCATCACCGACGGTTTTTTCAACGGGAAGTGATTCCCCCGTCATAACCGCTTGATTAATTGAAGTCTGCCCCGATATAATTGTTCCATCTACCGGTATACTTTCCCCCGGCAGCACACGCAAAACATCCTCCACACGTATTGTTTCGGCGGGAACAATAACTTCACTGCCGTCTTTTATAAGCCGAGCGGTCCGGGGAGTTAAACGTACAAGACGTTCAATACCCGCCTGTGCCTTTGCAACCGTTAAATCCTCAAGCAGTGCTCCCAGCTGCATAATAAAAGCAATTTCACCTGCGGCAAAGTTCTCCCCAGTTAATACGGAGGCAATCAATGCCAAAGATACCAGCACATCCGCTTTAATATCAAAGGCGGTTATCAAACCTATTATCGCCTCAATAATTATAGGAACTCCGCAAAGTATAATTGCAACCCAGGCTACATCAAAGGGCAGCGGTATTAAGTCAAATATACTGATTATAAGTGAAATACCTCCTATAACAAGTAAAACAATATCCTTTTTTATGCCGCCCCACTCTAAAACAGTTTCAATTTTGTCAATAATTAAATTCATAAAGCACCTCCTTATACCTATAGGGGTATAGGTATATATTACTTCTTTTTCTCGTTACTGTCAATATAAATCTATGTCAATTTTAGTGCAATATAAAAACGACCGCCTCAACTTGAAGCAGCCTCAGGCTGTCGAAAAAGTCGACAGCCTTGCAAGAAATGCTTACATTTCTTGCAGTAGGGGTACTTACGTACCCACCAAGGAAGTAACAATCCGTGCCTCAAAGAGGGCTTTGCCCTCATTTCGACACTCTTGTTATACCCTCGGACGGGCAAAGCCCGTCCTGCGGATTAAAGTCTGCGACGCCAGTTGCAAGTTGCGTGATTGCAGACTTCAAAATTTCGATTAAATTTAGTTTTTTTGACAATCTACGGCTGCCTCAACTTGAAGCAGCCTATCCTATAAAATCACAAATAAAAACCTATTTATATCTAATCATACCATTTGTTTAAGACATATTTGAAAACCTTTCAACCGCCTTTGTAAAACTCTCAATGGTTTTGTCCGCATCTCCGTGTTCGATACCGTCTCTGACACAGTGCTTGATATGACCTTCAAGCACTATCTGACCCACCTTATGAAGTGCGGATTTTGCGGCATTGATCTGAAGCAGAATATCCTCGCAAGGAACATCTTCATCTATCATCCTGTCAATAGCCTGAACCTGTCCGACAATTTTTTTTAACCTGCGATGCAGATTATCCGAATCCATACATTGTTTCATTCAAGCACCTCCGATATATCAGATGCAGACTTTAATCCGTAGGCGGAAACCGCATTCCTAACCGCATTATTGACAGCTTTGCCCATAACCATAGCCCCCAGAGTTCCCACCATATCCAAGTTTGCCTCAACCTCTCCTACTGACATAGCATAAAGGCTGTCACCGTCAGCGGTTGTATTAACCGGACGTATGGTCCTTGCATAGCCGTTATGACACATTGCGGCTATTTTATTCATCTGCGTTTTATTAAAGCATCCGTTTGTAATAACAACTCCTATAGTTGTATTTTCAACAAAAAGATTTGCACCGGGCTTGTACAGCTTATACATAGCCTCCTCCCCGCTTTCAAAGGCGGTAAGCTCCTTATTCAGCAAGCCTGCAATTTTTTTGCCGCTGTCATAGTCAAACACATCACCCAAGGCATTTACAGCAACCACAGCGCCTACTTTTAAATCACCTATCTGCACAGCATAGGTACCAAGACCTGATTTAACCGCACGCTCCATACCGTACATCTTTCCTACCGATGCTCCGGTACCTGCGCCCACATTGCCCTCGGTAAAAGGCATATCCGAATAAGCATTTTCACAGGCAGCATAGCCCATATTCTTATCCGGTCTTACATCATATGCTCCTACCCCAAGGTCAAACAAAGAGGACTGGCATACCAGAGGTACAATACCTACTCCTACGTCGAATCCTATCCCCTTTTCCTCAAGATACTTCATTACGCCTCCCCCAGCATCCAAACCGTAGGCGCTTCCGCCGCTTAAAAGTACGGCATAAATTCCTTCGGCGCTTGCCACAGGCTTTAAAAGCTCGCTTTCCCTTGATGCAGGACCTCCGCCCATTACGACAAGACCGGTAGGCGCCGATTTTTCACATATGACTACGGTACAACCCGTAGCATTTTCCATGTCCTGAGCATTGCCAAGCTTAATATTTTCTATATCGGTTATTTTTATTTCCCTCATAAGCAGCCTCCTACATAATTCCGTTTGTATCTATCATAGCCATTATATGACCTAAATTACCCTTTCCCGCAAATACTTCGGTATTGAAATAATCCTGTTCTCTATCCAGCCATATAAGCTCATTTTCCGTTCCGTAGGGTTCTTTTTCCACCTTAAGCTTCCCACAGTAAATCTCTATGGTAAGTTCATCAAGGTAATAATCCATATCCATAAAATGTATCAGGTCTATTTCCGACCGGGATATTCCGGTTTCCTCATACAGTTCTCTGTAAGCCGCTTTATATCCATCTTCATCCGCAAGACATTTTCCGCCCACAAAGTTGATAAGTCCCTTGTACGGATCCTTACGTCTTTTACACATAAGCACTTTTTTGCCGTTGCTGCTGAAAACCACCACAAGATTAACTCTTCGCACTATAATTTCACCTCGTACTAATACACAAAAGGGACCGCCGCCGCAGTCCCCCGAATATCATACATTGAAGCGGAAAAGGATTACATCTCCATCCTTGACAACATAGTCCTTACCCTCACTTCTATATACACCTGCCTCCTTGGCAGCCGCTATAGAACCCAGCCTTACAAGGTCATCATAGGTAACCACTTCCGCACGTATAAAGCCTCTCTCAAAATCAGAGTGGATTTTACCGGCAGCCTGAGGAGCCTTTGTACCCTCGGTTATGGTCCACGCTCTTACCTCCGTTACACCTGCGGTAAGATAACTGATAAGACCAAGCAGCCTGTAGCTTGCCGCAATAAGCCTGTCCAAACCGCTTGATTTACATCCCAGGTCAGCCAGAAACTCAAGCTTTTCATCATTTTCAAGTTCGGCTATTTCCTCTTCAATCTTAGCACATACAACAAATACTCCGCTGCCTTCTTCCTCGGCAAGCTTTCTTACAGCTGCAACGTATTCATTTGACGCACCGTCATCCGCAAGATCATCCTCTGACACATTTGCCGCATAAAGAACAGGCTTTGCCGTGAGCAAATTAAGGGAATTTACTATTTCCTTTTCCTCATCGTCAAATTCCATTGTTCTGACAAGCTGACCTTCCTCAAGCACTGCCTTGATACGCTTTAAAAGCTCTACTTCCTTGGCAAGGCTCTTGTCGTTCATCACCTGTTTGCCGGACTTGGCAAGACGTCTTTCCACGACTTCAAGGTCTGCAAAGATAAGCGCCAGATTAATGGTTTCAATATCACGCACAGGGTCAACCTTAGCGTCAACATG
>CALWRD010000109.1 GCA_944383875.1 uncultured Clostridia bacterium | reverse complement strand
AGTTGTAACTGATAATAGGCTGAACACCCTGTGTAAATCCCTGCATTGGTATAACACAAAGCTGCATTATGCTCATTAAAATAGTCATTGAGCCAACATAAAGTTCACCGCCATACCTTTGCAGCCCCGAATTAAAGGTAATACTTACAAGGCTTTCCGTAGACTGCATAATAAAAGGAGATATACCCAATGAAAGGATAGCAAAAAGGGTCTTTGCATCAGGCTTAAGCTTTGCAGGTTTAATGCGTATAACACTGCGGCGTGAAATAAGAAAACCCACAACCCACACCGCACTTGCAAACTGGGAAATAACCGTGGCAAGGGCTGCCCCCTTAACACCCATACCAAAGCCAAAGATAAAAACAGGATCAAGGATAATGTTGATAACAGCGCCTATAAGCACCGAAAACATAGCCGTCTTAGCCTTGCCCTGACAGGATATGTAAGGGTTAAGCCCAAGAGAAAACTGCACAAAAATCGTACCCCAAATATATATATCAAGATAATCCTTTGCGTATTGATAGCTTTGTTCGCCCGCACCGAAAAGATATAAAATAGGCTCAGTAAAGGCAAGTGTTACAGCCGTAAGTACAACAGAGAACAAAATCAATAAAATGAAGCCGTTGCCAAGTATAGACTCCGCTTCATCATAGTCGTTATGACCCATACGCATGGCGGCGATCGGTGCACCTCCATAGCCTACAAAGGCGCTGAAAGCGGAAATAATCATCACAATGGGAAGGGTAATACCGATGCCCGTAAGGGCAATATCTCCGTTTCCTTCCAAATGTCCTATATATATTCTGTCTACGATACTGTAAAGCAAATTGATTACTTGAGCAACTATGGAAGGCAAGGCAAGACCCAATATAAGACTTGGCAGCGGTGCCTCCGCAAGCCGTTTGTCGGTTGAATTCATTTAAAAGACTCCTTCATATTGAAATTAAGTAAAAAATGTTATATAATTACGTAAAAGCGAGGTGTTGAAACTATGAACAGTTATGAACGGACCCTGCTGGACAGGGCATATCAATCATATGTAACAGGTGGTGACAGTTATGCCTTCACCTTTCCAACAGGTAAATTTGCCTTTGAAAGGGCGCTGTACATAGATGCAGCCCATAAGCTTGAATCGGAAGCTATGATTCAAGTGGTAAGCCAAAGCGAAAAACGCATCAGAATAAGACTTACCGATAAAGGCATAGATTACGGCAACAGGCAGGGGCTGTAAAGCGAAAAAATTCAAGGGGTATTGCAGACTTAATGGAATAAATCATTTACTGCAACACCCCTTTTATTTATCAGACTGCCAAAAATGACAGCATTGTAAGAAAGCCAAGTTTTTCTTACACTTCTGCACCGAAAAAAGCAATTCGCCAAAACACAGCTTTTCTTTTGTTTTTTTCAAAACACGCCGCAGACTCATTTTTGATTATACGGAAATAAGCCCTGTTTTCGACTTTATTTACAGTCTGATTTATGTATTACTGCTCGTCATAATCATCGTAATTTTCATCACTGTATCCTTCATCGGATCTGCCACCCATAAGATCCTGCCTTACCTTAAGAATAATATTGACCTCTCCGCTAAGGAAGTTCTGCACCTCCACAGACTGGGAAGTATAGGCATTAAGAGATTCATTAAGAACAGTTTCAGCCCTTGCAAATATATCCTTTATGTACTCGGTAGCACCGATACGCAGTTTTTTTGCCTCCTCATTAGCCTCGGCAATGATACGCTCCGCCTCCGCCTGAGCAAGCTTGGTTATCTCGTGCTCCATGGTAAGCTGCTGAGCCTCCGTATTTGCCTTTTCAACAATAACCTGAGCCTGATTGCTTGCCTCTTTAAGCTTACGGTTGCAGTTGTTTACTATATCCTTAGCCTGCTTGATTTCGGCAGGCAAATTTGCCCTCATATCTGCAATCAGATCCTCCAATATACCCCTGTCAAGCATAATCTGATTTCTTGCAAACATAGCAGACCTTGCATCCTCAACCATACCATCCAGCTCATCAATAAGGTTTGTGATTGTTTGCTTACTTCCATCCATTATTTTATCCTCCTGTCCTTATACTTAGCCTGCAACGCATCCCTGATAATCACAGGCACTTTATCATCAATATTTCCGCCAAAAAGTGCAATTTCCTTTACCACGCTCGAACTTAAGTAAAGGCAATGGGCGCTTGTGGGAATAAAAAGCGTTTCTATCTCATTTGCAAGATTGCGATTTGTAAGAGCCATCTGGAACTCATACTCAAAGTCGGTAACGGCTCGCAGACCTCTGATAATAAGGTTTGCACCGATAGAACGTGCAAAATCAACTGTCAGTCCGTTAAAGGTCATTACCTCCACATTGGGAATATCACTTGTCAGCTGCTTGAGCTGCTCCACCCTTTCTTCCGTTGTAAAAACAGGGGTTTTATATGGGTTTTCAAGCACTCCAACCACAAGCCTGTCCACAAAACGTGCAGCCCTAAGGATAATATCCATATGCCCGTTGGTAGTCGGGTCAAAGCTGCCCGGATATATTGCAAATTTCATTTATTTTCCTCCGTATACCTAAGGAATGTAATCCTTGTAGTGCGTCCGTAATCCTTAATACGGCTGACAGTAAAGCCCTCCGTCTCCGGGAGTGGCTCGGTATTAGCCTGTTCCACAGCAATAAAACCCTCCGGCTTAAGCAGCCTTACAGCATATACTGCCTCAAGGGCAGCCTGTGCAAGCCCCTTTGAATAAGGCGGATCCATATAAATAATATCAAAACTTTTCCCCCTGTTTGCCAAAGAAGAAATAACGGACAAAGCATTGCCCCGTATCACCTCAGCCCTGTCCTCAAGACGGGCACGGGTTAAATTGTCATTAATTACTGCTATGCTTTCCTGAGACTGATCTACAAACACAGCGGATGAGGCGCCTCTTGAAAGAGCCTCAATACCTATTCCACCGCTTCCGCTGAACAAATCCAGAAAATCCGCTTCCGGAATATCCGGAGCTATTATATTAAACAAAGACTCTTTAATTCTATCCGTAGTGGGGCGTGTTGCCAGCCCTTCAGGGGTTTTCAGCTTAAGTCCCCTTGCCTGTCCCGAAATGACACGCACCTTAAAATCACTCCTAATACACAGACAGCAGCAAATATACTGCCTGTTTGGCAAAGTCCGCCTGTATAATTCAAACAATAAAAATCAATCTCTGTGTATATGCAGACTTTCCATTAAACTTAATCATATACAAGTTTAATTATACATTCAAATTTACTTCAAGTAAACAGTTTTTCGCAAAAAATATCTTTATAAACAGATTTTTTCGCTTCCACTTTCGAAAATTTCCGTTATTTTCCTGCGGAGAGGTTCATTTTCAGACATAATAAGCTCAGGATCACGCCTATAAAGTTCAATGCTTGCCTGTTGAACCTCCTTAAGTATATCAATATCCTTGTATAGATTTGCAATCTTCATTTCCGGCAGACCGTGCTGCCTTGTACCGAAAAAGTCTCCCGGTCCCCTGAGGGTCAGGTCTTTTTCCGAAATAACAAAACCGTCATTTGTTGCACACATTATCTTAAGGCGTTCAAGCGCTGTCTTTCCCTTTGTATCGCTTACAAGGATACAGTAGCTTTTGGCACTGCCTCTTCCCACTCGTCCACGGAGCTGATGCAGTGCCGACAAACCGAAACGGTCGGCATTTTCTATCACCATAACCGTGGCATTTGGCACATTTATACCAACCTCTATTACGGTCGTTGATACAAGCACATCAATATTACCCTCTGCAAACTCACTCATAATGCTTTGCTTTTCATCATTGGTCATTTTACCGTGTAAAAGTTCCACCCTGAGTCCCGAAAGGGCTCCGTCTTTAAGTTCTGCGGCATATTCGGTAACAGCCTTAAGCTGCATCTTTTCATTTTCCTCAATCATAGGGCAAATGATGTATACCTGCCTGCCTGCCTCCGCCTCACGGCGGATAAATCCGTAAATTTTAGGATAATAGGATGTGTGCATGGCATAGGTTGCTATTTCCTGCCTGCCCGGGGGCAGCTCATCAATAACCGATATATCAAGATCACCATAGAGAATAAGGGCAAGGGTTCTGGGTATGGGAGTTGCGGTCATAACAAGGGCATGTACTCCCACGCCTTTTTCGGTAAGTATTTCCCTCTGTTTAACGCCGAAACGATGCTGCTCATCTGTAATGACAAGCCCCAGATTTTTAAAGCTGACAGCATCTTGTATAAGGGCATGGGTACCTATTACTATATCTGTTTCACCATTTTCAAGGGCAAGGTAAACCGCCTGTTTTTCCTTCTTTTTTAGAGCCGATGTCAGAAGCGAACACTTTATCCCCAATGCTTCAAACACCTCACTGAAACCCTTGTAGTGCTGCATCGCAAGCACATCGGTCGGTGCCATAAGGGCAGCCTGCGCTCCGTTTTTAATACAGATATAAGCAGCTATCATAGCTACAGCCGTCTTTCCGCAGCCCACATCACCCTGAATTAGGCGGTTCATACAAAGTCCGCTTTTAAAATCATTGCATATTTCATCTACAGTACGCTTCTGGGCTGTTGTAAGATTAAAACTGAATTGATTTAAAAGAGGTCTGTAATCAAGGTTTTTCACTGCTAGGGATGCAGGCTTTTCCCTTATGTTACCCTTAAGCTGCAAAAGCTTTGTTTGCAGCAAAAAAAGTTCCTCAAACACCAGCCTGCGCCTTGCCATAAAAAAGCTTTCATCATCCTGAGGAAAGTGAATATTGTTAATGGCAAAGCTGCGCTCACAGAGTTTATATTTCCTGCGTATTCTCTCCGGGATAAATTCGGAAAGCTGTGGAGTGACCTCATCAAGGACCGAACGTATAAGCTGACGCAATATTTTTTGCGAAAGTTTTTTTGTGGTGGTATATATAGGCACTATCCTGCCGCCGCTGACAGGCTCTCCGTTGGGCTTAAGCGGTTCAAACTCAGGGGACTCCACCTGAAGGCGATTAAATTTTTCACTTATTTTACCGGTAAAAAGGTAAAGCTGTCCCTGCTTAAGGGTATTTTTCATATACGGCTGATTGTACCACACAGCCTCAATGTTGCCTGTACCATCGGTTAAAAGCGTCTTTGCAATAACCAGCCTTTTTGCACGCATAACTTCGGTATTTGCAGCGATCCTTGCGGTAAATGTAGCGGTATCCCCCGCCTTAAGCTCCGCCACTGTAAGGACATCCGTCCTGTCATCGTAATCACGCGGGAAATACTCCACCAAATTTCCTACTGTATGTATATTAAGTGAGGCGAGGAGCTTTTCCCTCTCCCCGCCTATATTTTTGATTTCCGTTACCGGACTTATTAACTGCATAATTATTCCACCGATACAATGTAGTAATATACTGGCTGACCGCCATACCTGAGTTCAAACTCAATATCCGGATATTTTGCACTTAACCTTTCACTTTCCTTACGGGCGTCCTCTTCCGTTATATCTGCTCCGTAGTAAAGGCTTACAAGACCTGCCTCCTCATTTGCCTCTATCATATCATCAACAAGCTTTTCCAGTCCGTCATTAAGAGAAGTATCCGTATTGTTAATGGTATTTTCCAGCATAAAGAGATAGTCATCTTTGTTTATTTCCCTGCCGTCAACGGTAGTTGAACGAACTGCATAGGTCACCTGTCCCGTGGTTACATACTCCATAGCCTCAGACATGGCATCGGCATTTTCCTCTGCCGTAAGGTTGGGCATAAAGGCAACCATTGCGCTTATCCCCTGAGGAATCGTAGCAGATGGTATTACATACACCCTCTTATCCTTACACATATACGCCGCCTGCTGAGCCGCAAGCAGAATATTTTTATTGTTTGGAAGAACAAAAACATTATCCGCATTGATGTTTTCCACAGCGGATAATATATCCTCCGTACTTGGGTTCATGGTTTGTCCGCCTGTTATTATTTCATCGCAGCCAAGCTGCTTGAATATATCGTGCATACCCTCACCCGCCGCTACACAGGCAAAGCCGAAGTCCTTTTTCTCCGTCTGCTTTTTCTGCTCCGAAAAGCTGATGAGATTGGTATGCTGAATACGCATATTTTCTATCTTTATCTTATCAAGGCTCCCAAGTTTAAGGGCACGTTCAAGCACCAGACCGGGATGGTTGGTGTGAACGTGTATCTTTATTATATCCTCGTCGGCTACCACCACAAGGCTGTCACCTATTTCCGAATAAAAAGAGGTGAGTTCCTCCTGTGCATCCGAATTGGATTCGGCAAGGTTGATAAAAAACTCCGTACAATAGCCAAACTTAATGTCCTCCTCAGCTGCAACCGAAGGAGCAATACTCATCGGCGTTGTTGCTCCCGGTTTAACAGGATCGTTGTCAAGCCCTATATTTTCATATCCGCCTCTTATGATAAGCAGTAAGCCGCTGCCTCCTGCGTCCACCACACCTGCCTGTTTAAGCTGTTGCAGCATATCGGGAGTTGCCTCCAATACACTTTCCGCATAGGCAAGCATAGCCTTAAGCATCTGCTCGATACTGTCTGTGGACTGGGAAACCTCCGCTGCCTTATCTGCAAGGGCACGTATAATGGTAAGTATAGTACCCTCCTTAGGCTTCATAACCGCCTTATATGCAGTATCTTTGGCACGTTCAAAGGCTGAAGCCAGCTCCTTGCAGTCTGCTGTTGTCTTTCCTTCCAGTCCCTTGGCTATACCCCGGAATATCTGGGAGAGAATAACTCCCGAATTGCCCCTTGCACCCCTGAGTGCACCGTCTGAGGCAGCCTTTGCCACCTCATATATATTGGGGGAATTGGTATTTTTAACAAATTCCGCAGCAGCAGCCGCAGTCATTGACATATTTGTACCCGTATCCCCGTCAGGGACAGGGAATACATTAAGCTCATCTATCCTGTCCCTGTTGTTAATAAGAAGGTTTGCTCCGTTGATAATGAAACGCCGCAGCATATACCCGTCTATTTTAGTAAAACTCAACTTTTTGTCCTCCTTGGGCAATCAATTATCAACTCTGATTCCCTCAACAAATATATTTATACCGGCAACCTTAAGGTCCGTTGCCTCTTCAACCCTGTACTTGACGGTGCTGCTGATTGTTTCGGCAATAGCAGGTATATTGGTACCATACTCGACTATTATATGCAGCTCAAGCCTGATACCATCCTCGTCCACTGAAATACCTATACCCTTAGTAAGGCTGTCTTTCTTTAACAGGTGGACTATACCGTCTTTAACACCCTTTATTGCCATACCTACAACACCGTAGCAGTCCGTTGCGGCAAGACCCGCCACCCTTGCTATTACTTCGTTATCAATGGTTATCTGTCCCAATTCGTTATTTATCTTAGCAGACATAAATATACCTCCTTGTCCGAATAATCAAAAGCTATATGTTTAGTATACACTTAAATCAAGGCTTTATCAACCACTTTTACTTTTTCTTCAGGCAAAAAAATAAGAGAGCCGTGGAAAATAACCCTCGGCTCCCAAAGCGTTTTTATTTAATGATGATCTTAAAAGGACATCATTTCACCGTCATCAGGTATCAACACCTGACCATGCAAATTATGTTTTTCAAGATACTCCTTTAAGGTTTTACGATTCAGCATGGCATGGTTCACTGCCTCCATGTGGCTGGCAATGACGGTTGCGTAGGGGGCTGCATTACATACCTCCGCAACATCATCAGCATCCATAATCAGTCTGCCAACTCCCTCAAGCTCAGCAGCACAGGCATTGACAACCACAATATCAGGATGATATTTTTCAAGTGCATTATAAACACCGTCATACCATACAGTATCCCCGGCAATATACAGTGATTTCTCATCAGGTACACTTATTACAACTCCGCAGGCATTGCCGGCAGTTCTTTCGGGAGATAATCCATGCATTGCCTCAGTGCGAAAGAAGGTAATATCTCCGAATTTGTTTCCATCCT
>CALWRD010000108.1 GCA_944383875.1 uncultured Clostridia bacterium | reverse complement strand
TAAAATGGTAACTACAGCCTCAACGATAGAGTTTAGTCTTCCTCCCATGGTAAGCCCAATGTTAAGGACTATTATTGAAGGTTTAACCGTCAAGGATTATGATACAAGATGGGGTGCCGAAGAGTTGGAAAAGGCTCTTGCCGGGGAAGAAGTGGAAGTGGTGGATAATTTTGTCTATGTTCCGCCGGAAAATTCCTTTACCTTTAACGGTGAAAAATACAAGGACCTTAAATCTCTTGCAGATGCTTTCGCCGATAACTGGAATGATGCAATCGAGGCTATTAATACTCCCGAATTTCTTGAGTTTGTTGAAATAAGTGACGACAGCTTACTTGAAACGATCAAGGAAATTTTGAATGAGGAGCCTAACAATGCCCTTTACAGGTTGCTGTATTTTGCCGATCCGGAACTTCCATTCTGCTGGAAGGGACTTAAGGCTGAAAGCCTTGAGGCATTTGCGGATGCAATGAAAAGGACCGATGATAAGGAACCTTATAAAACGGCTCTTGCCGATGGT
This sequence comes from uncultured Clostridia bacterium, assembly GCA_944383875.1. Classification (GTDB taxonomy): domain Bacteria; phylum Bacillota; class Clostridia; order Lachnospirales; family CAG-274; genus CALWRD01. The sequence continues at coordinate 8,745 of CALWRD010000108.1, read as the reverse complement.
GCATTGCTTGCCTTTGAGCAGTTTAAGGGGGCTGATGAGTCTGCTGTTTCAAAGGTAACGGAGCTTACGAATGATGCGGCAAAGGGCGAAGATGCTTCTGTGCTTGCTTTTAAGCTTGACTATATGCTTTCGGGACAATTGGTATATCTTATGGACGGTATACCTTTTGCGGATATTAATACCTTTACATCTTATATACAGATGAATGTGGGTGAGCTTAAGGAAATATGCCACGAGTTTATTAATGACCCAAGGTTTTTTGCTTGGATAGAAGTGCTGGGATATGGAGAACAGCTGGCTAAGTGGCGTGCGGAAAATTAAAAAATGTTTTATGGGGCTGTCGCCCTTGAAAGAAATGCAAGCATTTCTTTCAGTAGGGGTACTGACGTACCCACCAATGAAAGTAGCGACCCGTGCCTCAAGGGGCGTTGCCCCTTTCGACACCTCTGCATCGCAGCTAATAGCTGCGACCACCCTTTGTGCGGCTTTTGCTGCAAGCAAAAGTGCTGACGCTATACCCTCCGGCTGCATAGGCGAGCAGTATTGCGCAGCAATACGACCAGCCTCAAACGGGCAAAGCTCGTTCTGCGGATTAAAGTCTGTGACGCTTTTATATGCCAGTACTTTCAATATTTCACTAAAATAATAAAATTTATTCAAAGTTTTGCAGCAAATTAGGGGGGGTTAATGCGACACCCCCTTTATTTGTATATATACCTTATTAATAATGTGATAAAAGGCAAGTACAGCTTTTGTAGCTTTACCTGCCTTTTATATTTGCAGTGATTATTTTTAGTTGTAATACCGAAAAAGATGCATATTGACTGTATTTATACGGTTATTAATTATTTGTTCTTGTATGAAAAATAATCAAAATCAGCAGGGATGCGGCTGTTATCTCCGCCGCTGTTGGCATATATACCTACTAAGGTTCCGGTATGCCTCTTAGGGTCGTCGGGTACACCTTCATCACATAGATATATACAGTTTTCAAGCTCTTCGGCAAGAATCATATTATTTTTGTCTGTGCCATAGTAAAATTTACGGTTAAGGTGTTCTACGTCTACCCGAAAATATATTTTTCCGGAAGGAATATCCGAAATTTGCTTTATTATTTCTTCACCATGGTTACGGTTGATTGCAAGCTCCAATGTGCGGATACCGTTTCGTATACACAGTGAAAAGCGGGCATAGGTGGCAGTGGAGTAGTAACATGTAAGTCCCGCCTGCTCATTACCCTTAGGATTAAATTCCAAAGCCGTTTCGGCAGTGTAGCAAAGCTCCTCTTCACGGCGCAAAAGAGTATTTTCCGCACTTATTTCAAAAAGCTGACCGGGAGCTGTATATATTCTTGCAAAGCCTTTACGTTCGGCAAGGCTAAAGTTATTATAATTTGGATTTCTCACAAATTCCCAGTTTAAGTTAAGCACTTCATTGTCAAAGTCATCATATTCAAAGGGCTGATATATTGTTTGAGGCAGATTTGGTGCTTTTTGTACCGTACTGGGACCTTTGCCGCCGTTTATCGTAAACCATCCGTCATCTGTCCACTCAACGGGGTCAAGGGCAGTTTCTCTGCCGATGGTTGTGTATTTGCCGTTATTAGGTCTGCCGCACAAATAAGTAACCCACCAGTCGCCATTCTGAGTTTGCACCGGCTTACCGTGCCCGCAACGCTGAATAGAAGCATTCGGATCGGTCTGGCGCATAACGGGGTTATATGGTGATGGTTCATAGGGACCGTACAGGGAGGTGGAACGCCCGACGTTTATGCCATGTCCGTAGCCTGTGCCGCCCTCTGCCAGAATTGCGTAATAATAGCCGTCTTTCTTTAATATGTGTGGACCTTCGGGACAGCGTTCCCCCGTTCCTTCCCATACCTGCACGGGTTCCCCTATAACTTTGGTGCAGTCATCACTGAGGGGTACGACTGTTATGCCGGGAGCAATTATCATATAGTGCTTGCCGTCATCATCTACAAAGTGAGATGGATCAATGTTGTCAACAGGAAGTATAACGGGCTTTGAATAGGGACCTTCGGGCTTATCCGAGCTGACCATAAGCTGACAGCGCATAGGACCGTTTTCTTTATCATTTCGGTTAAACCTAAGGGTTGCAAATATATAAAATTTTCCGTTGCAGTAGGAAATATCCGGCGCCCAGATACCTCTTGAATCCATTATTTCGGATAAGTCAAGATAATCATTATTGTTTATGGCGTGTCCTATTATTTCCCAGTGAACAAGGTCTGTGGAGTGAGAAATGGGGATTGCCGGAAAGTATTGAAAGCTGGAGTTGACCATATAGTAATCATTTCCTACCCTGATTACCGAAGGATCAGGAAAGAATCCACGTTTTACGGGATTGTTGTAAGTACTGCTCATTTCGTATCACCTCAAAGTTTGTTAATCTGTCTTTAAAAGTTTGCCGTATAATTATACGTTTGCCGGTTGTTATCATAAAGATATTTTGAGTTTACCACAAAACATTACATCTTACAATCCTGCACAAAGCACAAAAAAGAGCGGCTGCTCAAAGCAACCGCCCATAGAATTTATTTTTTGAGAATTACTTACCTGCAAGCTTCTTGTAGCCTTCAAGTCTTCTCTTAGCGTCTTCAGCACAATGGTTGAAGAGTTCCTCAGCAACATCAGGGAATGCCTTAGCAAGTGAAGCATAACGAACTTCGCCCTTGATGAATTCCATAAAGTCGCCTGTAGGCTCCTTAGAGTCAAGTGTAAATACTTCACCCTCAGGATTATATCTGTAAAGCTGCCAGTAACCACATTCAACAGCCTTCTTAGCCTCAACATGGAAGTTGGTTCTGAGACCGTGGTTGATACATGGTGAGTAAGCGATGATAAGTGAAGGTCCCTTGTAAGCTTCAGCTTCCTTAAGAGCCTTGATTAACTGATTCTTATCAGCACCCATACATACCTGAGCAACATATACATAACCGTAGCTCTTAGCGATCATACCAAGGTCTTTCTTGCGTACTCTCTTACCTGCTGCAGCAAACTTAGCGATAGCAGCGGCAGGAGTAGCCTTGGAAGCCTGTCCACCTGTGTTAGAGTAAACTTCTGTATCAAATACGAATACGTTTACATCCTCACCGGAAGCAAGTACGTGGTCAAGACCGCCGAAACCGATGTCGTATGCCCAACCGTCGCCACCGAAGATCCACTGGCTCTTCTTTACAAGCATATCCTTGTGGTCAAGTACATACTTGCAGTCGTCGCAGTTAGCGCCTGCAGCCTCAATAGCAGCAACAAGTGCAGCTGATGTAGCCTTTGATGCTTCGCCTTCATCCATAGTGTCAAGCCATTCCTGAGCAGCAGCCTTAACATCGCCCTCAGCGTTAGCTACGATAGCCTCAACATGAGACTTAAGCATTTCTCTCTGCTGCTTAACACCTGTGTACATACCGTAACCAAATTCAGCGTTATCCTCGAACAGTGAGTTACACCAAGCAGGACCCTGTCCCTTATGGTTTGTTGTATATGGAGTAGAAGGAGCTGAACCACCCCAGATTGAAGAACAACCTGTAGCGTTAGCGATGTACATTCTGTCACCGAAGAGCTGAGTAATAACTCTTGCGTAAGCGGTTTCTGCACAACCACCGCAGGAACCGGAGAATTCAAGTAATGGCTGCTCGAACTGGCTACCCTTAACAGTAAACTTATCCTCTGGGTTTTCCTTTGGAGAAAGTGTCATTGCGTAATCCCAAGCAGCAATCTGAGCCTCCTGAGTATCAATAGGCTTCATGGAAAGAGCTGTTTCTTTTGCAGGACAGCTGTATACACAGTTACCGCAGCCTGTACAGTCAAGAGTATCAACCTGGATTACAAACTTGTAACCTGCTTCCTTACCCTTACCGTCAAGCATCTTCATGCCCTCAGGAGCCTTTGCAGCCTCATCCTCTGTAAGAAGGAATGGTCTGATTGCAGCGTGAGGACATACGAATGCACACTGATTACACTGGATACACTTTGAAGGATCCCACTCAGGAACATCAACAGCGATACCTCTCTTCTCGTAAGCAGCAGTACCGTTCTCAAATGTACCGTCTAAAATACCCTTGAATGCGGATACAGGAAGAGTATCACCCTTCTGAGCGTTCATAACGTCAACAACGTTCTTGATGAAGTCGGGACTGTCGTTTGTCGCAGCACGCTCAGCATCAACCGCATCAGCCCAGCTTGCAGGGATTTCAACCTTGTGGTATCCAACAGCGCCCTCATCAACAGCAGCGTAATTCATGTTAACGATCTTCTCGCCCTTCTTGCCGTATGATTTAACGATGAATTCCTTCATATATTTAATAGCATCATCCTTAGGAATGATCTCGGTAATCATAAAGAAAGCAGACTGAAGAACCATGTTGAACTTGTTGCCAAGACCGATCTTCTTACCTATATCAACAGCGTCGATTGTGTAGAAGTTGATGTGCTTTCTTGCAAGGTCTCTCTTAACATTAGCAGGAAGATGCTTGTCAAGCTCTTCGTCAGACCAGATAGTATTTAAAAGGAAGCTGCCGCCGTCCTTAAGGTTAGATGTCATATCATACTTATTTAAGTATGCCTGCTGATGACATGCAACAAAGTCTGCTGTATCTATAAGGTATGGTGAGCGGATTGGGCTTTTACCAAATCTTAAGTGAGAATTTGTGATACCGCCGGACTTCTTTGAGTCATATGCAAAGTAAGCCTGAGCATACATATCTGTATGGTCACCGATGATCTTGATGGAGTTCTTATTAGCACCAACGGTACCGTCGGAACCAAGACCCCAGAAGAGACAGTTTGTTGTGCCTTCAGGAGTAACGTCTACAGCAGGACCTCTCTGTAAGGAGTGACCTGTAACATCATCGTTGATAGCAAGTGTAAAGCCGTTCTTAGGTGCGGGAGCATCAAGATTAGCATATACGGCAATAATATCAGCAGGAGTAGTATCCTTTGAACCAAGACCGAAACGACCGCCTACGATAACAGGAGTCCTGTCAGAGTTGTAGAAAGCGTTAACAACATCCTGGTAAAGTGGCTCGCCCTGTGAGCCGGGTTCCTTTGTTCTGTCAAGAACAGCAATCTTCTTACAAGTTTCAGGGATTGCTTCAAGGAACTTTTCAACAACGAAAGGTCTGTAAAGGTGAACATTAACAAGACCAAGCTTTTCGCCCTTTGCAGCAAGGTAGTCGATGGTACCTGCGATTGTATCGCAAATAGAGCCCATAGCTACGATAACCTTTTCTGCATCAGGTGCGCCGTAGTAGTTGAAGAGCTTGTAATCTCTGCCTGTAAGCTTGCTGATCTCGCCCATGTATTCCTCAACAACTGCAGGAACTGCATCGTAGAATGGATTACATGCCTCACGAGCCTGGAAGAAGATATCAGGGTTCTGAGCTGTACCTCTTGTGCAAGGATGCTCAGGATTAAGAGCATGCTCTTTAAATGCCTTTACGGCATCCATATCTACAAGCTTAGCTAAATCATCATAATCAAGCACCTCGATCTTCTGGATTTCGTGAGAAGTACGGAAACCATCGAAGAAATGCATAAATGGTACTCTTGACTTAATTGCGGAAAGGTGAGCAACAGCGCCTAAATCCATAACCTCCTGCACGCTTGAGGAGGCAAGCATAGCAAAACCTGTCTGGCGGCAAGCCATTACGTCGTAATGATCGCCGAATATGTTAAGAGCGTGGCTTGCAACGCAGCGAGCACTTACGTGAAGTACACATGGAAGAAGCTCACCTGCGATCTTGTACAGATTAGGGATCATAAGAAGTAAGCCCTGAGAAGCTGTGTAGGTGGTAGTTAAAGCACCTGCAGCAAGTGAGCCGTGTACTGTACCGGCAGCGCCTGCCTCTGACTCCATTTCTACGACCTTAACAGTTTGTCCGAAAATGTTCTTTTTTCCTCTGGCTGCCCATTCATCTACATGCTCAGCCATTGGAGAGGATGGTGTGATTGGGTAAATACCGGCAACTTCTGTAAATGCGTAGGACACTTCAGCAGCAGCCTGGTTACCATCCATAGTTTTCATAACCTTTGACATTTCATAATCCTCCTTGTCAAAATTATAATTTAACGGCGCATAAAACCGTAAAATAATAAATATTATGCAAAAGCAAAATATTTTATACTTTATTATAGCAAGTTTGCGCAAATTAGTAAATAACCTTTTTTGAAGAAATTCAAAAAACTTTTGAAAAAATTTTTGTCAATACTGGTTAATTTGTAAAATTTGATTTATAATGATTATAATATATCAAGAAATAAGGCACTTACGGAGACCGATATGAACAATAAAGATGATTTGATGTATAATAAACTTAATTTTAACTTTATAAACGGCTTTGAACATGAGTATTCCCTATTAAATATGAAAGGCAAGCGGGAGCTTATGTATTACTCTCAGCAAATGTACAGGCGCTGGCTGTATTCGGCTCTTGTGCCAAATACTATGGTTACTCCTGCAAACTTCTTTTACTATGTATCTGAGGAGAAGGTACCGATGATACGCCCCGGGTCATTTAAAAAATTTTGCGGCTTTGAAACACTTTGCCTGGACATCGGATATGATACACATTATATTCTTGAAGACGCTGCTGTTGTCAAAGAGGCTTCCTCAGCGGGAATACGCATTGTCAACAGTCGGGTTGAAAGAGAAACGGAAGAGAAAATATTAAAAAAACTAAATCTGGCGGATACCGACTATCTTATTTTTTTAATTGAACTGCTCAAAAGATTAGGATTGATAGAGCCTATGGTTTCAATTAATACCTGTGTATATACGGAGGTTAAGCCGGAAAAAAAGATTGATTTTGGCACAATTATAAAAGCCGCATGCGAAATAACGGCTGATAAGTTAAATAATGCACTTAACGGAGACTTTCTTGATGAAAGTGACATATTGTTTTTAATAAAATCGGTAACAGCTGTGGATAAGGCTGCCGAATATATACTGGAAAGTGCGGGAGTATATAATGCTGCGGATGTTATGAAAAAGGAAATTGCAGAGTGCACCGCATATGAAAAGGCAGTATATATTCTGCTTAACCGACTGATACCGGCTATGGATAAATACTTTATTGCAGTATTCGGATTTTACCTTAGGCTGATCAAGCCTGTTTATACACAAAGATATTGTATGAAATATGAAATGGAGATGATAGCTGAGCTTTTAAAGGGCGGATATTCCGAGACCGAAAAGGAATCGCATATCTATCGGTGTCCTGCAATGTATACACTTACAAAACTCGGGGCAATGGCAACGGGAAGCAGTTATAACGATATTCAGGGATATATATTTAATAAGGTTGATCCGGAACTTCTTCTAATAAGTATAGATGAGCAGGAAAGCATTATAGACAAATGCTCAAATAAAGAAAAATCGGTTTATACGATTAAAATAGAATGCGGGAAAGTTTCCGATAAAGATTATACGGTTAAGTTTTTGTCGGATACAGTGCTTAATGAGGTATGGGGTGAAATTTACAGGCTTTTTGATCTTGAAGGTCAGATTAACGGGTGCAGAGTCCGGTTTTGCTTTGATATTGCCGAGTGCCCTGGAGTAAATACTTCTTTTGCTTCCGATGAAATCGGTGATAGGAGTTGTTTTAAGGCTAAACTGTCCGAAATAGTACAAAATATAGGTCAGCATTTTGTATGCTCAACAGAGATAAGTTATCCTAACAAGATTATCTCGGATAAGCTGTTGTTTAATATGACGGTTCTTAACATAAATAAGGACAACGAACGCCATTTTTATCCCGTTGTGGTAAAAAATTGATGCTATTTTTAAAAAATTTGTTAAAAAGATATTGACAATGTAAGAAAGTTGTGGTAATCTATTATAGCTGTCGCAAGACAAGCAAGATGTATGTTAAATCTGAACATTGAAAACTAAATAATCGGAAATGAAATATACTCATATCCTCGTCAAATTTCTATTAAATAGGAATGACAAATACAGTCAAGAGAAAGACTTAAAAATTCTTGTCAGTAGTTTAGAGCTACAAACTTTTTATTCGAGAGTTTGATCCTGGCTCAGGATGAACGCTGGCGGCGTGCCTAACACATGCAAGTCGAGCGGAGTTAATGAGAAAGCTTGCTTTTTTATTAACTTAGCGGCGGACGGGTGAGTAACGCGTGGGTAACCTGCCCTACACAGAGGGATAACAGTTAGAAATGACTGCTAATACCTCATAAGCTCACACTGTGGCATCACAGAGTGAGAAAAGTTTTTTCGGTGTAGGAGGGACCCGCGTCTGATTAGCTGGTTGGTGAGGTAACGGCTCACCAAGGCGACGATCAGTAGCCGACCTGAGAGGGTGATCGGCCACATTGGAACTGAGACACGGTCCAAACTCCTACGGGAGGCAGCAGTGGGGAATATTGCACAATGGAGGGAACTCTGATGCAGCAACGCCGCGTGAAGGAAGAAGTATTTCGGTATGTAAACTTCTATCAATAGGGACGAAGAAAGTGACGGTACCTAACTAAGAAGCACCGGCTAAATACGTGCCAGCAGCCGCGGTAATACGTATGGTGCAAGCGTTATCCGGATTTACTGGGTGTAAAGGGTGAGTAGGCGGTTATGCAAGTCATATGTGAAATGTCAGGGCTTAACCTTGGCGCTGCATAAGAAACTGTATAACTAGAGTGCAGGAGAGGCAAGCGGAATTCCTAGTGTAGCGGTGAAATGCGTAGATATTAGGAAGAACACCGGTGGCGAAGGCGGCTT
>CALWRD010000107.1 GCA_944383875.1 uncultured Clostridia bacterium | reverse complement strand
CTGATGGAGGCAAAAGTTTAACTATAAATGAGCTGGCTAAAGAACTGGGAATAAGCTGCGAGGAGGTGACTTTGGCGATGGGTGCTTCCCAAGAAGTGGAAAGCTTGCAAAAAACAGTATATACAGGTAAAGACGGCAATAGTGTCACACTTATGGAAAAGCTTGGCGACAAGGTGTGTGAGGAAGATAAAATAGTAAATTCGATTATGCTTAATAAAATTATATCCGAATTGCCGCAAAGGGAACAGACAATAGTCAGAATGAGATATTTTGAGGATAAAACCCAGACACAAATTGCGGAAAAACTTGGAATTTCCCAGGTCCAGATATCAAGACTTGAAAAGCGTGTGCTGGAACTTATGCGTAAAAGAATGTCGGAGTAATACTTGTAATCCAGTTGTTAAAATGGTAGAATACTTATATATTTCAGTAGATTTGATGTTTTATTCGGAGGATAATTATGTTAAAAGGTAAAAGTATTCTGCTTGGTGTTACCGGTTCTATTGCCGCATATAAAATTACGGGACTTATCACTGCACTCAGACGTTTAGATGCGGAGGTAAATGTCATTATGACAAAAAATGCAACGGAAATAATTACTCCGTTGACTATGGAAAGGCTTTCGGGAAACAGGTGTATTGTGGATACGTTTGATAAGAATGTACAGTATTCGGTTAAGCATATTTCACTTGCGGAAAGTTCTGACCTGGTTATGATTGCTCCGGCTACGGCAAATATTATAGGGAAAATTGCCTGCGGTATTGCCGATGATATGCTGACCACTACCGTTATGGCATGCAAGTGTCCGGTTTATATCTCACCTGCTATGAATACCAATATGTTTGAAAATCCTGTTGTGCAGGATAATATAAGCCGTCTTAAGACATTTGGATATAAGTTTATAGAGCCTGATGTGGGCTGGCTTGCATGCGGCAGTGTGGGAGCAGGTAAAATGCCTGCTCCGGAGGTTCTGCTTGATTACATTATAAATGAGCTTGGACATAAAAAGGATATGATTGGCAAACGTGTTTTGATTACAGCAGGAGCAACCTGCGAGGCTATTGACCCTGTCAGGTATATAACAAATCATTCTACGGGAAAGATGGGCTTTGCCATTGCAGCTGCCTGCGCAAGAAGAGGGGCGGATGTAACCCTTGTTAAGGCAGAAACTACGGCACCTGTGCCTCGATTTGTAAATGTGACAGAGGTAAAAAGTGCTGAGGAAATGTTTAATGCTGTCAGGAATAGTTTTGAAAATAGTGATATTGTGATTAAAGCAGCTGCGGTTGCTGACTACACTCCGGTGAAAACTGCGGATAATAAAATAAAAAAGGTTGAGGGCGAGCTTAAAATTGAGCTTAAACGTACTAAGGATATTTTAAAGTGGCTTGGAGAGCATAAGAAGTCCCAATATCTGTGCGGTTTTTCCATGGAAACTCAAAATCTTATGGAAAATTCACAAAAAAAGCTTAAGGAAAAAAATGCGGATATGATCGTTGCAAATAACCTTAAAGTTGAAGGCGCCGGCTTTGGCACGGATACGAATGTGGTTACACTTATCACCAAAGACGGCAGCATTGAACTGCCAAAGATGTCAAAGGATGAGGTTGCCGACAGAATACTTGACAAGATAATTGAAAGTATGTAAATTGTTCTGCCTAATACAGAAATATTAAGCTAAAATATATCTTAATGCTTTAACAAAAGGGTTTTAAAACAAGATTAAAAACTGTTTACAAATAAACCATAGAGTGTTATAATAGAATTTGCCTGTCAGCTCTATGGTTTTTTGAGCTGATATATTGGATAATTTATATTGACAGTTCGTGACCATCCTGTCGTAAAACAAAACTAGGGAAAAACAGCATTTATTTTAATGCCTGCGTACCCTTGTGGTACGCTTTTTTATTTTTAAGGGAGGTGAATAGCTATGAGTGAATTTAAAATTAATTCCGCAAAGAAACTTACAATATCCGCTATGGTAATTGCTCTTTATGTAATTATTATGTATGTTACGGAAAGTTTTGCTTTCGGTGCCGTTCAGGTTAGGATAGCAACTGCTCTTTACTCATTAAGCTACTTTTTCCCATTTCTTGTTTTACCTCTGGGTCTGGCTAACTTGTTGTCCAATATACTGGGCGGTATGGGTATGGTTGATATGCTCGGAGGCTGTGGAGTAGGTATTATCACTTCCTTTTGCGTGTATATGGTTCGGAAGGCAAAGCTGCCATTCTTCCTTGCTGCGGTGCCTATAGTATTGGGACCGGGACTTATTGTGCCCATATGGCTTACTTACTTTACGGGGGTACCTTATCCTATGCTTGCTTTAAGCCTTTGTCTGGGTCAGATTGCACCTGCAATACTTGGGGCGGCTGCCGTTAAGGTGCTTGAAACAAGAAAAGAAATCGTAAATATTAAATAACGGAGGTAAATATGAGCAGAAGCAGTGAAGAAACAAAGTCAATTACAAAGCTTGGAGCAAAAAATACTCAGTATCCGGATAACTATGCTCCTGAAGTACTTGAAACTTTTGTAAACAAGCATCAGGACAACGATTATTTTGTCAAGTTTAATTGTCCGGAGTTTACAAGCCTTTGTCCCATTACCGGGCAGCCGGACTTTGCAACTATTTATATAAGCTATGTACCGGATGTTAAGATGGTGGAGAGCAAAAGCTTAAAGCTCTATCTTTTCAGTTTCAGAAATCACGGGGATTTCCATGAGGACTGCGTTAATATTATAATGAAGGATCTCATTAAACTGATGGAGCCTAAGTATATAGAGGTGTGGGGAAAGTTCACACCGAGAGGGGGCATATCCATTGACCCTTACTGCAACTATGGCAGGGTCGGTACAGTCTGGGAAAAGGTTGCCTTTGACAGACTGACAAAGCACGATATGTATCCGGAAAAGGTGGATAACAGGTAATTCCGTGATACTTCTGCTTGTATGTAATGTATTATTTCGGGCATCCCAGAGAAAAGCCTTATAGGGATGCCTTATTATTTTTTGTTTACATTAACAAACGGCTGTGTTATAATCAACTTGATAAGCTGTCAGGCTTTTGCCTTAGGTAAATCGCACAATATATTATAAAACTGATGCCAAAGCCCGGGCTGAGGAGCAAGTTTTGTTAAATCAAATGACTTACTGCGCCCAATTTGGGCGCAGTTTTTATATGGAGGGATCAATTTGGAGTCACGTGTAGCATTAATAGGCATAGTGGTTGAGGATTTCAATTCCGTTGAAAAACTTAACGCTATTTTACACGAATACGGCAATTATATCATAGGACGTATGGGTATTCCCTATAAAAAGCGGGATATATCCATAATCAGCGTCGCTGTGGATGCGCCGGGGGATATTATCAATACACTGTCGGGCAAGCTGGGTATGCTGCCCGGGGTAAGTACAAAGACAATTTATTCAAAAATTGAGAAAGAAGGATAAAAATGTATAATCCAAAGTCATTAAAGGCTGAAGAATTTATCAATCACGAAGAAATACTTGAAACCCTTGATTATGCAGAGAAAAACAAGCATAATGCGGAATTGATTGATGAAATACTTGAAAAGGCAAGGAAACGTAAGGGCTTATCTCACAGGGAGGCGGCAGTGCTGCTGGACTGTGACATAGAAGAAAAAAATCAGGAAATCTACAGGCTTGCGGAGCAAATCAAGAAGGATTTTTACGGGAACAGAATAGTGCTTTTTGCACCCCTTTATCTGTCAAACTATTGTGTAAACGGCTGTGTTTATTGCCCTTACCACCGGAAGAATAAGCATATCGCACGTAAAAAGCTTACACAGGAGGAAATAAAGAGGGAGGTAATTGCTCTTCAGGATATGGGTCATAAAAGACTTGCCATTGAGTCAGGCGAGGACCCTGTTAACAACCCTATTGAGTATATTCTTGAGTCTATTAAGACAATTTACAGCATTAAGCACAAAAACGGAGCTATCCGCCGTGTTAATGTAAACATAGCCGCAACTACCGTTGAAAACTATCGTAAGCTTAAGGATGCAGGAATAGGTACCTATATTCTCTTTCAGGAAACCTATCACAAGGAAAGTTATGAAAAGCTGCACCCTACGGGACCTAAGCACAATTACGCTTATCATACCGAGGCAATGGACAGGGCAATGGAAGGCGGCATTGATGATGTGGGTCTTGGAGTTCTTTTCGGACTTGAAATGTACAGGTATGAGTTTGCGGGTCTGCTTATGCATGCAGAGCATCTGGAAGCTGTCCACGGCGTAGGTCCCCATACTATCAGTGTGCCGCGTATAAGACATGCTGATGATATAGATCCATCTGCATTTGACAACGGTATTGATGATGATACCTTTGCAAAGATAGTAGCCTGCATCAGGATTTCTGTACCTTACACAGGTATGATTGTATCCACGAGAGAAAGTCAGAAATGCAGGGAAAGGGTGCTGCACCTGGGCGTTTCACAGATAAGCGGCGGTTCACGTACAAGCGTCGGCGGATATGTTGAGCCTGAGCCTGAGTATGACAAGAGCGAGCAGTTTGATGTTATTGATAACAGAACCCTTGATGAGGTGGTAAACTGGCTTATGCGTATGGGTTATATACCAAGCTTTTGTACTGCCTGTTATCGAGAGGGGAGGACAGGTGACAGGTTTATGAGCCTTTGCAAGAGTGGTCAGATACAGAACTGCTGTCATCCTAATGCCCTTATGACTCTTAAGGAGTACCTTATGGACTACGCCTCCGAGGATACAAAAAAGGTTGGCTTGGAACTTATTGATAAG
>CALWRD010000106.1 GCA_944383875.1 uncultured Clostridia bacterium | reverse complement strand
CATTACAATCATGTACGTCCACATTCTTATAACAATTACAAAACGCCTTATGAGGCACGCTGCGGGGTTACATAATCCCTGTGGCAAAATTAGGTTGTAGTGTTACAAAAATGCTTGACCACAACAGTAGCAGCAGATATAATATATCTAAACAATAAACTGAAATTAATACTTTAAACAAGGAGAAGGAAATGAACGAAAACAGATTTGACGGGAAAGGCGAATTGTACACAAAGTTCAGACCAAATTACCCCCATGAGTTTATAGATTACTTGTATTCGGAAACGGGGTTCACAAGTGAAAGCGTTATTGCCGACATAGGCTCGGGTACAGGAAAGCTGACGGGGCAGCTCCTTGAAAGGGGCAGCAAGGTTTTTGCGGTTGAGCCTAATCCGGATATGAGAAGAATTGCTGAAAGTAATTTTGAAGGAGTTAATAACTTTGTGTCCGTAAATGCTTCTGCCGAAAACACAACTCTTGAGGATAAGAGTGTTGATTTTGTAACGGCTGCACAGTCCTTCCATTGGTTTGACAGACAAAGATTTAAGAGAGAATGCCGACGTATTTTAAAGGAAAATGGTAAGGTAATTCTGGTATGGAACAGCAGGGATGAAACAAGCTCCCTTGTAAAGGAAAATTATGAAGTGAATAAAAGGTTTTGCCCTGATTTTAAAGGCTTTTCCGGGGGTATGAACGGGTTTGAAAATGCAGATGCCTTTAAGGACTTTTTTGAAGGGGATTATGAAATAAGGGTTTTTGAAAATCCTTTGAAATTTGACGAAAAGGGATTTATCGGACGGAATTTATCATCCTCTTATTCCCTGAAACCAAATGAGAGAGGTTATGAAGAATATATTGCTGAGCTTAAAAATATTTTTGAAAAATACAGTTCCGATGGTGTGTTGACAATGCCTAATTTAACAAGGTGTTTTATAGGAAGTGTATAAAAAAATACCCTGCAAAAGATAAGTGCAGGGTGTTTTTGCAAGAGGATTGGTTTTAATACCACCTTTTGTATTTAAAAATAAAGATACATATTGCAAGTGTAACTATGCTTAGGATAATTACGTATACATATCCGTACTGCCACAGATATTCGGGCATATCAAAGTTCATACCGTACCAGCCCACTATAAGGGACTGGGGCAGAAAAACAGCCGTTATTACAGTAAATATTTTCATTATCTGGTTTTGCTCAATATCTATCTGTGCCTGATACGCCTCTCTTACCTGAGTGGTATAGTCCCGAAGGGTAAGGGTGGAGGCAAGCAGGTGGTCAAGCCGTCTGTCAACGCTTTTAAGGGTTGCCCTCTGCTTAGGGTCAAGCACATCCTTGGTAAGAGCAAGCATATCGCTTGTGACTATACCAAGCTGCTCATAGTATCGTTTTATTTTAAGCAGGCTGTTGCGCTGCCTTACTATGCTGTTGCCCGTATCCCTGTCAGGATACTTGCCGGTTATCAGTTTGTCCTCAAGGGAGGTAATGCTGTCCTCCAGCTTTTCAAGTCCTTCCACATCCCTTTCGGTAATAAGTGAAAGGATGGCAATCATTGCCGTATATGGCGGCGTATCCTTTTCTATTGTGTTAAACAGCTCTTTAATATGTTTGTTGTCACATACAAGGTACAGCTTATCGGGTTGTGCGCATATATATACGTGCTCGTCGTTTTTCAGCGGCTTTCTGATGTCGCAGTAGTGGAAGGCAACAAATATACCGCCATTTTCAAGGGGGATACATACCTGCCTTGTACTGTGTCTATGTGAAAGTATGGGTTTCCCTACGATACCTTCCAGACGGTTTATGTCTTTAAGTTCAAGCTGATTAAGCATATAATACATTCACCCTGCAATCAAACAATGTCGTATTTGAAAAATCTCTTTATACCGTTTATTTTTGTCCTGATCTCTGTGGGATATGCGATTTTTTCCACGGGCTTGTCAAGTATATAGGGGCTTAAAGCCTCAAAGCTCTCAGCTCCATCATTGGCTTTTATCCCTTTCCTGAGCTGTTTTGCAATAAGCTCTGTCAGCTTTGCCGCAAGCAGATATGCGCCGAACTTGTTAAAGTGTGTGTCCTCGGATACGGTATAAGGATTTTTCTTAGCCTCATCATAATCCTCGGGCCATTTCCCCGTTGTGGTGCCGTACTTGATTGCCGTAAGATAATGGGCGGTTTCGTTACCGATTGCCTCACCGATGTTTTTAAACTCTGTAAACAGGTCAAGTATAAGCACCTTTTCTTCCTTTGCAAGCTGACGTATGGCACGGATGTAAGCGTAGTTTTCGCCTCCGTGCAGTCCCGCCCCGTCGGCTAAGCGATTGGAGTCACGATAGCTGAAACGTGGGGGAGCCGTGACAAGTACGGGTATTGCACCGACTTTTCTTGCGGTCAATATGTATTGCAGTAAAAACCACTTGTATGTACCCAGTTTGCCGCCTTGGGAATAGGGATAATAATATTCACCGTAGGAGGCAATGGTATCATAAGCATTTACAAGTGTTTCCCTGTCTATATAGGTAAGAGAAGAGGACAGGGCTGCCATATACTCGGAAGGCAGAAACTTTGTGGATATTCTTTCTCCCTGAATAACGGGAAAATTGCCGTTGCCGTCCGGCTTGCCCAATGGGACAAAGCGGTCGTACATGGTTTCGTAGCCCTTGGTTTCATCATCGTTGTGACAAAATTCAATAAAGAGATAATCCCCTTTTTTTATTTCCTTTGATATTTTATCCAGCAGTCCCAGATTGATAAACGAACGTGAGCTGCGACCGCCTTCAGCGTAGTTGATAAACTCTATGCCCTCTGTAAAAAGGTTAAGGTATTGCCCCCAGCCTCCGGTAAATTCCTCCTCGTCATAGCTTTTAACAATGGAGTCGCCTGCAAGAAAAACAGACGGCTTTTTCTCATTACTCATTTTTTCACCCTCAACAAAGGCACGGCAATTAAGACGGACAGTCCCCCTCCGCCTGAAATACGGCTCTTTGCCAAGACGGCAAACCAACATATATTCCCTATACCTTCCAAGCCGTGCCGACATAATTTTATAAGTTTATTATAATAAATATGAGGCAAATACACAAGTACAACTTTTGTTTTTACAAATTTTTACACTGAAAACTGTTAAGATATTATAAAGGGGCATACTTAATTGATACAAATGAAAATAAATTTTGTATCTGCTAAAGTTTTCTTAACGCTATATCGAATTTCAAGAAATTCGACAGGTACGCTAAAAACTTTTTAACGCAGATAAATTTATTTTTGAACTTTTCAATTAAGCATACCTTGTTGAAATTGCCCCGATTAAATGATATAATAACTTAAACAGAGTACTGGAGGAATTTTATGGGAATAATTAATTGGAAGGAAGAGCTTTTGCCATACGAACAGGCGGTGGATGAGATAACGGCTAAACTTAACAGCCTTAAGCGTGAATTTACCGTGACTGACAAACATTCGCCCATTGAGCAGGTGGAAGGGCGTGTTAAGTCCATAGCAAGCATAATAGATAAGGCAAACAGGCGCAATATACCTATTGAGTCGGTGTTTGATGTGCTGGAGGATATAGCAGGTATTAGGATTATATGCCGTTTTGTTGAGGATATTACCAAGGTGGTGGAACTTATCAGGCAGCGCAGCGGCATAGATATGACTGTTATAGAGGAAGAGGACTATGTGACAAATACCAAGCCCAGCGGTTACCGCAGCTATCATATTACCGTGGTTTATCCTATCGTTACCGGCTCAGGCGCAAAGGATGTAAAGTGCGAAATACAGGTGCGTACCCTTGCCATGAACTTCTGGGCTACCATTGAGCATTCTCTTCGATATAAGTATGACGGCAATATGCCTAAGGAGCTGCAACTGAGGCTTCAAAACTGCGCTGAGGCGGCTTTTAAACTCGATACAGAGATGACCACCATCAGGGATGAAATGCTGCAGGTGCAGCGCACCATTCAGACAAGGGATTTCCTTGTGAATGAAATAGTAAACAATATACATAATCTGTATTATCACGCAGGCGTTGAGCAGATGAACCGCTTTAATCTGCGCTTTACGGAGCTTTGTCAGGAGGGCAGTGTGGAAAAACTTGCCGACTTTAACCGTGAGCTTGAAACCATGGCGGATATTTATAAAGTAAAGTATGTATAAAACATATTACCGAAGGAGAAATTTATGTCGCTGTTTGCCATATCCGATACACATCTGAGTTTTGCAAAGGATAAGCCTATGGATATTTTTGACCCTATCTGGAAGGATCATCCACGGAAGATAAGGGACAACTGGCTTTCGGCGGTTAAGCCGGAGGATACGGTGCTTATGCCGGGAGATATATCATGGGCAATCAATTACAGGGAGCTTGAACCTGATATGGAGTTTATTATGAGCCTGCCGGGGAAAAAGGTTATTTCCCCCGGCAATCACGATTATTGGTGGAACTCGACTCAGCGGCTTAATGATATGTACAAGGACATTACCTTTGTAAAAAGCAGCTTTTACCCCTATGGGGATAAGGCGATATGCGCTGCCAAGGGCTGGACCTGTCCCAATGACAGTCGCTATACCCCTCAGGATGAAAAGCTCTACAGGCGTGAGCTTGGCAGGCTTAAACTTGCGCTGGACAGTGCGGTTAATAAAGGGTATAATG
Source organism: uncultured Clostridia bacterium (assembly GCA_944383875.1). Lineage (GTDB taxonomy): Bacteria > Bacillota > Clostridia > Lachnospirales > CAG-274 > CALWRD01. The sequence continues at coordinate 17,779 of CALWRD010000106.1, read as the reverse complement.
ACCTTACGGTTATGATGCACTTTCCCCCCACCAATGATAAGAGGGAGAGGAGCGGCTTTGTGGAAATGCTGGAGCAGTACGGAGTTAAACGTGTTATTTACGGGCATCTGCATAGCAACCGCAGCCATCATTCAAGCTACCAAGGTATTGTAAACGGTATAGAATATATTCTTGTATCCTGTGATTACAGAGATTTTATGCCGGTAAGAATAAATATAGATTAACGGAGGATAATTTTTATGTCAAACCCTATTGTAACCTTTGAAATGGAAAACGGAGATATTATCAAGGCGGAGCTTTATCCCGACATAGCTCCCAATACCGTAAAAAACTTTATCAGCCTTATCAATCACGGCTTTTACGACGGACTTATTTTTCATAGGGTAATTCCGGGCTTTATGATTCAGGGCGGTGACCCTGAGGGCTGCGGTATTGGCGGTCCCGGATACTCCATTAAGGGTGAGTTTTCACAAAACGGCTTTAAAAATGACCTTAAGCATACCGCAGGGGTCCTTTCCATGGCAAGGAGTATGAATCCAAACTCCGCAGGCTCCCAGTTCTTTATTATGCACAAGGACGCACCTCACCTTGACGGTGCTTATGCAGCCTTCGGTAAGGTGATAGAGGGTATGGACGTTGTGGATAGGATAGCTTCCGTGCCTACCGATTATCAGGATAAACCCTTTGATGATGTGGTTATGAAAAGCGTAAGCGTTGAGCAGTTCGGCGTAATATACGATGAGCCTGAAAAGTGCTGATTGCTTGAAACACAATATATCGATAATTGACCGTCGTATCTTAACTTAAGGTGCGGCGGTTTTTTGTTTGTGATTAATTGCATTAAATAAATTTAATTTTTAATTAATGCAAGTCTAATAATTATATTGTATAATAGGTATGAACTTAAAGATAAACGGTCTTTTAAGGCTTAAGAAATAAATTATTGGAGGTATGCCTGTGAGTGATGAAAGCAAGGCTAAGATATTGATAGTGGAGGATGAGGTTAAGCTTGCACGTTTTGTTGAGCTTGAGCTCAAACATGAGGGTTACACTGTTTTTGTTGCAAACGATGGCAGAACTGGTCTGGAGCTTTTTGAAGCAAGTCAGCCCGACGTAGTGCTGCTTGATCTTATGCTGCCTGAGTTAAGCGGTATTGAGGTATGCAGGCGCATCAGAAAAATTTCTTCCGATGTACCGGTTATTATGCTGACGGCAAAGGGTGAGGTTATGGACAAGGTTATAGGGCTGGACAGCGGTGCCGATGACTATATGACAAAGCCCTTTGCAATAGAGGAACTCCTTGCCAGGATAAGGGCAGCTTTAAGACGCAGCCCAAATACAGAAGAAAATGATGACACCCTGCTTAAGCTTCAAAACCTTACGGTAGATACGGCAAGACATACCGTTAAGCTGGATGACCATAATATTGAACTTACCAAACGTGAGTTTGAGCTGCTTGTCTGTCTTATAAAAAATAAGAATATCGTTCTTACACGGGAGCAGATTTTAAATAAGGTATGGGGTTACGACTATATAGGTGAAACCAATGTGGTGGATGTTTATATCAGGTACCTCAGGACAAAGATTGATGACAAATACGGAGTTAAGCTGATACATACGATAAGGGGTGTTGGCTACTATGCAAAGGATGAAGACTGATTTTTTTAAACGTTTCAGGAGGATGTCTGTAAGCAAAAGGATAACCATAATATATGCTATATTTTTTCTGCTGCTTTTAGTTATCATCTCTTCTTTCCTGCTTATAAATACATGGATGTATTACGGTAAAATTTCAAGGAATGAGCTGGAGGAAACAGCCGACAATATTGTCAAGTACATTGAAGAGGGCGGAGAGATAAACTCCGATGCCCTTGAGCAGCTTAATCCCAATAAGTACGTTGAGGTGATTGTTACCGAAGATGGGCGAGGTCCCGTGGTGCACAATCCATTTTCCGCAAACGTTGACGGGCAGCAAAATCCGGCAGTCTTTCCCCCTCCGGATTTTGATGATACGGATAAGTCCGACCTGCGCTTTAGGACGGGAAGGTTTAATAATGAGCAGTACCTTTACACCATCAGGTTTGCTCACTATAACGGCAGGGATTATTCCGTACAGGTTTTCAGACCACAAAGCAATGAGTTGGCTGTAATGAGGATATTTATTCTTGTATTCCTTGTTATTAATGCAGCTGCAGTGCTTATATCCGCCAAAATAGGCAAAACCATAAGCCGAATTATGCTTAAACCCATACGGGAAATGACCAAAACAGCAGATCAAATCAGCATTGAGGACTTAAGTCAAAGGATAACCGTGCCGGAAGCCGATGATGAGTTCAGAACCCTTGCTCTGACATTTAATGCGATGATTGACCGTCTGGAAACCAGCTTTGAAAAACAAAAGCAGTTTGTTTCGGATGCCTCTCATGAGCTGAGGACACCTATTTCGGTTATACAGGGCTACGCCAATCTTATTGACCGTTGGGGTAAGAGTGATGCGGAGGTTTTACAGGAATCAATCAACTCTATTAAAAGTGAAACGGAGCATATGAATGTGCTTATCAATCAACTTCTATTCCTTGCCAGAGAGGACAAGGGCACCAATGAAATCAATATGGAAAAGCTTAATCTGTGGGAGGTTGCGGACGAAGTTGCAAAGGAAAGCGAAATGACGGATGAAAACGTCAGATGTACCCTTACCGGTGATAAAGATGCCTGCATAATGGCTGACAGCCATATGATAAAGCAGACTTTGAGAATTATTATAGAAAATGCCGTTAAGTATACCAAAGACAAGCCCTGTGATATTAAAATCAATATAGCTTCCGCAGAGGGTAAGGTAATTATCAGCATATCCGATAACGGTATCGGTATTTCTCGGGAGGATCTGAGCCGTATATTTGACAGATTTTTTAGAAGTGATAAATCCCGTAATAAGGAAATCCCGGGCAACGGTCTTGGACTTTCCATTGCACAGACTATTGTAAAAAGACATAACGGCAAAATCCGGGCGGAAAGTAAACTCGGCGAAGGTACCACATTCTATATTGAGCTGGATGCGGTATAAACAATGCTGTTATTTATGAAAGAGGCTTTTAAACAGCCTCTTTTTTGATATTGAAGGAATATGTTTTTTATGATAATATAAAAACAGGAAATAAATTCACTTTATACAATACATATAGGAGGGGATTATTATGAAAAGGAAGTTGGTTTTATGTACATTTGCTGCCATAATGTGTATGACTTGCGGTGTCCGGGCAGAGGGAGAAGGGGAGATGCTGCCCCTGCGCATTACGCTGGAATCAATGGGATATGAAGTGGGTTGGTCGGCTGCGGACAGGTCAATTACGGCGAGCAAGGCAGGGGAAAGCTTAGCCTTTAAGGAGGGCAGTACTCAGGTAAGCAAAAACGGTGAGATTATTGTAATGAGCGGTCCTGTGGAAATGGCTGAGGGGATAACCTATATTCCTTCGTCGGCTGTAGAGGAGCTTGCCCTTACTTCCGCCGAGCCTACCCTTTCCTACAAGATGAATGAGAGTTTCGATGCAAATACAAACTATGTATTTTCCCCCTTCGGTTTTAAATCGGCAGCTGCTATGCTTGCAAATGCTGCGGCAGGAGAAAGCAGACAGGAGATATTAACAGCCCTTGGCTATACAGATATAGACAGCCTTAACGGGGATATGCGCCGCTTTAATGAGCTTTATAGTACCGATACGGAAATCAGTGAGGAGGATACGGGTTTTGCAGCTGTGGTAAACAGTGCAAATTCCCTTTGGGTGGAGGAAAGTTGTCCTCAGCTTTCAGCGGCTTTTACCGACCTTTTGGAAAATGACTATTCCGCTTCGCTTCAAAGGACAAGTGCTCGGGATTATCCGGAAAGGGCTAAGGAGTGGATAAAGGAGCAAAGCGGCGGCTTACAGGATATAGATATACAGCCAACGGAGGATTTTGCCCTTTCCTTTATCAATACCTTTTATCTTAAGGCGGATTGGCAAAGTAAGTTTGAGGAGGAGGATACAGCCCCGGGAGCTTTTACAAATGCCGACGGCAGTGTAGGTACGGTGGACTATATGCATACTTATTTACCTACAGAGGCTTACATGGATGATAGGGTGACTATGGTAAGGCTTGACTACAGGGACTCTGTTCTTGGAAAGGACTTAAGCTTTTACGCTGCCGTGGCAGACCCACATATTCATCTTGAAAATTACATAGACCGTATGGAGTATAGGGATGTAAACCTGAGCCTGCCAAAGTTTGAAACAAATAGCAGCGCCGATATGAAGGAAATAGCAAAGGCGCTTGGCATAACCAAGGTATTTACAGACGGGGCGGATTTTTCAAATGCCTTTGAGGAAAATACCGAAGGTATCTTCGTAAGTTCCCTTTTGCAGGATACTGTTATCGGTGTGGATGAGGAGGGCACTCAGGCGGCAAGCACCACAAGAGTGACTCTTGCAGGCTCATTGGCTGAACCGCAGTATATTGAAATAAACTTTGACAGACCCTTTACATATTTCATAAGGGATAATGACAATGGTGAGATATTGTTTATGGGCAGATTTGCAAATGGAAATTAAAGATGGTTTTTGACAACCACGAAAGTCAATTTAGTAATATTGTATAAGTTTTGGTAATAAAAATTAAATAAAAATTTTTTTAATACAAAGTTAAATATATTTTTCTTTTCCCTTAATCCCACAGAGGAATTCCTACTTTTCTACGTGAAAAGTAGCAAAAGCGCCGCTACTTTCGGAGCGCGGAGCACGACTTAGGGGCGGGAACGCCGCCCCTAAGAACCCACATTTCATTGTTCAGGCGTTTGCCTTAATTTTTTTAACGCCGCCTGTTTTATAGGCGGCTAAAAAATTGCAGCAAATGCTTTTGTTGGGATTTTAAGTAGTTGTTTTTGTTAGGTAGTTTTCCTTTGCCGACAGGTATGATATTAAGTTATAAGTTTGGTGGTTTTTATTGAATTTAACTCTATTTAAAAACCTTACTACAATCTCTTTCCTACAGTTTTATATAAACACTTAGCATAAATAAAACTAACTTAACAGCAACATTTTCCTAAAAAACGAAATATAAATTTCGAGCAAACTAAAGCAAGCTAACAAAAACATCTTCCTAAAGTTTCAACAAAAGCATTTGCAAAGATTTTTAGCTGCCTATAAAACAGGCAGCGTTAAGAAAATCGTTGCAAATGCCCTAGGGGCAAAATGTGGGTTCTTAGGGGCGGCGTTCCTGCCCCTAAGTCGTGCCCTGCGCTTCGAAAGTAGCAGCGCTTTTGCCTACTTTTCTCGTAGAAAATTAGGAATCCCATTGTGGGATAAAGGGAAAAATAAAAATAGCAGATTTATATTGCGATAATAAAAAAGATTTAAGCCTTAGGTTTTACCAAAACCTATACTTTATACTAAATGTTGGAGGATTACCTTAACAAAGATTCAATAGGTTTGTCAAAATATTTTACTTGACAGGATCGGTTTTATAGTGTAGAATAGGTCAAGTGAGTGTAAAGTAAAACGCTTTGACAGGTGAGATAATGGATAAGGTTCTTAAAATTACTTTGCTATATGACTTTTACGGTGAGCTGCTTACCGAAAAGCAGCGCAATGTTATAGAGCTGTATTATCTTAACGACTATTCACTTAATGAGATTGGTGAGGACTACGGTATAAGCCGGCAGGCTGTGCATGAGATGATAAAGCGCAGCGAAAAGATACTAATGCAGTATGAGGAAAGACTTTTGCTTGTGGATAAGTACCTTAAGCAGAAAGAGAGGCTTGAAAGCACTCTTGCCCTTTTTGATAAGGTACTTGAGAAAAAGGCTTTAACCGAGGACGAGGATTTTGTAAAGCTAAGAAGGACAGTCAGCCGTATTTTGGATTAGGAGGCTTAAAATGGCTTTTGAGAGTTTATCAAACAAGCTTCAGGATGTGTTTAAGCAGCTTCGAGGTAAGGGAAAGCTTACCGAAAAGGATGTAAAGGCTGCCTTAAGAGAGGTTAAGCTTGCATTGCTTGAGGCTGACGTAAACTTTAAAATAGTTAAGGATTTTGTAAACAGGGTAACGGAAAAGGCTATCGGCGGCGATGTGCTTGAGGGACTTAATCCCGGTCAGCAGGTAGTAAAAATAGTAAACGATGAGCTGGTGGAGCTGATGGGCAGCACCCAGAGCAAGCTTACCTTTTCTTCAAAGCCCCCTACAGTGTATATGATGGTGGGTCTGCAGGGTGCAGGTAAAACCACCACCACCGGCAAGCTGGCAGGTCAGCTCAGGAAACAGGGCAAGCACCCCCTGCTTGTTGCCTGCGACGTATACCGTCCGGCAGCTATTAAACAGCTTCAGGTCGTAGGAAAGACCTATGATATACCGGTTTTTGAAATGGGTCAGGAAGACCCTGTTAAGATTGCATCCGAGGCGGTTAAGTATGCTTCGGGCAATGGCAACGACATTGTTATCATAGATACCGCCGGTCGTCTTCATATAAATGAAGAGCTTATGGATGAGCTTCTGAACATTAAGACGGCGGTTCGCCCGCAGGAAATTCTCCTTGTGGTGGATGCTATGACAGGTCAGGATGCCGTAAATGTTGCGGAGAGCTTTAATGAAAAGCTGGGACTTGATGGTATCATCATTACCAAGCTTGACGGTGATACCAGAGGCGGTGCCGCACTTTCCGTAAGGGCTGTTACAGGCAAGCCTATCAAGTATGTGGGTATGGGCGAGAAGATGGAGGATCTGGATTCTTTCTATCCCGACCGTATGGCATCAAGAATACTGGGCATGGGCGATGTCCTGAGTCTTATTGAAAAGGCTCAGCAGGTTTATGATGAAAATCAGGCTAAGGAGCTTGAAAAGAAGATGCGCTCAAGCGAGTTTAACCTTGAGGACTTTATGGCTCAGCTCCAGCAGGTTAAAAAGATGGGTCCCATGAAGGATCTGCTTAAGATGATGCCCGGAGCAGGCAAGCTTAAGCTTGATGATATTAATATAGATGACAATGCAACCGTTAAGGTTGAGGCTATCATTCAGTCCATGACCGTTGAGGAAAGACGTAATCCCGATATTTTAAACGGTTCAAGGAAAAAGAGAATAGCCCGGGGCAGCGGCAGAAGTATTCAGGAAGTTAATCAGCTGTTGAAGCAGTTTAACGAAATGAAGAAGATGATGAAGTCCCTGACTGATATGACCAAGGGTAAAAAAGGCAGGATGAAATTCCCCTTTTTCCAATAAATTTGATTAGATAAAATTTACCAAGGAGGTGAAAATAAAATGGCAGTTAAGATCAGATTAAAGAGAATGGGTGCTAAGAAGGCGCCTTTCTATAGAATAGTAGTTGCTGATTCAAGATCACCAAGAGGCGGCAAGGCTATTGCTGAGCTGGGCTACTATGATCCAACCAAGGATCCTGTTGAGTTAAAGGTTGATGTTGAGGGCGCTAAGAGCTGGATTGGCAACGGTGCACAGCCAACTGACACTGTTAAGGCTCTTCTTAAGAAGGCAGGAGCTATTGAGGCATAATCCGAGGTGACAATTATGAAGGAATTACTCGAAGTTATTGCTAAAAACCTTGTGGATAACCCTGATAAGGTCAGTGTAAGCGAAAGACAGGACGGTGACGCCCTTATCCTTGAGCTTACCGTTGACAGTGAGGACATCGGCAAGGTAATCGGTAAGCAGGGCAGGATTGCCAAGTCTATCCGTGCTGTTGTTAAGGCTGCCGCTGTCCGTGAGGATAAGAAGGTAGTCGTTAAGATTATGTAATGATAAGCTTTATATGCTTACTAAAAAGAGGTGTGCAATTTGATTTGCGGCACCTCTTTTTGTTATTCTTCGTTGTATTGACTGTTGTCATTTGGTATATGCTGCTGTAATCCCTGCTGTTGAAGTCCCTGTTGCCGGAAACTCTGCTGCTGAGGATAACCTTGCTGAGGATAGCCCTGTTGTTGAAAACCCTGTTGAGGAAATCCCTGCTGTTGAAATCCTTGCTGAGGAAAACCTTGTTGCTGCTGGTAACCCTGTTGAAATCCCTGCTGCTGAGGATAGCCCTGCTGCTGATACTGGGGTGCAGCTTGCTGAGGAGCGGACTGCCTGCTGTGTGAGTTAATGCTCATACTTATCATATTCATTCGCTTTTCCACGTCCTCAAGCTTTGCTTCCGTGCCTTCAAGCCTCTGCTTAAGCTCCGCATTTTCTCGTTGAAGCGCATCAAGCATACCCATCAGCCAACGTATCTGACCTACGATCTGCTCAAAACCGCCTCTGTTGTCATTGTTATTATCCATAGTGTAACCCCCTAGGTTGTAATATATTTTTATAATAACACATTTTCATAAATATGTAAATTAAATCGGCGCATAACTTTATGTTTTTTGCACAACCTATGCTTATGCTTAAAAGAGGATTTATTTACGGACTTATAGGGCTGATTATGGAGGTTATGTGGACGGGCTTTTGTTCACTTGTTGAAGGAGACCTTTCCCTCAGGGCACATACCTCCCTTTTAATGCTGCCTATTTACGGACTGGCTGTCTTTCTGGAGCCTATGTTTTATGCCCTGCAATCCTTAAAGCTCTCTGTACCGATAAGAGGGCTGTGCTATGCCGTTATGATTTTTGCGTGTGAATATATCTCGGGTAAAATACTTACCGCCGCCGGTATCTGCCCTTGGCAGTACAGCGGTCCGTTTAGTGTGGAGGGGCTGATAAGGCTTGATTATTTACCGCTGTGGGCAGGGGCAGGACTTTTTTTTGAACAGATTCATCTTCGCCTTTTCCCTGACGAGGGTTTACTTTTTGTTTCGGAGGAAAGGATAAGGGGATAGATAAAAGTTGCGGCGGTGCTGATGCACCGCTCAGGCTGTCGAAAAAGTCGACAGCCTTGCAAGAAAAGCACTTTTGCTACGCAAAAGCCAGCCTTTGGCTGTCCGCATTACTTTTTTGCGGTGCAGAAAATGCTTGCATTTCTTGCAGTAGGGGTACTTACGTACCCACCAATGAAAGTAGTGAGCCGTGCCTCAAGGGGATAACCCCCCTTTCGACACCTCTGCATCGCAGCTATTAGCTGCGACCGCCCTTTGGGCGGCTTTTGCTGCAAGCAAAAGTGCTGACATTATACCCTCCGGCTGCATATGCGAGCAATATTGCGCAGCAATACGACCAGACTTGGCAAAAATGCGATTTCCGCCTGCGGATTAAAGTCTGCGACGCCAGTTGCAAGCTGCGTGGTTGCAAACTTCAAAATTTTGATTAATTTTAGATTTTTTGACAATATGGGCGGTGCTGATGCACCGCTTTTTTTGTAAATCGGAAGAGCAATCCGGATAACGCAGCCGTTGATTATATTAAATTGATTTAAGTTTACAAAAAATGGTTTATTTTTTCTATGCAATAGTGTATAATGGTTCTGTATTATTAAATTTATTTGTGAGGTGCGTTATGAGCACGGGAAAGCGTAAGATAACAGGTCTTATCAGATATGTTTTTTATATATTTTTGGCTTTGTTGTTGTTTTTTCTTTTTACCAATTTTTTTCAGTCCTTTTATAAGGTTTGCAGGGTTGAGCTTAACGTTGAAGGCGAAGGCATGGGCATAAGACCTATTGAGGTGTTTTATACCCTCAGTGAAGATGAAGAATATAACGGTACAAATATGCTGGGTGTGGACAATGACAGCAATGAGTTCAGCTACAGAGGGGCTGTCAATCTCAGTGTAAGCGGTGTACATCGCTTCAGGATTGACCTTGGAGACGGTGATAATATCAATATTGCTTTAAGTGATGTCAAGTATCGTGATTACAACGGAGAAAAGGTTTATTCCGCCGAGGAAATCGCCGCAATGTCCATGCACGACTTGGAGGTTGTTTCATCGGAAGAGGATACCCTTGTGCTGCGCAGTTTTAAAAGTGAGGGAGAGGAATATGCCGACCCTTACATTGACTTTGGTACGCCGGAGGTTACTCCTTACCGCAATTTAAGCAGTGTTTATGCGGTGATTGCAGCGGTTTTGGTTACATTTATTGTGTACAGGTTTGTAAGGCTTAAGGCGGTTTATGCCCTTTTTGCAGATCTTATTGCCTCAAGACGACTTATTTTTTCACTTGCGGTAAACGACTTTAAGACAAAATATGCAGGTTCTTATTTCGGTGTGGTCTGGTCCTTTGTTCAGCCCGTGTGTACCATACTGGTGTTCTGGTTTGTATTCCAGGTGGGACTGCGCAACAGTGATGTTGGTAACATACCTTTTATACTATGGTTTTCAAGCGGTCTTATACCATGGTTTTTCTTTTCTGAAGCATGGAATTCTGCCACAAACTCATTTATCGAATACAGCTTCCTTGTAAAAAAGGTGGTTTTCAAGGTGCATATTCTGCCTTTGGTAAAGATAGTTTCAAATTTGTTTGTTCATTTCTTCTTTGTGTGTCTGCTGTTTGTTTTTTTCCTGGTTTACGGTTTTAAGCCGAATATTTATTGGATACAGGTTGTATACTACAGCTTTTCAATGATTATGCTTGTAACAGGTTTAAGCTATATTACCGCAACTCTTGTGGGCTTCTTTCGGGATCTTGGACAGGTTATGAACATTGTTTTGCAGTTCGGTATGTGGCTTACCCCGATTATGTGGCAGATAGATATGATACCGAGCAATCTTATGTGGCTGTTCAAACTTAACCCTATGTATTACGTGGTTCAGGGCTACAGGGACAGTCTGATATACGGAGTCCCATTTTATAACAATATCAAGCAGACCCTTTATTTCTGGATGGTGGTAATGGTTCTTATGCTTATAGGCAGCCTGCTTTACAGGAGGCTTAAGCCACACTTTGCCGATGTACTCTGATGTTTGGAGAGATTATAATGGACAATACTTATTCTATACAGGTTAATAATGTGACAAAGGTGTACAAGCTCTATGACAAGCCACTTGACAGACTTAAGGAGGCATTAAGCGTTACCCGCCGCAGCTGTCATAGGGAGTATTACGCACTGAACGGAGTTTCCTTTGACGTTAAAAAGGGCGAAACCGTGGGACTTATAGGTGTAAACGGCGCAGGTAAGTCTACCATGCTTAAAATAATTACGGGTGTGCTTACTCCAAGCTCAGGCAGTGTGGAGATAAACGGCAGGGTTTCGGCTCTCCTGGAGCTGGGAGCGGGCTTTAACAATGAATACACGGGACTTGAAAATATCTACTTAAACGGCACTATGATGGGTTATTCAAGGGCGGAGGTTGAACGCAGACTTGACGATATACTGAGCTTTGCGGACATAGGCGACTTCATCCATCAGCCGGTTAAGACATATTCAAGCGGTATGTTTGTAAGACTTGCCTTTGCCGTGGCAATTAATATTGACCCTGAGATACTTATAGTGGATGAAGCCCTTTCCGTGGGTGATGTATTCTTTCAGGCAAAATGTTACCGCAAGTTTGAGGAGTTTAAGGAGCAGGGCAAGACTATTCTTTTTGTAAGTCACAGCCTTAGTTCGATTAATAAATACTGCGACAGGGTAATACTGCTTAATAAGGGGCAAAAGGAAGCCGAAGGCAGCGCACCGGAGATGATTGACCTTTTCAAAAAGATACTGGTCAATCAGAATGTTGAGCCGGAGGAAGAAAATGACGCTGATATTCTTAAGGATGAAAGCGAAGAAAGTACGGACAGCTGGCAGTCAAAGCTTGCCCTTAATCCCGTTCAGAACTCTTACGGTGACGGCAGGGCTGAAATAGTTGACTTTGCGCTTATTGACAATAAGGGCAGGATAACCAATACCATTGAAAAGGGCAGCCGCTTTAAGATAAAAATTCGTGTCAGGTTTACGGAGCATATTGAAGAGCCTATTTTCGCCTTTACCATAGTTGATTTACAGGGGACGGATGTCAGCGGCACAAACACCATGTATGAGGATATCAATGTGGGCAGTGTTGAAAAGGGCGATGTTAAAACAGTGACCTTTGAGCAAAGGATGGATATGCAGGGAGGCGACTATCTGCTAAGCCTTGGCTGCACAGGCTACAGTGACGGAGAGTTTACCGTCTATCACAGACTTTACGAGGTGTGCAGCATTAATGTGGTATCGGATAAAAATACAGTGGGATTTTATGATATGAATTCCAAGATAGAGGTTGAATGATGGAGGCGGCTTATGGCTTTGACGGAAAAAATCGGGAATGTTACTCTTAACCTGGATTACTACGGTGGTAAGGATCTGTACTGTGACGGCGAGGTTGAAGATGAGCTTTTGGATATAGTTAAAAATCATAGAGAAGGTGAGTTTGAAAGAATTATTGCCCAAAGGTGCAAGTGGCCTATATTATACCATCTTTCAAAGCACAGGGGCAACTGTATTGAGTGGCTGGATATTGCAAAGACCGATAAGGTTTTAGAGGTTGGTTCGGGCTGCGGAGCGGTGACGGGCTTTCTTGCGGACAAATGTGAAAGCCTGACTTGTATAGAACTTTCAAAGCAGCGCAGCATGATCAATGCCGAAAGAAACAAGTACAGGAATAATATAACTGTCTATGTGGGTAACTTTCAGGATATATCAACCAAACTTGATGAAAAGTACGATTTGATTACTTTGATAGGTGTGCTTGAATACGGACAGCTTTATATCTATTCCAAAAATCCCTATGTGGATTTTTTGTCAGGTATAAGAGCTATGCTTAAGCCCGGAGGCAGGCTTGTAATTGCTATTGAAAACAAACTGGGTATGAAGTATTGGGCGGGCTGTCGTGAGGACCATGTGGGCAGACTGTATGAGTCTATTGAAAACTATCCGGGCAAAGCCGGAATATGCACCTTTACAAAAAAGGAACTTGGTGAATTGCTGGATGAGGCAGGTTTTAAGGACAGGCAGTTTTACTACCCTTATCCGGACTATAAATTTGCCGCTGCCTTATACAGTGATGATTACCTGCCGCATAAGGGTGAGCTTAACAATAATATGCGTAATTTTGATATGGACAGGGTTGTTGCCTTTGATGAAACGAAAGCCTTTGACAATATCATTGAAAACGGGATGTTTCCTGAGTTCAGCAACTCGTATCTTATAGTGGCGAAAGAGGGAACGGTATGAAAACGGTTTTTGTAAAATATTCCAATGAAAGAAGCGACAGCTTTTCCATAAAAACAATTATTGAGCAGGACGAAAGTGGTAAGCGTTATGTTAAAAAGCTGCCTTTGACGGATGAGGCGGTCAGTCACGTAAAAAGTATGCTTGATTATGGCAGAAGGATTGACGAGATCTATTCCGAGGGCGGTTTTTTTGCTGCGCCTGTTTCTGCAACTGACAATGGAGTTACCTTTGAGTACATTGTCGGTGAGTCTGTGGAGGATGAACTTGAAAAAGAGTACGGTAATGGTAATTTTAAGGCTGTTATTGACGGTATAGCTGATATTCGGGACAGGCTTATGGGTCTTAGCCACATTAAGCCCTTTGAAAGGACGGAGGGCTTTGATGAAATTTTCGGCTTAACTGTTTTGCCGGACGGATTGCATGCCACGGAGTTCAGCTGTATGGATCTTGCTCTTGGAAATCTTATTGTAAATGATAAGGGCATTAATATAATAGATTATGAATGGTGCTTTAATTTTCCTATACCTGTTGAGTATATTTTGTATAGGGCAATTAAGCTTTTTGTTGTGTTAAACAATAAGGCTGATTTGATAGAAAAGGATATATTTGCTTATTTCGGTTTTGATAAACAGCTTTGCAGCTCTTTTGACGCCATAGAGGAGCATTTTCAGGATTTTATCAAAGGTACTTCGTTAAATTACAGGGAGCTTTACAACAAGTTCGGACAAAACTTTTACAGTGTGGAAAATGCCATTGAGCTTGAAAAAGCCGAAAAAGTACAGGGCTGGTATCAAGTGTATTTTGACTATGGTGAAGGCTTCAGTGAGGCGGACAGTTACAGACGCCCATATGACATAGGTGTGGATACGGAAATTGATATTACCTTAACCTCCGATGTTAAAGCATGCAGACTTGACCCATGTGACAATAGCTGTATTATGCTTGTAAGGAGCATTTCTGCATGGGGAGATAAGGGTATGTATGCGCCGAAATATACTCTCAACGGCTGTGAAAGCCATGGCAGTATATATTTCACCTGTGATGACCCGCAGATTTTGTTTGAGAATTTGGAAGGCGATACCAAGCATATACAGATAAAGGTGTGTATCCTTGAGCCTGACAGGTTACAGATTGAAGGACTGGCACGGGCGGTATTTGACAGTTGTGAAAAGGATAAAATAATAGAAGAACTTAAAAGGGAAAATAAGGCTGAAACAGACAGACTTACCGCACATGCGGAAAACCTGAATGAGCATATCAATATGCTGTCAAATGAAATTACAAACCTCAGCAGGGAAATTGACGGCAGAAATTCGGAAATAATTTCCCTGAATAACAAGATAGATGAAATGGAAAATACAATGACATATCAGAGGGAATATATAGCTAATATTGAAAACAGCAGGTTGTGGAAAACATCGCTTGCAATAAGGAAATTACTGGGGAGAAATAGGTGAAGCAAATGGAAAATGCTAATATAGCACAGATTAAAAAAAGTATAGAGGCTGCTCAGGTTGTATCATTTGATGTGTTTGATACCCTTATTGTAAGGATTACCGCAAGACCGGAGGATGTTTTTGAACTGATGGAGCATATCACCGGCATAAAAAACTTTGCATCGGAGCGTGAAAATCTTCAGATGCAGTGCAGTATAATGGTGGAAAACACAAGAAAAGAACCTCACGCTACCTTTGATGATATATATAAGTTTATGGAGGAAAAGTCCTCTCTCGATACAGGCAGATATACATGGGAGGAGCTTAAGGAGCTTGAGCTTGAAGTTGAAAAGGCTGTCCTTGTACAGAACAAGCCTGTTTACGAACTGTTCAGTTATGCCAGGTCACTGGGCAAAAGGGTGATATTGACAAGCGATATGTATCTTGGCAAGGCAGAACTTTTGCCTATTTTACGCTCATGCGGTTATTCAGACTTTGATGGGATATATGTTTCTGCCGATGTAAAGAAAACCAAGTACAGGCTGGACCTTTTTGCTTACGTTGTGTCAAGTGAGGCGGTACCGGCAGAGGACATAGTGCATATCGGTGACAATTACGAGCATGATGTGGTTAATGCCCGGAAATGCGGACTTAAATCGGAACTGTATGAAGGCAATCGCAATAAGGAAAAGTTAAGCTTGTACCGGTCAATATGTGCAGGAGTTTCGTGCTGTTTAAAAAATCGAGATGAAAGCTTTTGGTACAGGTTGGGCGCAGAGGTGGGAGGTCCTCTTTATTGCGGACTTATCGACAGTATACTTGACTGCATTAAACGCAGAAAGCCGGAAAAACTTTTTTTCCTTGCAAGGGATGGATATAATCTCTATCATCTGTTTAATCACCTGAAGCTTACGGATATTCAAAGTCAGTATATGTATTCCTCAAGGCGTGCCATGCTTTTGTGCGGTATTAAGGAACTTGATAAGGAAAGCCTGAAAAATCTGCCGCCCTATACCTTCGGACAGTCTGTAAAGGAAATACTTGACTATCTGGATATTTCTGATATCAGTGAAAAGACGGTTAAAGACAGTGGATTTGACGGATTTGATGATATTATCAAAACTACTGCCGATATAGATAAGTTTAAAAATATTTTTGTTTCCGGCAAGGAACCTGTCTTAAAAAAGGCAGAGCAGGAGCGTAAAAGCTTTGAGGCTTATTTAACCAAACTGGGTTTTACAGACAGTAAGGCACTGGTATTTGACTGCGGCTGGAACGGAAGCAGCCAGTATCTTTTAGACAGGGCACTTTCTCTTATGGACTATAAGGGAGAAAATTCCTTTATTTATGCCGGACTTATGAACAGTGAAAAATGCAGAAGGCAGCTTAAGGACAAAAGCTATGAAGCGATTTTGTTTGACGCCAATAAAAACAACAGCCTTTATAAAAGACTTGAAAGAAGTATAGTTTTGCTTGAATTGTTTTTCGGCGCTCCCCACGGTTCCGTATGGAAGTATGCAGATAATGCCGAGGGTTATATTTTGGAGGACAATGAAGGTGACTGCGCATATAAAGAGGAAATATTGAGGGGTATTCTGGACTGTGTTGAGATGGCATATCCCCTTGTTAAAAAGTTTAAGCTTTCTCCGAATGCGGAGGATTGCCTTGCAAATGTTTACCGCCTGATTGAATATCCTACCGAACGGGAAGCAACTGAGATAGGCAATATTGAAAATCCAGACGGCTTTGTAAGAAACAGCAGAAACAAAATCTATATAGCAAAGCTTACTGCAGAGGATATTAAAAACAATCCCAATGAGCTTTATTGGCCTCAAGGCATATATATGCGCAAAGACATTCCCGATGAGGTAAAAAAATATGTAAGATCGAAGACAGGAGTAGCTATGCCACAGGAAAACTCGCAAACGGCAGAGCAGCAGCGCCCAAATGTGCTTAAAAGGGTCAAAAGCTATATAGATGAATACGGTTTTATAACCACAGCCCATCTGATCAAGGAAAAACTGCGTGCCGGAAATTCAAAGACAGAGTATGAACTTTTTATACAGCATACCGAAAAGGATATTCTGCATACGGAAAAACTTGATTACAAGCCCCTTATTTCCTTTGTGGTGCCGGTATATAATGTGCTTGAAAATCAGCTTAGGGAATGTATAGAGTCGATCTTAAATCAGACTTATGACAATTATGAACTGATTCTGGTAGATGACAAGTCAACTTGGGAGTTTGTGCCAAAGGTGCTTGCGGAGTATGAGTCAAATCCGAAGATTACCGTTATTTATCGGAAGGAAAACGGACATATCTCACGCAGTACCAATACCGGCATTGAAAAGGCAAAGGGTGAGTATATTGCCTTTGCGGATTGTGATGATGTTATAGCGCCCAATGCCGTTTATGAGATAACAAAACTCCTTAATAAGGACAAGACTTTGGACTTTATATACAGCGATGAGGACAAGCTGACAGATGACGGCAAAGAAAGGCACTCACCTTTCTTTAAGCCTGACTGGTCTCCGGATACCTTTGTCAGTTATATGTATACAAGCCATCTGTCGGCATACAGACGCAGCATAGTAAATGAAATAGGCGGACTGAGGGTTGGTTTTGAGGGGGCTCAGGATTATGACTTTACCATAAGATTTACGGAAAAGTCGCAACGTGTGGGACATATCCCAAAGGTGCTCTATCACTGGCGTCAAAGACCGGAGTCTGTGGCAAGCGACCTTAGCAGCAAGCCCTATGTTATGAAGGCTATGCTTAATTTGAAAAAGGAAATGCTTGAACGCAGGAATTTAAGTGGTGAGGTCGTGCTTATACCGGACGTACGTCAGTACAGGGTTATATATAATGTTAAGAACAATGCCAAGGTGAGCATAATCATTCCTTCAAAGGATAATTACGAGGTGCTTAAAACTTGCATAATGAGCATTGTAAATAAAACTAAATACAATAACTATGAAATTATTGTGGTGGATAACGGCAGCAATGCAAAAAACAAAAAAAGCTATTCACAGCTCTGTGAAAAGGTGAATGCAAGGTATCATTATGAGCCTATGACATTTAACTTCTCTAAGATGTGCAATATCGGTGCAGCTATGGCAGAGGGGCAGTATCTTCTGTTTTTAAATGATGATACTGAGGTTATTGAAGGGGACTGGCTAAGGCTTATGGCGGGGCAGGCAGGACTTGACCACTGCGGAGCGGTGGGAGCTGAACTCCTTTATCCAAACAGCAGCCTTATA
>CALWRD010000105.1 GCA_944383875.1 uncultured Clostridia bacterium | reverse complement strand
AGCATTTCGTCATTATATTGACTTTCGAGACCATGATAAGAGTCGCCCCTGATAAAGCCCAGAACCTGTGCAGCAAGGGTAGTATTGGTATAAGTACGCTTTGTATCTGTTTCATTGTAAAGCCAGCTTAAGCCAAGGGCTTCTATAGCCTTGCCTTTTTCATAGTCAACCTTTTTGGCTATGACGTAATAATGAGTGTTTTTGGCAGGATTACCTTCTGCATCCTTAACAAGGCAGGTTTCTATCTCCGACTTGTCAATGCCTAAAATAGAGTTGATCTGCTCAATTGTTTCCGCCTGTGTTTCGGCATCCTGCTCAGCAAGCAGTCTTACATCAAGGACAATATTATACACTGTATTGCCCACTGCAAGGGTCTGCATATTTCTGTCAAGAATGTCACCCCTGTTGGGATTTACCACCGTATCCCTAACCTTGTTTACCTGATTGTTAATGGAAGCCGCCTCGTATTCCTCACCCTTGGTAAGCTTAATCGCCCACACACGGTACAGTCCGGAAAAGGCAATGGCTGCTATCATAACTGCAACCAAAAAAACAAGCCTGACCATAATACCCCTTTCACGATCCGCTTTACTGCGGTTTTTATGCCTTGCACTCTTAGGTGCGTCGGCAGTACGCCGTGACGTGGTATTACTGCGGCTTGTGCGGTCGGCGGCAGGTCTGCCGCCTCGTCTTGAACCTGTATTTCTATCTTCTCTTCTGCTCATTAAAATCAACCCTTAAATAAATTACGCACAATGTCCATAAAACCTATATGTGTTTCGGAATCCGTGTCATACTGCACAGTATAGCTCTCCTTTGGCACATCTATGTATCTAATCTGATAACTCTTTGGCTTAGTCATACCCAGCCTTGTTTCTGCAATGCTTTCTATCCTTTTAAGATCAATAGTTTCATTAAGCTGCGTTTCAAGATAAGCATTGTTTTCGTTTATGGTTTCCAGATTTTCCTTAAGTTCAAGCAATTCTGTCTGCCTTGCACTGTTTGACGCCGTAACATTTAAAAACCCGATAGTCATACCAAAGGCTACGCCTATGCAGACAAACACCTTAAGCATACCAAGGGGCATTGTTTCGGTTGATTTTTCCAACTCCTTAGCCTTTTTGACTCTTTTCCTGCGCCTTTTAGGCTCGGAATAAACCTCCGGCTCCGTATACAGCTCATACGCCTCGGAGGTGTTGTTATATATGTAATTATTTCTGTATACCCTTGATGAATAATAATTTGTACGGTTTTGATTACCGTTTCTGCGCATCATCTGCACCTCCTATACGAAAATCCGCCGCAGTCTGCACCCACCCCTGCGGCAGGCACGACATACGACCTATAGACGTATGTTATCCTTAAAGTTTTTCCACGATGCGCAGTTTTGCGCTGTGTGATCTTCTGTTTAATTTCAATTCCTCATCACCTGCAACAACAGGCTTTCGTGTGATAATTTTTACAACAGGCTTTTTCCCGCACACGCATACAGGAAAATCCCTTGGACAGGTGCAGGGATTTTCAAGCTCCCTGAAGGTATTTTTCACAATCCTGTCCTCCAGGGAATGGAAAGTGATAATACACAGCCTGCCTCCCGATTTAAGCAGATCAACCATAGTCCTCAATGAAGACTCCAGTATATCAAGCTCACCGTTTACCTCAATCCTTATCGCCTGAAAGGTACGCTTAGCCGGATGGTGACCCTCTGCACGAGCCGCCTTGGGTACAGCCTTTTTAATGACACTTACAAGCTCAAAGGTGGTTTCGATAGGCTTAATCTGCCTTTCTGATACTATAAATTCAGCTATTCTCTTAGCCCATCTCTCCTCACCGTAATCCCTGATAATACGAGTTAAGTCCTCCTGAGAATAGGTGTTGACAACTGTATGAGCAGACAAAGGCTTTCTCTGATCCATCCTCATATCAAGAGGAGCATCATAATTGTAGGAAAAGCCTCTGTCCGCCTCGTCCAGTTGATGTGAGGATACGCCAATATCTAGCAAAAAACCATCAACACCGCTTGAATAAAGCGATAAATCCTCGGCAATTTTTTTTATCTCCGAGAAATTGTTATGAACATATACCACATTATCGTATGGAGCAAGCCTCTTTTTTGCCGCTGACAGGGCTTCAATATCCTGATCTATACCGATAAGTCTGCCCTTTGGCGAAAGCCTTGCAGCAATCTCCGATGAGTGTCCCGCACCACCTAAGGTACAGTCCACATATATACCGTCGGGCTTGATATTAAGCCCCTCTATACATTCATTAAGCAGCACAGGTATATGTTCAAATTCCATCTTTTCTTTTCCTTATCATTTTTCTTGGTTCAGATGCCGTAGCCGGAAAGAGCTTCATTAAGCTCGTCCTCATCAAAGTCATCATCATTGTATGCAGCCCATTTAGCCTTGTCCCAGATTTCAATCTTGCCGATAAGACCTATGGAAACAACGTCCTTGTCAAGCCCTGCAAACTCACGAAGGGTTTGCGGGATAAGCACACGTCCGTTTTTATCAGGCTCACACTCGGATGCTCCCGATATTATACTCCTCACAAATTTGCAAGCAAGCTTGTCCGAAGTGGGTATCTTGTTAAGCTTTTCCACATACTCAAGCCAAGCACTTTCAGTATAAACACAGACATTGCGGTTTTCCTTGCCGGTAACGTTGCCTTTGGTGATATAAAAGCGGTCGCCAAGCTCCTCACGGAACTTTGCGGGCAAAACGATACGACCTTTAGAGTCAATACTGTGTGAATATTCACCTGTAAACATATCGTTTCACCACCTAAAGTTTACCCTTTTGTACCACTGCATACCCTTTTAAACCATTACACAGTTATAATACACCATTTATATTCAAAATACAAGGGCTTTATGAAAAAAAATTTCAACAAAAATAGCCCCCTTATCTTATATTTCAAGAGGGCTTGTATTGTAAAATCTGTTAAAATAACAAAACACCCCATGGTTTCCCATGGGGTGTCAGAGTTGATATTAAATTATTTCGGAATGACTTCGATCTTGTAAAGCAGTGCCTTATATTCCGGATTTATAACAATACTTCCGCTTGCATCCACCTCAAATACAAGAGCATTATCCGCTGTTGCTTCTTTTCTGCCTCCAAGTGCTTCCCTTCCTATCTCAGCACCATCTAAGGTTGCGGTTACATCGCCTTTAGTAAAAGCATTATCATCTGCACAGATGTACACTATAACCTTAGACTGACCACTTAAATTTATAGTAAATGACTCATTCTTGCCCACTTTGACAACTTCATCGAACGTTTCACCGCCATTTATATCATCGAATGCGGCATAACTGCTATTATTTTCTGTTGCTTCACTCAGACCAGTAACTATTCCGCTGCTGTCACCCGGCAGCCATGTAGATCCGCTTCCACTGCCTGAAGGTGCTTCGGTAACAGGCTCAGTAGGTGTTTCGGTTGGAGGCTCAGTAGGAGACTCACTTGTTACAGGTTCCGTAGGTGCCTCAGATGTAGGAGGCTCGGTTGGAGGCTCACTTGTAACAGGTTCTGTAGAAATCTCAGATGTAGGAAGCTCACTTGTTACAGGCTCGGTAGATGGCTCCGGAGCAGGCACTCCGCCTCCGCCTCCACCGGCTCCGCCTCCTAACCCGGCAAAGTCCTTACCGTTAATAATCGTTATAGAATTGCCTTCCATACTTGTAAATGTGATACCGTCTTCGCTGGCTATGCTGCTTATAAATATGCTTTCCGACGGTGTTGAGGCACTTGCCACACCCACCGGATAATAGGTTCCGTCAGCTTGAATATAGCAATCCAACACTTTATTGCTCGATCCACCTTTAAATGTCAGCGAGAGGGTATCCGCATATAAACTCTCCGCATTGGCAATAGGAGTTTTGTCTAGATAAATAACATTATCTAGAGAGGTAATGCAGCTTACATTTGACTCAACACCATTTACCGTTACAAGACCTGTTGTAGGAAGATCATCCAGAGAAGTTACCTGGGTAACTTCAAGGGCTACAGCATTTGCTGTCATTTTTCTTACAGTTTCTATTACTTGCTGCGAGCTGTTTAACTTATCATTTGTTTCATTTGCTTCAATATTGGTACGCTGTGCCGTATTAAAAACCATCAGCAGTGCTCCCATAAGAATTACCATCAGAGACATAGCAATGAGCAGCTCCACAAGAGTAAATCCTTTATTTTGTTTTAACTTATTTAAAATAGCCATAATACCTCCATATCACCCATCAGGGTCAGGATCGCCTTCAATAGGAGTACTTTCCACAACAGGTTTAAAATACTTGTATTCGACTCCGTTTGCACCGGTACCTTCAAAATCACCACACTGGGTTTCCGCAGGAAAACCGGCAAATCCACTTGTTTTTGTTAATTTCCCCGTGCCGTCACCTGTTGTAGGAGTCCTTGCCAAATCACTTTCGGCATTGCTGTATGAGGAGATTTGTCCCGCACCTACATCTACATATGTATTATTTGAAGCATTAATTGCCATTAATGTTCCCCCTACCATTGTAGAAAAAACCGTCAGCAAAACAAAAGCAACCAGAACCTCAATAAGGGTAAATCCTTTTTTTGTATTAATTAATCTGCGGAAAGAATTTTTTATCTTTTTAAAAGTCATAGACCAACCACCTCCCATTAATTACTACCCGTTTTCCTTGTGTACATTACGAAGTTATCATCGTTAAGCACATTATGGAAACTTAATGGGAAATAATAATTATATTCTGCATTATTGTATGCCGCAAGCTTTAAGTCCTTGCACATTATTACACCTCTGTAAGCCTCTGCAGAACTGAGAGATGAAGTTTTTCCGTCTGAACTTACCGCATTTGTTACAGCAGCATCACTGAAAGACACATATGCTCTTGGTGCCACTATAAAGCCGTTAAAGTCATATCCGTTTATCTTTACCGTATCGGTTGATTTCATATTGCCTTCACCTATCCTGCTTCTGTCAGATGAAGTTAATGTGGTATATGACTCTCTCGCCGAAAGCACATAAAACTCAGGCATTGACATATATGATCTTACAGCATACTCACAGCTGCCATCGGCATTTTTCTTAGTTACATATTCGTAATTTGTAATGGGAATACTTCCGTCTGCCTCATAGTAACTTGGCACACCTACAACACCGGCAGTAGACGTATCGTTTTTGAACTCAATTGTGTCTGTGCCATCAAGATAAAAAGCAACATAATTTTCCTCTCCGGCAGCCTTCCAAGATACACCGCTGTCGTCTACATAATCCTCACTCTTAGCCGTAGCATATGCAACAGGGTCATACTTGACTTCAACTGTCCAAGGGAACATAATATTGTTTGTGGTTGTATCCAATGCATCAACATAGATATCAAAACTTTGCCCGCTTGCCTGAGTTGTATCAAAAGTAAGCTTAACTCCATTAGGTACTGCCACTTCCTCAACAGCGCCGGTACCAAAGTCTGCTCTGATAATATTATCCTGAGCCTGATTTCCCACATCAATTTTACCGCCTCGTGTAACACGATACTCCGTATCGCTTACCCATTGCAGCTCAGCATATGTGTAATGTCTTGATACCTGATCAACCACCTTTGGAGGAATACCGTCGGTTGAAATAGCATCATTGAAAAGGGTCATTATTGTACCCTCGCTGTAGAAGTTTGTATCATAGGAATTAGTAGGACCGCCTATCCAGTCACAAATATCATTTCTGATAAGAAGTCTGCCATCATCAGTTGTGTATCTCATGGACGCAGTTACATATACCTCTTCGTCTCCGGCTTTACGGTCATCATCCTTTTCCAGTACCCAATCTTCATTCTGCAAACCGGTCTTGCTGTATTCCGGATCGGTATCCGGAAGCTCCTGCATATCATTATGCTTTTCAAGCGCATCGTCTAAATCATCAAACTTATATGGGAAACCTTCGATGGTTTCATCCGACTTATCGGTCAAAGCAACCAGAATATTTGCTTTAGTGGCGTCAGCTCTGCCGGAAGTACCGTCAAAACCGCCTTTGTTACAGAACAGAACGCCTTTTCTCCATATAGCATTCAACTCCTTAAACTTATCAAAACTAAAGCCGGAATTGCTGCCTGTTTGAATTTTTTCGCCAAGAACAGTGCCATCAATATCATACCTTCTGTTGCTTTCGGATTTTAAGAAATTGCCTCCTGCAAGAACATCCTCATCAACAGTCGCTCCCGAGCCTATGGTAAGCTTGCCTCCTGCAAGAATATATCCAAACACATGTCCGCTGTCAAATGTGACGTTATCCGCACCGTAAATGCCCGGTTCATCACCGGTAGCATCTACATATTCGGTCGCCACTTGAACGTTTCCTCCCGTGCTTTTAAATTCAGAGTTGGAATAAATATTATTCTTTATAACATAGTTAACATCGGTTAAAGTTATTTTTTTATATCCGTAAATACCCTCAAGAGTTGCATCGCCGTTTTCAGCTTTAAACTCACCTCCGGCATATACATTTCCCACTGTGTCTCCGGTTACATTTGTAAAATTAATGTTTCCGTTATCTCTGGTAACTATATCAACAGCATTGTCAGTATCAAACTTAACGTCCGAAATCTGCATTCCGGTATAATTGCTGTCCGTAGGCATACTTGCATCGTTAGGGTCTTTACCTGCTGCCGCAATCAGTGACAAACCACCCTTAAGCACAACATTATTTATCGACACCTTACCCACAGGCACGGAAATCATTGCATTTTCATCAAAATTGACAGTAGCTGCCGTACCCGAACTGCCTATAGAAACAGCACCGTTGGCTATAATAGAACCAAAGGTGGTTTCCTTACCGGGGTCTGTAAGCACCTGAAAATTAATGGCATCGGTATCTTTATATATATCATCCTCATCTGTTGTATGATCATCATCTATACCTATGTATTTTGGAATATATTCACCGGACTCCAGCTGGTTGGTGAATTCCTCCCATTCCTCATTGCTAAATGTACTTCTTTCTATGGGCATCCTTGCCTTATTATCAATCATCATACCGCCGTTAAATATCTTTGCATGGGCAGCACCATCGCCTAATATACCATCAGTGCGGTCAGGGTGATAAATAATAAACATATTGTCAAAAATAGAGTTACGCTCGGAGGCGTCTACAGCAACAATACGGCTTGCCTTTTCCTCTCCTCCCGTAGTGGTATCTGTTGCGGTAACTGTAATGATAGCATGATCGTCATCATACTGGTCAATGCTTGCCAAAAACTTAACATTTGAATTTCCGCTATAGGTAAATTCACCGGTAACCGGTGTATTTGTATTTTTAATATCTTTAAAATAATCCTTAAGCAGTTCACTCTCTTCGGAATCTTCAATGAGAAATTTTTCTGTAATGGCTCCCAAAGCCGATTGCGCATAGAGATGAAGCTGCTGGTCTTCAGTGCGCATGTTGGCAAATTGCCCCGTGTATGCCAACTTCATAAAGATAGATGAAAGCGCAACAGCAATTACTATAATCAGCAAAAAAGTATATGCCAGTACAGCTCCCCTCTTATCCCTCAATAATCGGTGAAATATATTCAAAGCCTGTTCCTCCTTTTTAACATAATATTGACATATTTATTTTTGATTGCGGGAAAAAACCGCCGTGGGCATAAATTATGTTAAAATCCCACTTATTTAAGACATCATAACATATTTTAAAATAAAAGTACATAGGAATTTCAAACAAAATTACAAATAAATTTTGCATTAAATCAATAATAAACCGTCACAATGCACAAAGAAGCATCGGTTTGGTTAAAAAGTTTATTATTATAAAAGAAAAAACGCCGCAGGCATACAGCCCACGGCGTATAAATCAAAATCATTTTTTCTTTTTATCAGTCAACGTTGATAACAGTTCTCTTATTGTAAGAACCGCAGCTCTTGCAAACCCTATGAGGTCTCATAAGCTCACCGCACTTAGAGCATCTTACAAGAGTTGGAGTAGCAATCTGCCAGCTCTGAGCCTTTCTCTTATCTCTCTTTGACTTAGACATTTTTCCCTTAGGACAAATAGACATTTCTACACCTCCTTATCATCTTTAAAAAGAGTCAACAACTTTTCAAATTGAGGGTTGCGCTGCACCTTGTCACAGGAGCAATCCCCCTCGTTAAGATTGTGGCCGCACTTGGGGCACAGCCCTTTACAGTCATCGGAACACACTGCCCTCATAGGCATATTAAGCAGAATGTCAGCTACAACCGCAGGTTTTAAATCAATCGTCTTATCTGAAAAGTCCCAAAACTCTTCTTCCGGATTTATCTCATTGCAAAACACTTCATTTACAGTGAAAGTAATTTCAGATTTAAAAGGTTTAAGACACAAGTCGCAATTTAAACTTAAAACCGCTCTAACCTCAGCTTCGAGAGTATATGCCGCCCTGCCATCATAGCTCAGCGTACCCTCCACATCAACCAAAGCCTTAACATCACCGCCCGTACGGGGTATGGTGAGCTCCTGACCCGTAAAGCTTACGGGAATGGTCTGCTTAGGTGCAAGGTTACTAACATTTATAAGCATAAAAACACTCCTGTTCCGTATATGCCGGCAAACCCGCCGACACACAGTCCATTGTTTATTATACGACTTTAGTTATTATTTGTCAAGCAATTCTTTTGTATCCTGAGCAATCATAAGCTCCTCGTTTGTAGGGATAAGGAAAGCCCTGATCTTGGAGTTTTCGGTAGCGAAGTCAATCTCCTTACCTCTTTGGGCATTTTTCTCAGGATCAATTTCCATACCAAAGCACTTAAGGTATTCACAGATAGCTGCCCTGTGACCTGAATTGTTCTCACCGATACCTGCTGTAAATACAACAGCGTCACAGCCACCCAGTGCTACATAGTAGGAACCGATGTACTTAGCAATCTGATACCTGAACATATCAAGGGCAAGCTTACATCTCTCGTCACCCTGATTCATACCTTCCTCAACATCTCTGAAGTCGCTTGAACGACCTGTAACACCGAGGATACCGGACTTCTTGTTCATAACAGTGTCCATCTCATCAGGAGTGTAGCCCTCTTTCTTCATTATATAAGGTACGATAGCAGGGTCAATGTCACCGCAGCGTGTACCCATTTCAAAGCCTGCAAGAGGAGTAAGACCCATACTTGTATCAATGACCTTGCCGTCCTTAACAGCAGCGATGGAAGAACCGTTGCCAAGATGACAGGTAATGATCTTGGTACCCTCAGCCTTGCCGCCAAGCATAGCGACAGCCCTCTGGGTTACGTATCTGTGGCTGGTACCGTGGAAGCCATATCTTCTTACGTCATACTTCTCATAGAACTCATATGGAAGAGCATACATATAAGCCTTTGGAGGCATAGTCTGATGGAAGGCTGTATCAAATACGGCAACGTTAGGTGTACCGGGCATAATTCTTTCACAAGCCTCAATACCCATAAGGTTAGCGGGATTGTGAAGAGGTCCAAGGTCAAAGCACTTTCTTACAACATCCTTAACCTCATCTGTAACGATGCATGATGCGCTGAAATACTTGCTGCCGTGGAGCACTCTGTGACCTACACCGTCGATTTCGTCAACGCTCTTGATAACGCCATATTCAGGTGAAACAAGAGCATCCATAACAAGCTTGATAGCCTCGTCATGAGTAGGCATAGCAGCTTCAATAACAACCTTGTCCTTGCCTGCGGCAGTATGCTGAAGGTTGGAGCCTTCGATACCTATTCTTTCACAAAGGCCCTTAGCCATTACTTCATTTGTATCCATGTTAAAAAGCTGATACTTTAAAGATGAACTTCCGCAATTAATAACCAGTATTTTCATTAATTTTCTCCTTTATTCGTTTCCTGTGTAATTTTCCTTAAAAAATTCTTATTCGCTTGCGATAAGAACCAAGCTAATATTGAAAATTCCTCTTTTTGCTCGGAAATTTTTAACGCTTCGTCTATTTCGCTTTGCTCAAAACGACTAGACGCTAAATTTTCAGCCTACGGCTCGCAAAAAGATTTTTCTTTGAATAAATTCTTATTTGCTTAACTGAGCCTGAACAGCTGTCATAGCAACTACGCCTACGATGTCATCGGCAAAGCAGCCTCTTGAGAGGTCGTTTACAGGCATTGAAAGACCCTGAAGCACAGGACCGTAAGCCTCTGCCTTAGCAAGTCTCTGAACAAGCTTGTAGCCGATGTTACCTGCCTCAAGGCTTGGGAATACAAGTGTGTTTGCATGACCTGCAACAGGGCTGCCCGGAGCCTTAAGCTCACCAACCTCAGGCACAAGCGCAGCATCAAGCTGAAGCTCTCCGTCAAGCTGAAGATCAGGGAACTTTTCATGAGCAATCTTAACTGCCTCTGCCACCTTGGTTACATCATCATGCTTAGCGCTGCCCTTTGAAGAGTAAGAAAGCATAGCAACCTTAGGCTCGCCTCCTACAAAGGTCTTAAAGGACTCAGCGGAAAGACCTGCAATCTCGGCAAGCTTTGCGGAATCAAGGTCAGTATTAACGGCACAATCAGCAAAAACGAAAAGACCGTTGTCGCCAAACTCACAGTCAGGAACATCCATTACAAAGAAGCCTGAAACGGAGCTGATGCCGGGCTTAGTCTTAAGCAGCTGAAGTGCAGGACGAATAGTATTGCCTGTTGAATGGCAGGCACCAGATACGGCACCGTCAGCATCGCCGCACTTACACATAAGGCAGGCATAGTACATATAGTCCTTCTCCATCTGCTCCTTAGCCATCTCGGCAGTTACACCCTTCTTGGCTCTAAGCTCAACAAACTTGTCGATATACTTCTGCTTGTTTGGATCGTTAAACGGATCAACGATAGTGGCACCGGATATATCAAAGCCCTTGCTGTTTTCTTCAATCTCTTCGGGAGTACCGATAATAATAAGATTGGCAATGCCTTCCTTCAAAATTTTCTCGGCTGCCTCAAAGGTTCTTTTATCCATCGATTCAGGTAAAACAATGGTCTTTTTGTCAGCTCTTGCTCTTTCTTTAATTGATTCTAAAAAGTTCATTAAAAGTTCCCCTTTCCGTTAAGTGAATTAATGGAACAGCCGCAGCATTGCCGCAGATATTCATTATTACTTTTATTATAAACCTTTTAACATATATATACAATAGATTTTTTCATAAAAAAATTTATAATTTTCAAAAAAAGCAGCAAGTCTTTTTTAACAAATATTACAATAGTGCTTTCGTCTTTCCTGCCATTTCTGAGTTAATAATTTTTGTATTATGAATTGACATTTCAGACGTTTAATGTTTTAATTGAGGAAAGGCAGATTAATAGAAAGAGGAAAAAATATGAATGTCGGAATAATAGCTGAATACAATCCCTTTCACAAGGGGCACAGGCTGCATATATCAAACACACTGGCTTTGACAGAGGCGGAAAATGTAATTGCAGTAATGAGCGGCTGCTTTGTACAGCGTGGGGAACCCGCAATAGCGGACAAGTTCCTGCGTACCAGAGCGGCACTTATAAACGGTGTTGATATGGTGCTGGAGCTGCCCGTATGCTATGCCACAGGGGCGGCGGATGTATTCGCCTTCGGGGCTGTGGACACCCTTAACAAAAGCGGTATGATAGATATAGTCTCCTTCGGCACGGAAGCGGGAGATATAGACCTGTTTAAGGAGGCTGCAAATCTGCTGAATAACGAAACACCGGCATTTAAGGCAGCTTTACACAAAAGACTTAATGAAGGTATAAGCTATGCTGCCGCAAGGGAGGGAGCACTTAGTGAAATACTGTCAAGGGATATGAGTTTTCTTTCAAAGTCCAACAATATACTTGCTCTGGAATATCTCCGTGCCCTTGACCGACTTAAAAGCACAATTTTACCTGTCACCATAAAGCGTGAGGTGAACGCATATAACAGCATGGCAATGACCGGGGAAATTTCATCCGCCGCAGCAATAAGGCACAGCCTGTATAATTGTGAAACGGATATTGCACTCTCTGCTATTCCATCCAACTGCTATGAACTGCTTAAGGAAGTGCTTGAAAATAAGCTGCCTCATATTGACCTGTATACAGACGCACTTAAATATATACTTCGCACGGAAAATCCTCAGGATCTTGCGCTGATAGACGGAATAACAGAGGGACTTGAAAATCGAATACCTTCCATAACCGCCTTTGAAAGCATAACGGAACTTGCAAATGCAGTTAAGAGCAAGAGATATACCCACTCAAGGGTAAGAAGGGCACTGTTGCATATTTTGCTGGATATAAAAAAGACGGATATTGATATGACAAATGGGGTTAAATATATAAGAGTACTGGGCTTTAAACGCAGTAAGGCTCATCTGGTGTCGGAGCTTGCGGAAAAAGCAAAGGTACCTGTAATAACCAATGTAAAAAATGCACCAAAAGGTTTGTATGATAAGGAAATATTTGCAACCAATATGTATTATATGCCCCTTAGCGGAGCAGTTAATAAGGATCTGACGGAACCGCTTGTGATAGCAGAGTAATATTGCAAATAAACAGATCTTTAACAAAATAATTTTATTTAAACAAAATATAACGGGGCTGTCGCATTAACAGCCCCTAATTTGCTGCAAAATTTTGAATAAATTTTATTATTTCAGCGAAATACTGAAATTGCTGGTATATAAAAACGTCGCAGACTTTAATTATGAGCCTAAAGAAATTAATTCTGCACCGGAAAAAGGTAATCCGCCAAGGCGCAGCCTTGCTTTTGCCAAAGGCAAACGTGCTTTTCGGACAGCCAAAGGCTGGCTTTTGCGTAGCAAAAGTGTTTTTCTTGCAAGGGCGACAGCCCCCGTTACTGTTTGTATAAAAGAGGCATCCGAAGATGCCCCTTTAAAAGTTTTAATTATTGCATTTGTTCAGTAAATACATTAGCACTATTACGCTTAAACGATGTCTGATTATAACTTCTTGGATTTATTGCTGCCATTAAGCTATCGTTTGCCTCAAAAGAGGTAAAAACAATTTCCGGATTTGTATATACTTTTTTCATATTATTTTACCTCCTTTTCTTATGCCGCAGCTTCTGCATTTGGTGTCAATACAGTAGCTATTCTTTGCAGAATATTATTTCTCATATTCATAATGGTTTCTTGAACATCGTTCTCTATACGAGAGGCAAAGAGATAATCTCCCTCTTGACCGCCGAAGTCTGTTGCGGTATATACCGTACCATTAACTTCTATACCCTCAAACACTTCATTTGAGCGATCTAACTCGTTATAAACCCCGTCGTCTTGCCTTATTCCATCCACTAATGGATATAGAACATTCTGAACAACTTCTGCGTATTCACCTGATGTGACAGCTTCGTTTTTTATAACTGACACAATGTAATAGTTGAAACCTCTTCTAAGTAATGCAACATTTACAGGGTTATTTGCAGTATCATTTTCAACAAATTCATAACCTCCATCTTCAGGTGCAGTTCCGTTAATACCTATGATAGACGCACCGTTTGTATCGGTAATAGTCAAATCAGACACTGTAATATCTCTGTTAGTTGTAGAACCACCTGTACCAAATACAATCCAGTCCATAATTTCATATACACCGGTATCGCTGTTTGGACTGACATTACCTGTCATAGTAGCCGATGTATCACCAACAGTTATATTGGCAGTTGCTGTATGGGTATCCAAATTCATTGCCAGTTCAAAATCTATAACTGTTCCTGCTGTGAGTGAGCAACTCATGCTGCTCGAGCCTGTTACCTGTGCTCCTGCTTCTGGATCATATAAATATAGTGTACCTCTATCATATCTAAGAGCAACGGGACCCATATCAATTATATTCCAGCTTGAAGCCGTTGAAGCGTCTTCCTCTATTGTAACAGTACCTGTTATGGTAGTTGTACCTGCATCTTCAATAAAAGGAATAGCAAGTCTTGTGGTATAATCTGTACTATTATCGTATAATGTTGCGCCGTCACTTGATAAGGTTACATATGTATTCACTGCATCACCGCGTTCATACACTTCTTCCGCAGTTTCATCAATTCCCGGAGCAATCTCCTGAAGGTTGCCTACTGTAGCGTAAGCAGATGTGTTAGCTCTCTCTTCGATAACATTTACAAGATTGCCGGTTTTGTCCGAAAATGTGTATGTAAGCGTAATTATACCGGACCCCTCATCCTCAGTTTGGTCCGGAATAACCTGTACTCCGACCGTAGGCTCTACAGGCTCAGTAGAACCTTCACAAGGCACTGTAGTACCTAACAGATAGATGTTTGTACCTGTTCCCGCACTTCTGGAAACAGTATACTCAACATTTGCAGTGATTTGGAATTCAACTCTAGCTATCGCACCATCAGCCTTGTTAACATCCTGAGTTATTTCAGTTTTATCACTGTCGCTAAGCTTTATACCCGGTGTAGTTGTACCGGAAGAGTTTCCCCTTGCCCAAACATATAATGTACCATCTTCTGTTGGTGTAAACTTAATGCTTGAATCGTTGCGATTAAGTCTGACATACTTGTCGATGGTATCTCCATTGACTTCTACGTTTTCTGCACTTTCCACAGTTAAGCTGTCTGTATTCGCCGTATCTGGATCTGGCACTAACTGGAAATTACCTGCCCATGTCCCGCTTGATACAGAACCGGTGGATATACTTGACAGATCAATTTTATCAACCAATGTCACTGTATCACCTGTCACAGGTGGCTCTGGGTCTTCTACAGCATTATATGTAACAACTATATTGGTATCTTGGCTTAAAGTAAATGTATAGCTGTTATCTGTTAAAGGAACAGCACTGTCATTAACTTTAACCTCAGCCGTATATCCTTCATCAGGTGTTGCAGTAACCACAACCTCTGAATTTGCAGCATATTCAGTGCCACTTACTAAATCAACACCGTCAACTGTAACAGCAGTCGTACCATTTTCACCGGCATTAAGAGAAACAGTGTAAGTGTCTTCTTCAGGGGGTGTTACACTTCCATCTTGTGTTAATTCAGCTCTAAAAAGGCAAGTAGCTGCGTCTCCTCCACTAAAGCTGTATGTACCAGCATTTGTAAAAGTTATATTTATTGCTTCGATGTTCTTCTGCTCTCTTCCATACACAGTGAATTCACTGGGATTGGCTTCTCCAGCATCACTGTTTATTTGCAGGGTAGTACTCTTTTCATTTTGCCTTACCATATATAACTTCACAGTTGCATTATCTACTGAAGTTATTATAGAAAAATTTCGAGCAGTAATTCCAGTTTGTCCTGCCACAGCATTTGAAGTATTGTTATTAAAAATATTATCTACAAATGTTGCTCCTCTATCAGAGCTAAATGCTTCTGTGGTTACAACACCATCCGCTATATCGAATGAAACAATCCAACTTGGCAATGTTGTTCCATTATCCTCATATGACCAAGTTTCCGTTGCCGCAAACACACTTCCCGCATTTGCCACTACCATACAAGAGCACAGCATAACAAATGCAAGGAAAGAACTTAAAGTTCTCCTTAACTTTAAATTCATAAAAATCATCCTCCTTATATTGTGATTTTGACGTATTTTGTACGAGGGTACACCTTTGTGAAAGCATAAATCGGCAGGTACGCAACGGACGGGGCGACCCTGTCCCCTCGTAGGCAGACCGTCTTATCCGTTACCGAAATAGTGCAAAACACCAAGGTATAAAACCCAAAATACATTTACCCCATAGGGCATACGAGAGTACCGTTCAAAGGTGAGTACATTCTCCATATTGACGCAGTAACTGCCGGCTGCTGCAACTCCCACATCGCAACAGACAAGGTACAAAACCCTTCCCCGCGGCATTCCCTTTAAAAGCAAAATCATATCCCAAAATACAGGCAGACGCCCTTAAACGGTCAAGCGAAAGCCTCAATATTCAAGATATGTATTATCCACACAAGAGACCCAAACCTCCTATATTGATAATCAATATTATAATAGCATTTTAATTGGGTTTTTTCAAGTTTTTTTTACCTTTATGTTCAATTATGCAAACATTTTGTCAGCTTAAACAAATCTTACCAAAACGTCAAAGTTTTTTTTGAAAATTTTCACAAAATTTGTAAATAAACTGTTAATTTATATGAACATACTGTGTCTGTTTTACAATAAAGACATAATTATACGTACAGAACTAATATAAATAAATCTTGACAGATGACAGTTGTCTGTTATAAAAAAACAATCGCCCCGAATCCGGTCGGAGCGATTACTTTAATTAACCTAAATGTGAAGTTTAAATATCATACCCTCTAGCCTTAAGTATACGCCTTATTTCATTTTCACTTAGGCCACTGAATGCCTTCATTGCCGCTATATTCATACCGGAATTAAAAGCATTTATAAGGGTCTTCTCAATACCTCGTTCTATACCTTGTTCTATACCTCGTTCTAAGATACCCTCACTTAAGTTACACATACCAGACACCTCTCTTCCTAAGTCAGAATCCATCCTTAATCCGAATTCATCCACAAGGGTTTCTTGTCTTTCCTGCCTCTGAGTACTTTTCAGGAGGACATCAAGGAATTTAAGTATTCCCTTATAGTCTTTATGATTTTTATCTCCAAGGCAGACCATAACCACATTTATCAGGTCATAGTTGACCTTATCCTCTTTAGCGTTTCCTATTATATTCTGCTCTGTTATCCTATAGCGTGTTACAGTGTTTTTCCGCTCCTCAGGTACATTGATACATATCCATATGGAATAAACCTTTTTCAGGTTCTCATAATGGGATTTTTCAAAATATCGCCGATACTGAGAGGAAATAATTCTGCTGCAAT
Source organism: uncultured Clostridia bacterium (assembly GCA_944383875.1). GTDB lineage: Bacteria > Bacillota > Clostridia > Lachnospirales > CAG-274 > CALWRD01. Next base: position 19,782 of record CALWRD010000105.1, on the reverse strand, counting down.
AGTATATTCCCCGCTTGATCAATGGATATCCTGCATTATATTTATTCTGTGCTTCTATATTGATAATTAAGCCTATTTCATCCCCACTATCCGGCAGTTTTGCTTTAAAAAGTATATCAAAACGGAACGTGCCCTCACTTACAGAACTATCTTCTGTATTAAGCCCTACTATATCGGAGTACTCAGCATCCCTATGAATATCTTCTTTTGACACTTCCGGTGTGCCTTCTATATATTTGTCAGCTATATCATATACATTACAGTCTTTGTATTCTTCGACACAAGCCTTTAATATCTGGGCAAGGATTTCTTTATTGGCAAGTAATCGTTTACAAGCCTCATCGTATTTATGACGAAGTTCAAGGCTCTCACGTGTTTCTTTTATATCCACTCAACATCCCCCTCTCTGATTAATATTATACAGCAGAGAGGGGAAAAAGTAAAGGACTTAGAATCCATCCATACGTCAAACCGATTTGAGAGCATAACTAAAAAAATATATATATACATCCAACTTCAGCATATAATTTAACCAAAGGCAACAGGAAGTGTAACAATGAAGAAGATGATAACAGCCCTGATACTGGGGGCTATATTGATAATACTGACAGTTATATGTGCACACATATTATACAACAGTGCCCCTACTTTTGCGCCCGAAGCAGGTAAAAAACTTCCTATAATAATGTATCACAACATATCGGAAAAAAAACGTTTATGGGGTGACTACAACGTAAGTCCCGAGGTAGTGGAAAATGACATTAAATATCTGCTTGAAGAGGGATACACCACGGTGAGCTGCGCCGAGGTAGCTGCATACTGCAAAGGTGAAGAAGATTTGCCGGAAAAACCTATAATGCTGACCGTAGATGATGGATTTGAAAGCTTTTATGCATATATGTATCCCCTTCTAAAAAAATATGGATGCAAAGCGGTAATATCGCCTATGGGCATATGCACAGATGCTTTTTCCTCACAGGAAGATCATAATCTTGACTATTCGTATTTAACATGGGAAGAACTTAAAGAAATGAGCGACAGCGGACTTGTAGAGATAGGCAACCACACCTATGACCTGCACAGCGATGACAAAGGACGTGTGGGCTGCGGCAGGAAATACGGGGAAAGCGATGAAAGTTACAGGGAACTGTTGACGGGAGACATAGGCAGGATGCAGGAAGAAATAAAGATGTACATAGGCAAGGACTGCCGTATATTTACCTATCCCTACGGAAAAATATCCGAAGGTTCAAAAGAAGTACTCAGTGAAATGGGGTTTGAAGTGGCTTTGACCTGCGGTGAAAGGGTAAACATACTAAATCAAAACTCGGACGGCATAATCACCTTAGGCAGGTTTAACCGTCCGAGCGGAAAAAGCAGTTATGCGTTTTTTAATAAGATGAAATAATCAGATCATTCCCAAACTACGAAGTATTACTATGCTGAAAAAGACTGTAGCTATAGATACAAGGCTTGTCCACACCACAAGCTGACGGGCAAGCTCACCATGGCAGCCCATAGCCTCTGCCATAATAGCGGAGGAAACAGCTACCGGAGAACCAAATAGGGCTATAAAGGCAGGATAATCCGCAGCCGTTACATTTATAACGCCCAATGAAGTAAGCAGATATGCCGCTCCTATCGCTGCTACAGGTGCTATAACAAGGCGCCATGTTGTACCGTAAACTATTTCCTTTGCAAGGGAACCAACAGCCGAAAAAGTGAATTGACCACCCAGTACAATCAGCGCAAGGGGAGAAGCAATGCTGCTGACGCTCTCGACCGCCTTAAACAGGTAAGGCATATCATCCTTAATGGTAAATACCGGCTGACCGTCACTTCCCAAAGGCTCAAGGTAACGCACAAACAGACAGATCATGGCAAGAACAACGCCGATAATAAGGGGATTTTTTGCAATGGAAATAAATATGCTTTTAACAGAAGGTCTGCCGCTGCCGTTTTCACTGAATATAGACAGGGTGATAACCGCAAGCACGTTAAACAGCGGTATGCTGAAAGCCGAAAGAACGGCAGCTATACCTACCGCATCACTGCCGCCTATAGCCTCGGCAAGGGTAAGACCGATTATTGCAAAATTGGAACGAAAAACACATTGAGTAAGAACTCCTCGCTTGCCTTTTTCTTTGGTAAAAAGCAGAGTACAGCCCAGACCCACAAAAAACAGAACAAGAATGGCAAGAGTACAGTACACCACCACCCCCACATTAATCTGCCCGAAATCCTCAATAGTGTAAACATTGTAAAACAAATAGGAGGGTATGCCCACGTTAAAAACAAGCTTGTTTGCCGTGCGCAGAAAGGCTTTGCTGTAAAAGCCGATTTGCCGCAGCCAATAACCCAGAAGTATTACCAGTATTATGGGCAAAACGGAATTAGCCGCAAAAATCAAAGTATCCATTTATCATTCCTCCTTAGCAGATATAGTATAAGCTTTTTTCAAATAAAATGCAATATTTGAAATTTTCCGATGTTATAGTATAATATATACGAACGGAGGAAAAACAATGCAGCATATAAATAACAACTTTGCTCAGGGCAGCATAGCCTCCCACATATGGAGGCTGTCTGTACCCATGACCATAGCACAGCTTATAAACATACTTTACAACATAATTGACCGTGTATTTATCGGACGACTGCCGGAGGATTCCACAAACGCCCTTACAGGGCTGGGCATAGCCTTCCCCATATGCACCCTGACAATAGCCTTTGCCAATCTTGTGGGTACCGGCGGTGGTCCCCTTTTTTCAATAGAAAGAGGAAAGGGTGACGATAAAGAAGCGGAGCAGATACTGGGCAACAGCTTTATACTGCTCATAATAACGGGAATAATAATAGGCATCGGTGTCAGCCTTATCAAAACACCTCTTTTGTATCTTTTCGGCGCAAGCGACGCCACCTTCGGATATGCCTACGACTACATATCAATATATCTTATGGGTACTGTCTTTGTTATGCTCAGTCTGGGACTTAACTACTTCATAAATGCTCAGGGATTTGCAAAAATCGGTATGGCTACGGTATCCATAGGTGCGGTATGCAACGTTATACTCGACCCTATATTTATATTCGGACTTGATATGGGAGTAAAAGGGGCAGCCTATGCTACAGTAATTTCCCAGTTTTTATCCGCTGTATGGACCACAAGCTTTTTGCTTGGCAGGCGCACGGAAATTAAGCTTAAAGTTTCCGCTTTCAAGCTTAAAGCGGACAGAGTTAAAAAAATATTGGCGCTCGGTCTTTCAGGCTTTACAATGCAAATAACCAACGGAGCAACACAGATAGTCTGCAACAAAATGCTTTCTATCCATGGCGGAGATGCCTATATTGCCGCCATGACTATAATAAACTCCGTAAGAGAGGTAGTAACTCTTGGGGTTACGGGCGTAGGCAGCGGCACACAGCCTGTAATCAGTTATAATTACGGGGCTGCAAAGTATGACAGGGTTAAATACGCAATAAGGCTGATGGCAGCCGTACTGCTTGTGTATACCACAGCGGCTTGGCTGCTTGTAATGGTATTTTCAAAACAGCTTGTGGGATTTTTCAACAACGATCCGTCACTGCTGCCCATTGCAACAAGCTCAATGCACATTTATTTCTTCGGATTTTTTATGATGATGTTTCAGTTTACGGGGCAAACGGTATTTCAGGCACTGGGCAAGGCAAAGTTTGCCATGTTCTTTTCAATGCTGCGAAAGGTAATCATTGTAATACCCCTTACCTGCCTGCTGCCCCTGATACCTGCCATAGGGGTCAACGGCGTATTCCTTGCAGAACCTGTATCAAACTTTATAGGAGGACTTGCCTGTTTTATGACAATGTATATACTGGTATATAAAAGGCTTGGCAAAACTGCGTAAAAATAAAAGGTTTCCGAAAAAAATCGGAAACCTTTTTGATAATTAATCGTGCTTTGGAAGCTTATCCTTTCTTTCAAGGAAGTTTTTAATACGCTTAACAGGATCAAGCAGATCTGCCATAGTCTTGTTCCAATAAAGAGTATCTATGATAAGCGCCGTGTACTTACTCATATCCGCCTGCACGAACCACTCTCTTGCAAGCAGCTCAGGCTTTGCATATACCATATTGGTGGAGAATATCTTTTCAAAACAGCCCTCCTCATATGCTTTATCGAACTTTTCAAGTCCGTCCACAAAGAGGGAGAATGTAATGAAGGCAAAGATACGCCTTGCACCCCTTTCCTTAAGCTTGCGGCTTACATCAATAAGGGACTCTCCGGAGGATATCATATCATCAACAACGATAACGTCCATACCATCCACACTGTCACCCAAGAAGTCATGACTTATGATAGGATTGTGACCGTTGATAACAACTGAATAATCTCTTCTTTTGTAGAACATACCCATTTCCAGCTCAAGCACGGATGCATAGTAAATGCTCCTTGCCATACCACCCTCATCAGGAGAAACCATCATAAGCTTATGCTTATTAAACTCAATATCGGGTACGTTGTTTACAAGCGCCTTAATCATCTGATAATAAGGCTGAACATTTTCAAAGCCGCTCAAAGGGATAGCATTCTGTACCCTTGGGTCGTGTGCATCAAAGGTAATGATGCTGTCAACGCCCATATTGTGAAGCTCCTGAAGTGCAATAGCACAGTCAAGGGACTCTCTGGCGTTGCGCTTATGCTGTCTTGACTCATAAAGCATAGGCATAATTACGGTAATGCGTTTAGCCTTGCCGCCTATAGCCGCAATCAGTCTTTTAAGGTCGGCGTAATGGTCATCCGGGCTCATAGGCACTTCCATACCGTACATTTTATAGGTAACACCGTAGTTGAATACATCACATACAATGAAGATGTCAAATCCACGTACCGACTCGGTAATAACCGCCTTAGCCTCGCCTGAGCTGAAACGTGGGCAGTCGTAGCCTATTTTAAAGGTGGTAATGTCCGGATCGAGATGTCTGTCCTTAGCCCATTCCAAGAGGTAGCTGTCGATTTTGTCGGTAATTTCCTCGCAGCCTTTCATACCGATAAGACCGAGTTTGCCTATTGGGTGCTTACGTATGTCTTGCATATTCTTTCTCCTTTAAATATATGATAGGGATAACTCCCGTTAATTTTACGTAAATATTATATAACATTTTGGCTAAATTTGCAATTTGATAATTTGTAAAAATTTCAGAGTTTTTTCATTATTAAATTGTATAAATACACTTGTTGACTTATAGTTTGACAGGTGGTACAATTACATTAAGCAAATAAATTTGCATTTATATGGAAAGGTGGATTATCCCAATGAACGATTTATTAAAGAAATTAGGCACTATCGGTATTGTTCCCGTAGTTGTTATTGATGACGTTGAAAAGGCTGTACCTCTTGCTAAGGCACTTGTAGCAGGCGGTATCCCTTGTGCTGAGGTAACTTTCAGAACAGCTGAGGCTGAGGAAGCTATCAAGAGGATGGCTGCCGAGGTTCCCGAGCTTATCGTAGGTGCAGGTACCGTACTTACAACCGAGCAGGCTGACAGGGCTGTTGCAGCAGGCGCAAAGTTCCTTGTATCTCCCGGCTTTAACAGAAAGGTTGTTGAGTACTGCAACGAAAAGGGATACCTTATGACTCCAGGTACTTCACGTCCAAGCGATGTTGAGCAGGCTCTCGAATGCGGTCTTGAGGTTATCAAGTTCTTCCCTGCCGAAGCTGCCGGCGGTCTTCCAATGATCAAGGCTATGTGCGGTCCTTACACAAATGTTAAGTTTATGCCTACAGGCGGTATCAACGCAGGCAACCTTAACAACTACCTTGCTTACGACAAGATCCTTTGCTGCGGCGGCAGCTGGATGGTTAAGGGTTCCCTTATCAAGGAAGGCAAGTTTGACGAAATCACCAAGCTCTGTAGAGAGGCTGTTGAGGCTATGCTCGGTCTTGAGTTCGCTCACGTAGGTATCAACACAGAAAATGCTGATGTTGCTGCCGCTGCTGCCAAGAAGTTCTGTGACATCTTCGGCTTCGAGTACGACGACCACAGCTCAGCTGTATTTGCAGGCAAGGGCATCGAGGTAAGAAAGCAGATGTTCAAAGGTACTAACGGTCATATCGCTATCAGCACTAACAGCGTTGACAGAGCTATCCGTTATCTTTCCGAGGTTAAGGGCGTTGAGTTTGATATGGACTCTGCTTCAGTTAAGAACGGCAAGACTACATCTATCTACCTTAAGGACGAGATTGCAGGCTTTGCAGTACATCTTGTACAGAAGTAATAACTATTACAATCCAAAGATTTTTCGGGGCTGTGAAATCCACAGCCCCTTGCTTTGAAAAGCAAAGAGTGGGGCAATAAAACGAAGGAGTAATTTGCGATGGAAAAAGGTAATTTTTTTACCAAACCGCTTAATATATTTATCTGTGCCATTATAGCTACTTTTCTTTGGGGCAGCGCTTTTCCTGCCATTAAGATAGGCTACGAGCTGTTTGAAATTCCATCCGAAGACATTGCTTCAAAGATGCTCTTTGCCGGCATACGTTTCACCGCTGCCGGTATTATTGTTACCATTTTTAATACGGTAATGCACAAAAGCCTTATACTGCCTAAAAGGGGACAGCTTAAAGGAATACTTCTCCTTGGCTTTATACAAACCACTTTGGAATATATTTTCTTCTATATAAGCCTCATTTACCTGACCGGAGTAAAGGGTTCAATACTTAACTCCATCGGCAACTTTTTTGCGGTTATACTTGCCCACTTCTGCTTTAAAAGCGACAGGATGAATTTGACTAAGCTTGTGGGCTGCATACTGGGCTTTGGCGGCGTTGTGATCTGCTGTATGGGCGGCGGAAGCGTGGATATGAATTTTACCTTTATGGGTGACGGTTTTATACTGATAGCCGCATTTTGCTTTGCCCTTGGCTCTGTAATTACCAAATTTGTTACGGCTGATGCGGACTCGGTAATGGTAACGGGTATACATCTCTCCTTTGGTGGTATACTCCTTGTTATAATAGGTCTGGTATTCGGCGGACATCTGTCAATACCCAGCCTTTCCGCCTTTGCTATGCTGGTATATCTTGCACTGCTATCATCGGTGGCATTTGCTGTATGGGCACAGCTGCTTAAGTATAATCCCGTGGGTAAAATATCCGTATACTGCTTTTTAAACCCTGTATTCGGCGTTATACTTTCGGGTATATTCCTAGGGGATGAGTTTCTTAATGTAAATACACTTGTAGCACTGGTGCTGGTAAGCCTCGGCGTGTATATCGTAAACCGCCCCGTGAAAAATTAAATATAAGTGTCCCTAGCTCAGTGGATAGAGCGTTCGGCTCCGAACCGAAAGGTCGTGGGTTCAATTCCCATGGGACACATCAGAAGTGTGTACTAATTTAGTCATTTTTAGTGCACCTTCTCCTTTCTAAAGGCTAATATTTTTAGATTTTCCCACATTTTCCCATCAAGAAATAAAAAGCTGCGGTGACCTTAGTCCTCTCCGCAGCTTTCAATTCACCTTTTATAGGCGGCAAGGGTAACAGTTGCCCTACAGCCTCCCTCCTTTACATTTTCCAAACTGACATCTCCGCCGTATTCTTCGGCTATACGTTTACAGATAGCTATGCCCAGCCCCATACCGTCCTCTTTTCCGCTTACAAAAGGCTGTCCCACGGCAGCGGCAATACCTTCATCAAGCCCCTTACCGTTATCGGTAACCTTAACGGTAACAAGCTCCTTACCGCCCTCTATCTCCGTTAAAATAACCCCTTTTTCTTCCACAGCCTCAACGGCATTTTTATAAATATTAAAAAACAGAATACAAAGCTTACTGTAGCTTGCCTTGACGCAAAGTTCCTCATCGGCAGCCTCTATAATAAACTCCACGCTTTTATTGTCGGTAACATGGTACTCGTCAATAACATCGCAGATAAGGTCTTCAACAAAGATAATCTCATTTTCCTCCCTGCTGAAAACATATCCGGTCACAACGTTGTTAATACGGTCTATCTCCCTGTAAATAAGCTCAATACACTTTTTGCTCTCTTCATCGCTGACCGCAGGCTTAATTAAATCCATATTTGCCCTGATAAGGGCAAGGGGATTTTTCACCTCATGGGCAAGGGCTGCGGCAGCCTCCTTTTCACCCCTCATAATTTCACTCCTGTGGGAGCTTAAGCTCCATACCCACATACAGCCTTGAAGGGTCATCTATGTCGTTAAGCTCCATTATTTCCTCTACTCTGTCTCCATTGCCGTACTCATTTTTACATATCTTAAGCAGAGTATCCCCTTCCTCTACAGTATAGCTGACATATTCTTCTTGTTTGCTTTCCAGAGTAGTCTGTACCATCGTTGTCGTTTCAACGCTTGTTGCCTGTGTTGAGGTCTCCGTTGATGGTTCTCCGTTTTGGGAAGCAAATACACTTTGCACACCTTCCAAATCACTTTGGAGCAAGCTGAGCTCATGTTCAAGCACATTAATACGTTCGTCACTGCGAATAAGCCCTGCACCCATTACAAAGCACACAAGCAGCATTACAAAACTGACACTGCCAAGTAAATTGGACAGACGTTTTTGTTCGGCTGCCCTTACCTTATTCTTGTTGCTGTCAGCGGAACGGACCGTGCGGGTAAGCTTTTCATCGGTTGTAGGCTCAGCACTTGCGGTATCTTCCTTAACAACAGTCTTAAGCTTATTTTCAAGCATATATTCGTGCATACCCTCGTTTTTTTCATAGTAAACAAGATAGCCTTTAACTGCCATAAAGGTTTCGCTTTCCTCATCCCACTTAAAAAAACTGCTGATCTTTTCTGTAGGATCGTTTAAAAACAATACATTAAGCCCCTTTTGAGCATATCTTCGCTGATAATCCATAAGGCTGTCACTTAAATAGTCCTCAAAGCCGGGCTGTATATAAGCCCAACCAACCACAGACAGTCCCTCGAAATACATCTTAAGCTGCTTTTCCGCATACTGCCAGCTTTTTTCCGTAAGTTCGGTCATACCTCCTCTTCTGACTGTATACTTGCCCTTTATAACGCCACTGATAAAAAGTATTTCCTCACCATCTATCTCACAGCATTTGCCTACCAAAAAAGCCGCCTTTTCCCTGCCTGGTTCACACTGGGCATACTGCTGCAAGTATGTACAAGCATAGTCCTCCATATAGATACGGCTGCCGCCTGTTATACTGCCTATTTGTTTGACATTGGCAGGCAGTACTGTTTTTTCCTCTTCGTTCATAATTAACACCCTTTCTTCCTACGTATTTTTAATTACTGCATTAAGATACTAACACTTTAAATTCAAGAATATTGCCAAAGGCTGTCGGCGCATTCCAACTTTCGTAAAACAAATTTTATCCATATTTTGGTAATAACCACATTTTAGCCGACAGCTGTACATATTTTTGCAAAAAAAGCGTACACTATAAAAAAAAGAAGGGTGATGAAATGACATCTTCCAAACTGGTATATTATATAAATCCTTATGACAAACAGCCTGTAGACTCTTTAAGCAGACTGATCGGAGCACGCATCCCCTCTGATGTACGTCCCATAGTTCTGTGCATAGGCTCGGACAGGCTGACAGGGGATTGCCTTGGTCCTATAACGGGCAGCAGATTAAAAGCAATATTTGGCGGTAAAATATCCGTTCTGGGCACCCTTGAAAGTCCAGTACATGCTCTTAACTTAAAGGAAACCATAGAGAGCTTAGGCTCAATTTCTCCAAAACCCTATATAATAGCGGTAGATGCCTGTCTGGGAACACATATAGGCTCGGTAACCCTTTCGGAGGGAAGCGTGGTACCCGGAGCCGGCGTAAACAGAGCCCTTACCGCTGTGGGCAATCTGGCAATAACAGGAATAGTAGGTTCCTGCCACGGCAACACCCTTACCAATTTATCCACCGTGCGGCTTAATGAGGTAATAGCCCTTTCGGAGATAATAAGTTCAGCCATTGCCGAAAGCCTGCTTAAACATATCAATACGGTTGCAAATTAACGGTTGACTAATCCCCCTTAATTGGTATATTATAGATATGATACTTACTAAAGGAGGATTTTAAATGACCTTATCCGACATACTTCTTTTAATTATACTGTTGGTTGTAGTTATCGTTGCAGGTTTCTTTTTTCTCAACCGTTGGGCATATAAAAAGCTCGACGAGCAGGAGGAAATGATAAACAGGCAGAAAATGACGCAAACCGCCTACATCATAGATAAAAGACGGGATAAAATAACCAATGTCCATATGCCTAAGGCGGTGATGGACAATATTCCCAAACGTGCAAAGTTTGTTAAGATGTACTTTGCACAAGTTAAGATCGGACCTCAGATAGTGACCCTTATATGCGATAAAAACGTTTATAACGCACTGCCGCTTAAAAAATCGGTAAAAATTGACATAGCGGGTCTATATATAGTAAATGTAGCCGGTATGAAATCCGCAGCTGAGATGAAAGAAAAAGCCAAGGAAAAGAAGGCTAAGCAGAAAGCCGAGAAAAAGGCCTCTAAAAAGAAGAAATAAAAGCTAAAGTTTCTATTTACAGCTAAGTCAGACTGTAGATAGAAACTTTTTTATTTAAAGAACATAGTTACAAATGTTTGCTATATATCTGCTTTTAAGCAAATCTGCAACAGACCATAACGGACTATACTAATTATTGCCTTTTATCATCAATTTTTTTCAAACCTGCTAAATATAACTGCAAAACAAGCACAGGCAGGTATCGTCATAAACAAGCATAATAATACTTTCAACACGGCAAACCCTCCGCCCTCCATTGGTATAATCATATCAGTCAGAGGAATTGTAAAACTAAAGGCAAAAACTTGATATAAAAATATCGTCAAGCTATGTGTGGAATACAAGTCAAATATCTTTGCAGCCACAGGATATTTTTCTATGTAATCAAATGCTCTGAAAAAGCAAGGGAGCAATAATATGATCAATGATATCATCATAACCGAAAATATCAAAAACCTTATATTGGGAGGAAATTTATTTTTCTGCATATCCAATGACTGACTGCTGAAATACAGGATACCAATCAGCACAACACTTATTATGAATACACAGAGTAAGTATCCACAAAAGTTTTTTGACCTGATATTCTCCTTTATCTCCGTATAAAACAATCCTATATATACCCACAAGCAGTAGAACGAAACGTTCTGTATCCAGCCCAAATTGAATATATCAGTTACCACAAAAAGTGCCCCAAGCAGTATTCCAAAGACAACTCGTTCCTTTGACTGTTTGTATTTCTTAAGCAGTGGAAGTATCAGAACAATGCACAAATAAACCGGAATAAACCAAAGTGCCCATTTCAGGTAGGGAACAGATGTTATCTGGGCATCATTAGGTATCAGCCATGAAATAAAAATTCTAATTGCATCTGAACGGAATGCGCCTTCTTCAAAGCTATACTTTGCGATGGATATAACCGCACAGATAATAGCAAAAACCCAGTATGGGATCAATATCCTCTTAAAACGCCTTAAAACAAAATTACAATAGCCGGTATTTCTGCCAAAGCTGTTTGCCGCCCCTGTAACGAAAAAGAATAAAGGCATTTCAAAAAGACAAAAAGACTTTATTGTATTAGCATATTCAGACGTAATAAAAGTACTCCAATATAAAACATGGACAAAGATCACCCATAACATTGCAAAGCTGCGAAGCTGATCAATCCTTCTATCTCTAATACTCATCTCCTAATTATCCACTTCCTTTTATATTATAGCAAATCCTGCCTGCCAAACAATGCATATGCTGCTGTTCCTGATAATTACTTTATAAATATAAAAGCATAAACATAACTGCCAGGTAAACTGCACAAAGTACAATCAGCACCTTATCACGAAAAAGTACCTCCACCGGGTCTCCTACTGAATTTCCTTCTATATCCAAACTATATTTCATAGTAATCAGCATAACTATAGGAACTGTAAATATTAGGTATTGATTGTTATAAAATTCAATCGTTTTTTTATCTACGCTCCATAAAGCATAAAATACATTTGCCAAAGTCATACACATAACCATATTTTTATCAAGAAAACCGATTGGGTATGCTTTAAGCACCTGTCTTGTTCCTTTATCTCCAACCCACCTAAGCTCATTTCTGCGTTTACCAAGTGCAAAATAAAATGACATGGCAATAACAGTCAGATACAACCAGTTGGATATGGCAATATTTGTCACTATAGCACCATAAAGAATGCGGATAAGGAAACCTGCAACCAAAATAGTAATATCAACAAGAGGAACATTTTTTAATCCAAAGCTATAAGCAATGTTCATAGCAAAATAAAGGATCAGCAATGCTGTTGCCACAGGACTAAAGATCAAGCAGTTGCATACGGCTGCAATAATAAAAAGCACTGCCGCAAGAATCCATGCACTCCCGGGAGATACTGTACCTGCAGCAATAGGGCGTTTGCATTTTGTAGGATGATTTTTATCTTTTTTGCTGTCGCATACATCATTTACGATGTATACAATTGATGAAACCATGCAAAAGATTAAAAACGCAGCTATTCCCGAAATCAGTTTCTCCATATCAAACAATTTGCCGCTGCATCCCAAAGCCGCAAAAACAAGAAGATTTTTTATGTAGTGATGAACCCGCATAAGTTTAAGATAATTTTTCATAATAAATACCTCTCAAATTGGGAAAAATGTCGCCGCAAAACCAAGCATTTCCATAATTGCGGGAATGTTGACAACAGCGAGCAGAACTGTGCAGGCAATGCTCAACACAGGGATAAGCAGCTTTGTACCCAGCCTTTCTTCCGCTCTTTCCGCCAATTGGAACAGCAAAACCAAAAATCCCCAGCCAAAGTATATTGAATACAATATAAGTCCGTTTTCCTTTGTCCCCCAGCCCAGTCCTACAAGCATTACCACAGAAAAACAAATCCATCCCGCAGCCAGCAAAGCAGATCTTTTGTTTCTATTTAATATAGCACTTATAACGGCCAGGACAAAAATACTAAATCCTGTAATATTAATGGTCGTTATGGGGCTCAGCTGCCAGGAAATATGTCCCTTATCGGTAACATTCACCTCTGCCGCGGGAGCAATAAAATAGCTGGATATAAACCCGGTATACTGGCACAACTTATCCGTAATGGTCAAACCCTCTCCGCTAAATATTTTGTAAAACTCCAGGCGTTCTTTTGAGCTGTAAATAACTTCAAAGCGACAAAATATCAATACCATTCCGGTAAATGCCAGCACTGACTTAACTATATCCTTGAGCCAGGCTTCATAATTTTTTAGTGAGGCTTTTTCAGATGCAAAAGGCAGCAGCACAAGATTTGTTATCAAAGTGCCGCCTGCACCCCACAATACAACAGGATCCGGGCTCCTTTTTTCCGAAATACAATATACTAAAAGCATTAACCAAAAATAGGCTACTATATATTGCTCCATCATCAGAATAAACAACATATATGAATAAGTACAACAAGACAGCACCATAAAACAGATACGCCTGGTACAATTAAGCTTCATTGTTCTTGTCATCATAAAATTAGCAACCAAAAGCATAAGTATCTGAATACTGTCTAATAACATAGCCTTCACACAGTCAGACACCCTTAACACCCTTCCTATAAGATAAGGGACACCTGCAAATGGTGCAGCAAACACTGCAAACAAGGGCTGTCTTAAATCATTGTCTCTATGTTTAAGAATCATAAAGGCATTCTCTTTAACTATAATTGGAGTATCACTTGTATATATAATATCCCATTTATACTCGGTTCCGTAAAGAGCATCTGTCTGGCTGAAAGCGATGATCATCCATACAATAGCCAATACAAAAAGGGATATATAAATGATCCACTCAATGTCCTTAACCTCTTTAAATATCTTTGTTTCTGCAAAAATTTCCCTTATTTTATTCCAGAATGTCAGCACACAGCAATAAACAAAAAAAACAGACAGCACTGCTTTGAGTGCTCCGAGCCAGAAAATTCTGAACGAAGGGATATAATATAAGCAAAAGCTTTCATGGGCAGCCAAACAGATGCCCAAAGCACAAAATAATGACCAGACTTTAAGACCTATGCTGCGTTTTGACAGTGTATACCATATTGATGATACCTGAGATGCAAAAAAGGTTATAAGCACCCCTGCAATTAAAAGACTGACATATGATACAATATCATTCATCGGACACAGGGTAAAAAAGGCTATTGCAGAGACAGGGAACCACCAGTTGGATTTCAAATTTGCAATTATCGTCCTCCTATTGCGTTCAAAATCAACCTCATTCAGCAGCTGACTTATAATTACAATAATACGGCATAATACAATATATGTGGCATATATTCCAATGCCGCAGCATACCAGTGCTATGCACTGCACAAGCACAAACGGCTGTAAATGAAGTATTTTTGCCAGTTTTTCTATTTGTTCGGACAGTATGCGTGTTTCAACAAATGAGTTAAAACCGCTGAATATTAGTCCGAGCGTCATTAAAGCAGCACCGGTATGCACATAACTCTGAGAAATATCACAAGCATCTCTCCAGTCTGATAACGGAAACCTTATTACTACAAAGTACATAGCAGCAAAGATTAATAAATTTGCTGGTAAAGACAGCTGAAAAAATAAGTTCACTGCACTTGCAGCAGAAATTGTCATTAACAAGCTTTTTGCAGAATTATTACGGATTTTTAGTTGATTAATTGACATTATATGTAACTCCCCCTGATTTTACTGTTCAATGTAAACCTATAATTTTTTATATAGCTTATATATATTCACTATAGTTTTAACATTAAATATTCTAAAAATATTCCTCGCCGATTTCTATTTATCTTGTTTTGTTTCCAATACATTAAGTATACACGTTTTTGACTCTCTTTGCAATATTTTAATAAAAAATATATTATTTAAAAGAAGTATATGCTTTATTTAGTTTGCAATTTGAAAATAAAAAGACTATTAAAACACAATTAAATAAAAATTTTATTAATTACATAGATAAATCCGATAAGCATAAAAGAAAAAAATTTACCTCTATTTTATGTATATAAAATAAAAATAGGGCAATACTGTTGCTGAAAACAGTACTGCCCTATTTCATTAAAGAGACCAAAATAAAATACAGCCTCTCAACCCCCAAAAAATGAATAATACACAATTCATAACTACTTAGTAACATTATAGTCCATATCAGTCTAAAAGTCAATAGTCCAATTTGGCGATTTTGCTATGTGCATTTCAGGCATATGAGAGAATTTATCTGAGGTGATAACTTATGAAATACATAAGAATAAGAAACTTAAGAGAAGATAAGGACTTAACTCAGGTATATATGGCTAAGGTTTTAAACATAACCCAAAAAACATATTCACGGTATGAAAATGACGAAAGGTCAATCCCCATAGAAATTCTGTCAAAAATAGCCGACTTTCATCATACAAGTGTTGATTACTTAATAGAACGTACCAACGTAAAAAAACCCTATCCTAAGTGCTGATAGGTGAAAAGACCGACGCAGACAAACAATATTTTGCTTTTTTTCAGCCATTTTCATACAGTATACACCCAATAACTCCTTATGGTTTAAACCAAAAGTTATAGATTTATAACAAATGTGCAATTCCATAAACTCAAAACCTCTTATATAATCAACTTAGAAAAAAAGTTTGCGGATTTAAAACATAATAACCCTGCAAACTTAAATCAACACTTACCATAAGGAGGAATACCGATATGAAAAGAATAGCAGCATTATTTATGGTCATGACTTTCTCTCTGGGCAGTGCCGTAAATATATTTGCCCAAAACAGTGCTGAGATTGTTATGACAATAGGCAGTCCAGTAATGACAGTAAACGGGAACGAGCAGAACATTGACGACAGCAATACTTCTCCAGTCATTATAGACAACAGAACACTTTTGCCGATAAGAGCCTTAATAGAAGCTTTCGGCGGAGCTGTAGATTTTAATTCAAATGATAAAACAGTTACACTTACATACAATAACAATGTTATACAGCTTCAAATAAACAGTACGACAGCCTATGTCAATGAAACCGAAAAAGAGCTTGATACCGCACCTGTCATATTAAACGGAAGAACAATGCTGCCTGTCCGTTTCATTGCCGATAATTTCGGTTTGAGCACAAGCTGGGATGCAGACACAAAAACAGTAACCGTTTCAGATAATATTACCGAAAATGACAATACTGTTGTCACAACAAAGCAGGGTAAACTTCAGGGAACATATAATGACGGCGTTTACAGATATCTGGGTGTTCCTTATGCCACAGCTGAAGAAAAATTTGTACAGGCTTCACCTGTAGAGCCATGGGAAGGTATCCGTACCGCCTATGAATACGGAAACATTTCTCCACAGGCAGCTATACTGGGCATTGGTGAAAGTGATGCCGGAGAAGGCACAGACAATAACTGTCAAAACCTTAATATATGGACACCAGCTATCAACGATGGAGAAAAACGACCTGTTATGGTATGGCTTCACGGAGGTGGATTTTCCACAGGTTCAGCCAATGAGGAAGGTTATGACGGAACAGAGTTAAGCAAATACGGAGATGTTGTTGTGGTAGGGGTAAATCACAGACTCAACGTATTCGGACACCTTGACTTAACGGCTTACGGCGAAAAATACAAAAATTCCGATAACATAGGTATGACAGATATTGTAATGGCTTTGCAATGGATACATGACAATATTGCCCAATTCGGCGGCGATCCGGATAATGTAACACTTTTCGGTCAGTCCGGCGGCGGTGCAAAGGTACTTGCAATGATGACAACTCCCGAAGCAAGCGGCTTATTCCACAAGGGTATTGTCCAAAGCGGCGCCACTGAAAATATGGGAGTCAACTTCCTGTCAAAGGATATAAGCCTTGAACTTGGTGCATTGACTGTAGAAAAATTAGGCTTAACAGAAGATACTATTGATGAAATTCAGGATATATCCAATGAGGAAATTATGGATGCTTCCGCAGAAGCTCAACAAGAAATTGCTGAAAAGTACAGCATACCCGTATCGGTAGGCGAAGGTTATGCCCTTGAATGGGAGCCTGTGATTGACGGAGACTTTTTGCCGGAAAATCCGGTTACGGAAGATGGATTTGCAGCAGCAGGCAGGAATATTCCCCTTTTAATCGGCAGCAATCTTAACGAATGGACACATATTATGTCCTCCACAGCACATCCCGATATGACGGATGAACAAAAGAGCCTCTATGAGGCAGCTTATCCAAATGAGGATCCTGATGCAGCCGAATACGTGGATACACTTATAAGACTGCCCATGCTTAAAATTATGTCCCATAAGGCTGATCAAGACGGTGCACCTGTCTATGCCTATGTATTTACCAAACAGGTGGGAGATATGGGCTCATACCACGGTGCGGAAATACCTTATATCTTCCGCAATACCGATGATGATCCCGAATTGACCGACACTATGAGCCTGATATGGGTAAACTTTGCAAGATACGGTACACCTTCGGCAGAGGGTCTGCCCGAATGGGAACCATATAACAGAGAAACAGGAGCAACCATGATACTTGATGATCAATCCTCCCTTGTCTATAACCATGATAAGGAGCTTATAGCAAGCATGGCTCCCGATTACGATTATTAATTAAAAAACAGCAAAAAAATAATGTACCTGCACTAATATTTATTTACAGGTACATTATTTTTATTTATATAAGACACTGTATCCTCAGTTTACATTCGGTTAAGCCCAATCAGGCGGTTTTATACAATGATTTTACGCTTTCTTAAGTCCTTTGCAAAAACAACCAATACACCCCCTGCAAGCACCGCCGCAAGCAATGAGGTTACGGCAAAGTTGAGCCATAATCCCGTAAGTCCAAGGGGATAAAGCACCCCGATAAGCACTACAGGGAAGATAAAGGCTGTGGAAAATGATATAACGGAAGCGGAAACGGGTCTGTCAACGGCAAGCATATAGCTTTGCGCTGCAAAGGAGAACCACCTTGTAACATAGGTAAGGGAGAAAAGGGTAAGCGCCTGACCTGCCGCACTTATCAACTCACTGCTTGAGCCTGCCACAAAAAGAGATGCAAGCTCTTCCGGTATTAAAAAGATAACAGCCGATGAAATCAAAGAAACAACCGCTGCCGCCGTGAAACAACACTTTTCAATCGCCGATACACGTCTGTAATCAGCCGCACCCCAGTTATAGCCCACGGCAGGCTGTAAAGAATCACAGATGCCGTATAGTATAGGCTGAACAAACTCGTTAACATACAGCAGTATACCGTATATGGAAACAGCGGACTCGCCGCCCATACGCAGCAACACCACATTCATAATAATCGAAGTCAACCTTCCTGCTATATTGTTAAGAAAATTAGGACAGCCGCAGGCAACTACCTGTCTTATCATTGACATACTGAATTTAGGTCTGCACAACTTAAGCTGCATATTGCCACGTACAAAAAGAGAAAATGCGGCAATAGCACATACGCACATACCGGCACAGGTAGCAATGGCAGCGCCCCTGATGTCCCAGCCAAGCACACCAAGCAGGATAAACTCAAGCACCGCACTGATTACAGCCATAGCTATGTTAAGAGCCATACTGGTACGTACCCTTCCACAGATACGAAGGTAATTATCCATAGCAAAAACTATAGTGGTAATCGGGGAACATATGGCGTATACCCTGAGGTAACGCACAGCAAAGACTGCCAGCTCACCCTCCGCACCCATTAAACCGATGAGCAGGGGAGCTGCAGCAAACAATATAATACCCATTAATATACCTGTAACAAGTATCATAAGACAGGCACAGGTAAAGTAGTTGTTAGCCTTATCATCTTCACCCTTTCCCAGACTGATGGAAATAGGCACGGAGGAGCCCACACCTATAAGGTCCGCAAGGGAAAAGTTGATAACCACAAAGGGGAAAGCAAGATTAAGGGCAGCAAAGGGGGTATCTCCCAATATGCGTCCCACAAACACACCATCAATCAGTCCATATAATGATGATGCCAGCATACTGATAATACCCGGTATAACAGCTATAAAAAATAGCTTAATCGGCGGTGTATCCGCAAAAAAATTTTTTGAACTCACAGCTTATTCTCCTTCCTTTGGTAATCGTTTTTCAAATTCCCGGCTTAAGTGATCTGAAAAACACTCAAATGCACGGATAAACTCGTCGGAATATTTTTCAACGGTCATCTCCATAGCTCGCTCCTCGGCAGCATATATTTTTTCCAGTACGGGGGCGGCATAGTTCCTGCCCTTATCCGTAAGAGCTATTATCTTTTCCTTACTTTTATGCTCACAGCTGAGGGTAATATAGCCCTCCTTAACAAACTCCCTGACTATGGTATTTACAGTGGTCTTTGGAATAAGCCACTGCTCACATATCTCCTTTTGGGTATGGCGTCCACCATCGTCAAGGGCATAGAGTATGGCAAGCTCGTTTTCCTTCATTCCAAGACGCTTTGCAAAAATATAATACTGACCATCTATATTATTTAAAACAAGATTAAACTCTCTTATATAGTCCCTATTATTCTTCATCTTTCCTTCAAGCCCCTGATTGCTTTCATCTGATTTTCGCTTAATACGAATTCGTACTACGAGAGTATAGCACTTATTTCTATCAAAGTCAAGCAAAGTTTTTCGATTTTTCACGAAAAAAGGGCACGGAAACATTTGTCCATGCCCCATAAGAAACATTATTTTTTTAGATTTGCAAGCTGCTCCTCTACACCTTTAAGCATAGCAGTATACTTAGCCTGTTTTTCCTTTTCT
>CALWRD010000104.1 GCA_944383875.1 uncultured Clostridia bacterium | reverse complement strand
TAATAAAATAGAGCTGAGGGGCGATTATTATGAAACGTACTTTGGCTTTATTTTTTTGCTTTATTCTTATATTTGTACATACGGTTTGTGCCGAAGAACCTACAGTTGCTGCAAAGGCGGCGGTACTTATGGATATGGACAGCGGACGTGTGCTCTGGGGAAAAAATGAGCACGAGCCAATGTCCATGGCAAGCACAACAAAGATAATGACAGCTATCATTGCCCTTGAAAGGGCGGATGTCAATGCAACGGTTACCGTCAGCAAAAATGCTACTCTTGCACCTCCCGTTAAGATGCATCTGAGTGAAGGTGAGGAAATACGTCTTTATGACCTTCTTCTTGCTATGATGCTGCAATCCTATAATGACAGTGCCGTTGCCGTTGCCGAGTATGTATGCGGCAGTGTGGAAGAGTTTTGTGATGCTATGAATTTAAAGGCAGGTGAGCTTGGCTGTACGGATACATTTTTTGAAACGCCAAACGGACTGGACAAAGGCAATCACCACTCCACTGCATACGATATGGCGCTTATTACCAGATATGCTCTTGAAAATGAGGACTTTGTCAAGCTCATTGCAACTCCGTCGGCAAGTTTTTCCACAAATAAGAAAAGTTACAGTTTTACAAACAAGGACAGATTGCTTAAAGAGTATGAAGGGGCACTGGGTGTTAAGACCGGTTTTACCAATAAGGCGGGACAGTGTTTTGCGGGAGCTGCCAAGCGTGGCAATGAGGGATATGTGTCTGTGGTGCTTGCAAGCGGTTGGGGAAGTGTGGGCAAGGAGCAAAAATGGATTGACACTAAACGTATACTGGACTATGGCTTTGATAACTTTGCGGTCAAAGAGGTTCTTTCCGAGGGTGCGGAAGTTGTAAACCTTACTGTGGAACAGGGTGAGATTGATAAGGTATCTCTTATCTGCCGTGACTTTTCCTGCATTACCGTAGGAGAGGGAGAGGAAGTCAGCTATAAAACCGAGGTTCCTGCTGTTATGGAGGCGCCCCTTTACAAGGGTCAACGTGTAGGGACTTACTATGCTCTGGTAAACGGGGAGGTGGTGGCACAAAGCGGCATTGTTGTTGCCGAAGATGTGCCGTCAAAAAGCTTTGAATCCTATTTTTACAAAATTTTTAACATTTTTGTTTCAAACACTGACGGAGATGTGATATACTGATACATATTAATGCAAAGGAGAATTGCTATGCTTATCAGGCTGCAAAAGTTTTTGGCAGAGGCAAATATTGCCTCCCGTCGCAAGGCGGAGGAATTGATACAGGCAGGCAGGGTGCGTGTAAACGGAAAAACGGTTACCGAGCTCGGAACCAAGGTAGATGATGAAAAGGATATAGTGGAGGCGGACGGCAAAGAAGTCAGGATAGAGGGTAAGCTTGTGTATATTATGCTAAACAAGCCGGAGGGCTGCGTAACCACCGCACATGACCAGTTTAACAGGCGTACTGTGCTTGATTTGGTTGAAGGCGTCAGCGAGCGTATATATCCTGTTGGCAGGCTTGATTATGACACATCGGGGCTTATTATTTTAACCAATGACGGTGATTTGACCTACAGACTTACTCACCCGAAACATAATGTTGCAAAGACATATATTGCACTTGTGGACAGAGAGCCTACGGAGGAGGAAATACATACCTTTGAAAACGGTGTTGTCATAGATGGCAGAAAAACCGCCAAGGCAAGGCTTAAGGTTATAAAGCAAGATGATGTGGGCGCTTATCTTATGATTGTCATTCATGAGGGCAGGAACAGACAGGTCAGAAAGATGTGTGAGGCGATAGGTCATCCCGTAAGGCGGTTAAAAAGGACGGCAACGGGTAAATTAACCTTAGGCAAGCTTAAAAAAGGTCAGTGGAGATATCTTACCGATGAGGAAATCGCTTATCTTAAGTCACTGTGAATAAGTAAAATTAGCTGAAACTAACCGGTTGATTGAGTTAACTTTTGTTTACATTTTAGCCCTAAAAAACTATTGACAATTTACCCTTCGAGTGGGATAATAACTTGCAGATGATAATTGTTTTTTGCTAAAGAAAGGAGTCACAATATGTTTGCACCTTTAAATATTACAGATGGTGTTTATTGGGTAGGCGCACTTGATAAGGAACTTAAGACCTTTGATATTGTTATGACTACCGAGTACGGCACAAGCTATAATTCTTACGTAGTTAAGGGCAGCGAAAAGACTGCTGTTATTGAAACTGCAAAGGATAAGTTTTTTGATGAATTTATGGAAAGGCTTACACAGGTTACGGATCCTGCAAAGCTCGACTATCTTATAGTTAATCATACTGAACCTGATCACTCCGGCTCAGTTGAAAAGTTTCTTGAGATCAACCCCGATATTACTGTTGTAGGTTCTGTATCGGCTATTAAATTTTTGGGTGAAATCACCAATAAAAAGTTTAATTCAATAGTTGTTAAGGAAGGTGACAAGCTTGAACTGGGCGGCAAAACCTTAAGCTTTATTTCCGCACCTTTCCTTCATTGGCCGGATTCAATGTATACCTATCTTGAAGAGTATAAGATCCTTTTTACCTGCGATTCCTTCGGCTGCCATTATGCAGATGAGAGAATCTTCAATGATCTTATTGAGGATGACTTTATTGATGCTTATAAATATTACTTTGACTGCATTATGGGTCCGTTTAAAGAGCATGTTTTAAAGGCGCTTGCCAAGGTGGACAAGCTGGAGCTTGCAGCTATCTGCCCCGGTCATGGTCCTGTACTAAGGAAGGATATTCCCAAGTACCTTGATCTATACAGGCAGTGGTCTACAGTTACCAAGGGTGATTATGTTGTGGTTGCATATGCTTCCGCTTACGGATATACCAAGCTTATTGCCGAAGCTGTTAAACAGGGGCTTGAGGAAAGCGGCAGAGAAGTAAAGCTTTATGATCTCGAGGTAACTCCTGTCAGCGATGTTATTGATGAAGTGTATTCTGCAAAAGGTCTTTTGGTAGGTTCGCCTACTATTGTCAATGATATGGTGCCGCCTGTTGCAAGCCTGATTGCAG
>CALWRD010000103.1 GCA_944383875.1 uncultured Clostridia bacterium | reverse complement strand
TGTTCCTGTACTGAGGGAAAAAAGGGCTATGTTTTTTTCATTTCCCGCAAAAAACAGATTACTTATTTTAAGGCTGCATACAGCAACAATCGGTTCCGGATTTCCTGTTCCGTAGGGTTTAAACATTTCCATATCATTTGCGGCAGTTATATCAGCCTCCGTTAAATCAATAATTTTGTCGGCATAAAGGCATTTTTCCATATCATCTTTGGTCAAGCTGCAACTGTCGTTAAGAGCCGACCTCAGCATAGGTATATTTTCCTTTGGCAGCGACATACCCGCCGCCATCTTATGACCGCCAAACTTTGTAAATAGTTCTCTGTAACGTGACAGTTCTTCAAACATATCGTAGCTTTCAATGGAACGTCCCGAACCCTTTGCCCCCTTATCACCATCTGTAAGCACTATCACAGGCTTATTGTACCTTTCTTTAAGCCTGCCCGCCACTATGCCTGCTATACTCTCATCTACGCTGCTGTCATACAATACAAGTACCCTGTCATCACTTTTGTCCGCCTGTTCGACAAAATGCTCAAAACTCTTGCTTGTCATCTCCTTGCGTATAGCATTAAGTTCAAACAGCCTTTCGGCAAGCTCAGCCGTCCTGTCCTCCTCCTCGGACATAAAAAGCTCCGCAGAAAGTGCGGCTGCCTCCAATCTTCCTCCCGCATTTATACAGGGACCGATAATAAAGCCGAAAGTGTATTCCGTCAAACGTTTATCAATGAGATTGTTGACTTCAATCAGTTTTCCAAGCCCCTTGTTAGGCACTGTACTGTTTATAATTTCAAGACCATAACGCACTATAACTCTGTTTTCATCCTTAAGCTCCACAACGTCGCAAACCGTTGCCAAAGCTGCAAACACTGCCAGCTCATCATTCAAATAAAAATCCCTGTTAAGGTATGTAAACAACTCTCGCACAAACTTATAGCACAGTCCGCCGGCACACAAATTTCTGAAGGGATAATTAATGCCTTCAAGCTTTAAGTCCACCACTGCGTCAGCCTGAGGTATGATATATCGCTTTTCACCTTTGCTGTCCGTTTTAAAGGCAGGCTCGTGATGATCCAGAATAACAGTCTGCATACCAAGCCCCTTGGCATAGTCTATTTCGTTCTTTGCAGCTATACCGTTGTCACAGGTTATAAGCAGACCACATCCCTTATCCGCAATAGTCTTGATTGCGGAAGCATTTAAACCGTAACCATCGGTATGTCTGTCAGGAATAAAATAATCCACCTTTGCACCCAGTGCTCTTAAGCCTTTGCAGAGGATAACCGTTGACGTAACTCCGTCAACATCATAATCACCGTAGATAATAATCGGAACAGAGTTTTTAATGGCAGATGTAATTATGGAAAACGCTTTTTTAACCTCATCAATATCAGCAAGTGTATGCAGATTATCTATTGAGGCATTTTTGTAATACTCTACCTCCGCTACACTTCCCAAGCCTCTGTTAAGCATAACCGTTGCCGCAAGGGGCGTAACATTGAAAAGCTCGCATATCCGTTCAACTGAGCCTGGTCTTGCCTTATTCCTTTTTATCATCCATTTAGTCATAATTCCTCCAAAAAAAGAGGCTGTGGTTATTCACAGCCCCTTAAAATTATTTTTTCTTGCCAAAGGCGGTACAGAGTATGTACCAGCAGTTAGCCGAAATAAAGATTGAAGAATATGCACCTGCCACAACGCCTACAGCTATAGGAAGTGCAAACTCTCTGACCGACTGTACACCGAAGATGTAAAGACAAATAACGGTAAAGAAAACCGTTGCTGAGGTAAAGATTGATCTCCTCATAGTCTGATTAACACTGTGATTTACAAGTTCCGCATAATTGGTTCTGCCAAGTGTTTTCTTGTTTTCACGGATACGATCAAAAATAACAACCGAAGAGTTGATTGAATAACCCAGAACCGTCAAAACCGCAGCTATAAATGCACTGTCCATAGGAACCCTGAAAATTGCATAAGTACAAACAACTACAAGAGAATCGCTTATAAGAGCTATAATACAGCTTGCGCCAGTCTTAAACTCTCTGAACCTTATACTTACATAAATAAGCATAGCCACACAGGCAAGTACAATGGAAATAAGAGCATTTTGCTGCATTTCCTTACTTAAGGTAGCGCTTACCTCCTGTATGCTGATACTGTCCTCGGTAATTCCGTACTTTTCCACAAGAGCGTCACTGAGAGCTGTCCTTGTTTCATCGTCAAGCTTTTGTGTCTTGATTGCAACGGAATTACCGTCGCCAATCTTTTGCACCTGAGGTGCCTCATCACCTGTAGCATCTACAACAAGCTGTGTAATTTCATCATTGTCAAATGTCTGCCCGAGGTTTGCCTCTACAGAAGTACCTCCTACAAACTGCACGTCATAATTAAACGCTCCGTTGCCGTTTGCAGCATTAAATACCATAAAACCGATACCGATAAGTATAACGATAACACTTATTGCTATATAAACATATCTGTGCTTAACTACATTAATAAACATTATTCCGCCCTCCTTTTTGCACCATAGAGAATAGGATTTTTAATACCCACGCCTATAAGTGCCTCAACAATCAATCTGGTTACAAAGATAGCGGTAAACATAGACAAAATAACACCTATAATAAGGGTCTGAGCAAAGCCCTTAACCGAACCTGAACCGTACCAAAGCAATACGGCACTTGCGATAATGGTAGTTACATTACTGTCTATAATAGCCGGCATAGCCCTTGAGAAACCGTTGTGGAAGGCATTTTTAATAGACTTGCCCTCACCAAGCTCCTCTCTTACCCTTTCAAAGATAAGCACATTGGCATCAACTGCCATACCTATTGAAAGTACAACACCGGCAATACCCGGCAAAGTAAGAGTTACACCGAAAAGGCTCATAATAATCAAATCAATGGCAGTATATATAATAAGTGCAAGATCTGCCGCAAGACCTGCTACCCTATAGATTAACAGCATAAAGATAAATACCGCAGCAACACCTATAGCTCCCGCAAAAAGTGTTGTTGAAAGGGAATCCGCTCCAAGTCTTGCACCTACGTTGT
>CALWRD010000102.1 GCA_944383875.1 uncultured Clostridia bacterium | reverse complement strand
GTAAGAAATATAACAGAGACAGGAAAAGCCAGCAAGCCCGCCGCCCCTGTACTGACAAGTCCCACTACAGCCATAATAAAGCCCAAGGCAACCGCAAAGGACATTAGGGGAACCAGTAAAATGTTTGCAATCACCGACCATGGATTGATATAGTAAAAATGATACATGGATATAGGCTTGGTCACAACGTCAGCCGCTATATCAACCCCCACAGTCTTAATAAATCCGGCATATTTTTTATACTTTAAGGCAAGGTCAGACATTGCACCTATAGCAAATACGGCTGCAAATGAAAATTGAAAACCCACATCATAAATATAAAAGGGACTGTATATTAAAATAAGAATCGCCGAAAGTGCCGCTGAGCTCATAAGGTCATAATCCTTAAACCTGAGGTTTGCAAGTATCATAACATATACCATAAGAACAGACCTTACCACAGATACGCCGCAGCCCGTCATTATACAATAACAAGCCAGAATAATCATTACAGCAAAACGGCTTTTTCTGTATCCCATAAAGGAAAATAGCTTTAACAGCACACCGCCCAGCAATGTAATATGTAATCCCGAAATTGCAATAACGTGATATATGCCCGTGCGCTTATAAAGTTCATCCACACTGTCGTCAATATTGCCTGTGTCACCCAGCATCATACCCGACATAAGTGCCGCATCATCTTCCGGCAGCACTTTATAGTATACTTCGTTTATCCTTTGTTTAAGCATCTGCATGGCAGCATTTACACTCATCCGGCTGCCGTTTGTATATGCCTCATCCGCATACATAATATATCTCTGTTTACGTGCCATCATATAGCTGTATCTGTCAAAGTCGGAAGGGTTTGTCCTGCCTTTTGGGGTAACCAGCTCACCCTCAACCACTGCCATATCTCCCGGCATTAAGTCAGCCTCCGCATATGCACGTATACGAATATCTTCATTGATAAATTCATTATCCAGTTCAAAAACTTTTCCGTCTAAGAGAAAGCATACCGTATTATCCTCCGATGTATATAAAATCGAATGAACCGTACCGCTCACCCTTATTGACTGTCCCGTATCCGCTACGGCTTCAATTTCCAAATTCGGCGGCAAAACCGAAAAGATTGAAATAATAAATCCTATAAATGCCGCTGTTGGCAACAGCAACAGCTTATCATACATAAATAACGACCTAAGCAAATACGCTGCCGCAATACACAGCAGTCCAAAAAGGGCAATACGCACATAGTTGTCGGCATATTGCCCTGCAATTATTCCTATAACAAAAAACAACAGGATATAAAGCATAGGTCGTTTCATAGCATTAATTTCCGTCTATAAGAGTTTCATCTCGTTCAAAGGTTCTACTGAAATCATAATGTCCGTTAATCTCGCTTATTCTTTCACCCTCGATAAGGAACTGAACCTTATTAACCGTGTTAAGCTCCGTCAGGGAATTTACAATAGAGTATATGGTAAGCTTTTCCGTATTTGCATCTCCGCTGAGATTACTTATAAAATCCCCTGAAAGGTTTACATAGCAAATGCCGTCCTCTGTCTTTATATCCTTAATCTTTGTACCCTGCGGCACAGCAGCCTTAAGGGATTCATTCACCGGTCCCATGGTAAGCTGTTCCACTATCTGATACTCCAAGGTCTGGCTTTGCTTTACCTCTATGCTTCTTTCCTCAGCTGCAAGTCCCTTACCCTCCGCATCTAAGAAATAAAGCACAACATCCTGCCTGTCAATCTTTTCGGGATTGATAATAGGGTTGTTCACCGTATTTTCCCTGTTCAGCTCACTGTACATACCATACATGTCGGAAACACTTTTGCCCTCTACAAAGAGCCTGACATCCTCAACAGAATCAATATCGGTAAAGGTATATACAAGAGAGCCTATACAGATAAGCCTTTCCGTTTCTTTAAGAGAATCAAAGCTGCCTGTTATATTTATATCCAGCACATCTTTCAGTTTGCTGTCATTATTATTAATTACAAAAGACACTCCTTCCGGGAAAGGCATGGTAAGTCCCGGTGTCTTGGGTCCTTCCTTATAAGCAAGCTCAACGGAAGATATAATTTCGTTTACATTATCGGACTTATTTATACTGCGTTTTTCCGGCACAACAGTATTTTCGGCAGCATTGTAATAATAAAGCTTTACATCCATTAACAAATCATTTTTTTCTGTCAATCCCGGATAAGTAACAACACATATGATTACTATAATTAAAAATACAAAGGCAAGACAAACCAAAAAAATCTTTTTACTTTTCATTGCAGTCCACCTTCCTTAATCTTCAATATGCTTGATAGGCAGCCTGACAATAAAGGTAGCACCGTTACCCTCGCTGCTTACTATCTTAATACTTCCGTTGTGAAGCATAACGGTTGCATGGGTAATGGCAAGTCCCAAACCTGTGCCGCCGGTTTCTCTGTCCCTTGTCTTGTCAACTCTGTAAAACCTCTTAAAGACTTTACTCTGTTCTTCCTCACTGATTCCTATACCCGTATCCTGCACCGTGATAAAGACATTCTGGTGATCTCCGTCAATAGTTACCTTTACCATACCGTTGTCGGGAGTATATTTGATTCCGTTTTCAATAAGGTTGGAAATAGCAAGGGAAAGTTTCATCTCATCCGCCTCTATGGTCATATCCTTATTGGACTCATAAAGTAGCTCGATGTTTTTCTTTTCCGCAAGGGGATAAAGTCGCTTCATAACATCCTGTATCATCTTATTAATATCCGTTTCCTGAATATTAAGGGCATCTTCTCTATGGTCAAGCTTCACAAGGGAAAGTAGGTCATTGACAATATTTGTCATCCTGTCAACCTCGGAGTTAATGTCCTGCAAAAACTCCCGGTACATCTCTGTAGGCATATCCTCCTGCAAGAGAATTGACTCGCACAGGACCTTTATGGAACTTAATGGGGTCTTAAGCTCGTGGGATACATTTGAAACAAATTCCTGCCTTGAGCTTTCCACCTGTTCAAGCTGTTCCGTCATATTGTTTATTGCATCCGCAATTTCGGTATATTCATTTTTACCGCTTATTTCAATACGTTGATGGAGCTGTCCCTCCGAAATTTTTTTGATTGTTTCCAAAATATTCTTAAGGGGAGCCAAAATCAGCTGTGACACAAAAAATACTATAAATGCAATGATAATACTTATACCTATGGTCAGCATCATCCATTTATGATTAATCACATCAATTAAATCATACACATCATCAAACGGAGACACTATAAGCACTGCTCCTATTTTTTCGGAATTGCCGTTTTCAATATATGCCGCAGCATATACCGCACGCTCATCCCATCGCAGATTTGCCTCATCTTTACCATCCAGCGCCATAAGTACCTCCCGTACAATATATACCTTTCCCGTAGCTGTCTTATTTGTATCCACAACCACTACTCCGGCACTGTTGACAACAATTATTCTGAAGTTTTCCTCGTTGCTCTTCTCATCCATCTCATACTCAAAGCTGTCCTTCTTTTCGGGATCCGTAAGATATTCAGACTTCTGTATGGTTCCCGCTATTTTATTTGCCTGATACAGTATTTCCCTTTCATTTGTATCCGCAAAATAGCTCTTAAGGGTATCACTCATTATAAATGAGAAAAGTACAAGGGGTATAAAACCTATAAAAAAGTAAATTATAAAAAGCAGCCATTTAAGACTTTGATACCATTTAACACCGCTGTCACTGGAAATAATAACCAACCCCCCACTTTGTATGTATATACTGAGGTTCACTTGGCCTTTCCTCAATCTTTTCCCTTAACCTTCTTACATGGACATCAACCGCTCTGGCATCCCCGGGATAACCGTAACCCCAGATTGTATTGAGCAAATTATCTCTGCTGAATACCTTTCCGGGACTTTCCATAAGCAGCTGCAGCAAATCAAACTCCTTAGCTGTGAGATTGATTTCTTTACCGTTTATACGACACCTTCTGGAGTCAATTTCAAGTTCCAGTCCCCTGACGTTGAGCACATTTTTCTTTGGTGGTTCCTGTACAACGGTTCTGACGCTTCTCCTGAGTATCGCCTTAATTCTGGCTTTAAGCTCCAAGATATTAAAGGGTTTTGTAATATAGTCATCCGCACCATATTCAAGTCCCATTATTTTATCCATATCTTCGCCCTTGGCGGTAACCATAATAATCGGTACATTGGAAAACTCTCTTATCATCTGGCAAACCTGAAGACCGTCATACTTTGGCAGCATAACATCAAGCAAAATAAGGCTATAGTTGTTAGCTTTGGCAAACTTAAGAGCTTCCTCTCCGTCGTATGCGACATCGACCTCCATTCCGTCCTGTTCAAGGCTAAACTTAATTCCCTTAACGATAAGCTTTTCATCATCAACTACCAAAATTCTATTCGCCATTTCTATCCTCCTGCTTAATCTATGGTAATACTATCCTTTATTTTTTCATAGATACCATCGCCTATTCCGTCCACTTCTTTTATCTCATCAACGCTTGAAAATCCGCCATGTTCATCTCTGTAGGCTATTATTGCATCAGCAAGTTTTTCACCTATCTCCGGCAAGCTGTCAAGCTTATCCTTATCGGCGGTATTAATGTTAATCAAACCATCATCATCTGATTGTGTGTCTTGAACACTATTCACCGACTCCTCCGATATATTATCTATGCTTTGAACCACAAACTTTTCTCCATCATTTAACACCTGTGCCAAATTAAGGTCGTCTATGTAGGCTTTATCAGTGAAACCTCCTGCTTTTTCCACAAGATCAACAAGCCTTTCATCCTTTGAAAGGCTGTAAACGTCAGGCTTATTAACCTCTCCGGTTATATACACTATTATAGTGCTTTGTTCGGTACTTTCCTCGGTATAAGCTTCCTTTTCATCCGTATTATCTATCAAATTATTTTTAAACGTGTCCACCGAATCACTTGTGTAATTAGCATAAAGCAGTCCGATTATGCATATGCTCACAACGGCTGCAAATCCAAATATATACTTCAAATTCTTTGGTTGCATAGGCATACCTCCGATTGTAATATCTCTGTATATTCAAGCAAAGACATTTTAGCATAATACAGACCTTAATTCAATACATAGTCAACAATCCCAAGTTTCTATTCTTCTCTCTCAATTAAAGTTTTATAATAAAACAGTGATGATATAGTTTTACCATCACATATTTCACCGGACATAATAAGATTTACAGCTTCATCCGGTGTATATCTTTCAACATTTATAAATTCATCCTCATCAAGGTTTTGACCTGTGCTTTTAAGTCCTTCGCATAAAAAAACATTAATTACTTCCGTACAAAAGCCTATTGCGGAAAACATTTTTAATAGAGGCGTTATGCGTGCCGCCACGTATCCGGTTTCCTCTTCTATCTCCCTTGCGGCACACACCTCCGGCAGTTCCCCCTTTTCTATTGTCCCTGCGGGAATCTCAAGGGTTTCTCTACCCGCAGACTGCCTGTACTGACGTACAAACAATATCTTTCCCTCATCGTCAATGGCAAGCATGGCAGCGGCTCCGCCATGATAAACTATTTCCTTGGTTGCAATATGTCCGTCCGGAGTTACGTAACTGTCCTTAAAAAGGCTGATTCTGTCTCCCTTATATATTTCCTCATGCTTAACAAGCTCGTACATTTTATATCACCTCTTAAAAATCGGCATTTCCGGAAGTGCGTGGATATGGTATGACGTCCCTTATATTTGACATACCCGTAATATACATTATACATCTTTCAAATCCCAAACCAAAACCTGCGTGTCTGGTTCCTCCGTAACGCCTCAAATCCATATACCACCGATAATCTTCCTGTTTTAAGCCCAATTCATCCATTCTTGCTTTAAGCACATCATACCGTTCTTCACGCTGAGAGCCGCCTATTATTTCTCCTACCCCGGGCACAAGCAAATCCATCGCCGCAACAGTCTTTTTGTCCTCATTAAGGCGCATATAAAATGCCTTAATATCCTTTGGATAGTCCGTTACAAAAACAGGACGCTTAAACACCTGCTCGGTCAGATATCTTTCATGTTCCGTCTGGAGGTCAATACCCCAGCTGACAGGATAATCAAACTCCCTGCCGGATAAAATATCAATCGCCTCGGTGTAGGTAATATGAGCAAAATCATTATTTACTATATTTTCAAGCCTGTCAAGCAATCCCTTATCCACAAATGAGTTGAAAAACTCCATTTCCTCAGAGGCATTTTCCAGTACATAGTTGATGACATACTTAAGCATATCTTCCGCAAGACGCATATCATCGGACAGATCCGCAAAGGCTATTTCAGGTTCAATCATCCAGAACTCGGCTGCATGTCTTGAAGTATTTGAATTTTCCGCCCTAAAGGTAGGTCCGAAGGTATATACCTTGCTGAACGCCATCGCATAGGTTTCAGCCGAAAGCTGACCGCTTACCGTAAGATTGGTTTCCTTTCCAAAGAAATCCTTGCTGTAATCAACACTGCCATCAGCCTTAATCGGTGGATTTTTAGCATCAAGAGTAGTAACTCTGAACATTTCACCTGCGCCTTCACAGTCACTCCCTGTAATAATCGGAGTGTGTACATACACAAAGTTTCTCTCATTAAAAAACTTGTGGATAGCATATGCCGCAAGGGAACGCACCCTGAATACCGCCGAAAAAGTATTTGTGCGTGGTCTTAAATGGGCTATTGTCCTTAAATATTCAAAACTATGTCTTTTTTTCTGTAAAGGATAGTCAGATGGAGAGACTCCCTCTACGGTTAATTCTTCAGCTTTAAGCTCAAAAGGCTGCTTATTGTGGGGCGTAAGCTCCAATGTACCTTTAACAATAATAGCTGTTCCGACGCCGCATTTTGAAATTTTGTCAAAGTTTTCAAGCGTATTGTCAAAAACCACCTGAATGCCTTTAAAAAAACTTCCGTCATTAAGATCAATAAAGCCGAATGTCTTTGAGGCTCTTACCGACCTGATCCATCCACCAAGCTCAACACTTTTTCCCGCATAACTTTCCGTATTTTTATAAAGCTGTTTAATTAAGCTAAGTTTATCGTTCAAAGCAAAACCCTCCGAGAAGAAAAATTGATTGTTATAAGCTTATTATACACTAAATTTACAAATTTGCATAATAAAATTAATAAAAAATATTTTTGTTTTATGTTATACCCTCTGTTCCCTTATGTCAAGGGAATGTCAAATAAATATTCAATGGTGATGCTTCAAAACTTTCACTGTTAGCATCGGATATTCACCTGCACATATATGTTGTACCCTTTTACGTATATTTTTCAATTTATTTTCATATCATTATTTATATTAAATCTGTGAGGGATTATTATGAAGATAAAAAACAAAAGTCAGTTAATTATTTGTATTTTAATACCCCTTGCCATAGGCGCTTTATCCGCCTTATTCAGCGGAAATATGTCCTATTCAGGACTTAATAAACCTCCCCTCAGTCCCCCGCCCATTGTTTTCCCTGTTGTATGGACGATTTTGTATATTCTGATGGGAATATCTTCATATCTTGTCTGTACTTCCGATTCCCCTGATAAGAGGAAAGCCATCAGGGTATACGCAGCCCAACTGTTTTTTAATTTCTTTTGGAGTATAATTTTTTTCAGATTTGAAAATTACCTGCTTGCCTTTATCTGGCTGCTTGCACTGATAGCTTTGATTGTGCTTATGATATATAGGTTTTATAAAATTAAGCCTCTGGCAGCTTATCTTCAAGTACCCTATTTATTATGGTGCACATTTGCAGCTTATCTTAACTTTATGATATATTACTTAAATTAACAATATTACTTTTATTTTTCATTTTTTGTTTTTAAATGATGTTTTTTCTTTTCACGTTAAAACAGACTACAATATATATTAAAAGTATATAATAAACACATTTTCTTATTAACCCTTGGGTACTGCCAAGGGTATTTTTATAAACTCTCATTCTTACATCTCAAGCAATATCTTCACTTATATAACAGATAATCCTTTTTACAATATTTATGTGTATATTTCCGTCTGTAAAAATTATTCCATCCGCTAAAACACTTTGTAATCAAAATTATATTTAATCTAATTTTTTATAAAAACAACTATTTTTTTAAAATTAACTTCAAATATTGTTGCCTTATTTTAATTATTATTATATAATTAAAAAGAAGATGTACATACAATAACTTTAGATGGAGCTTAAGCTTAATGCAGAGAAGCCTGTAAAGTATGTAAACCTTAAAAATTTCTAATCTTATATATTTTAGAGGGGTGATTTACCTATGAAAAAGAAAAAAATTATATCTGTAATTATTGTTCTGGTAATCATTATTGTTGTGGTTATTGTTGCAAAAAAAATTGATCCAACAAGTAAACAGCTTGAAGAGAATAGTTTAACTATTACGAAAAATGTAATAGAATCAGTTGATGATTGTTATCCGGAAATTACGCCTGAATACCTAGACCAAAGACGAGAAGATATTTCCAATAATAAATTTGTTGATTACGCACAGTTTAATGAAATTGAAATAGGCATGAAGTTAAACAGGGTATTAAAAATTATGGAAATTGAACCAAATGAAACATTCAATGTAGTTGGTGACATATATGACTATGTGTGGTACAGCAGCTCAGATAAAAACGAAAATTATAACATTTACATATCTGATGACAAAGTTGTATATAAAAAGCAAACAACGATTGATACCAATGCCAATACAGAACCATCAATTGACTACTCCGGAATAACATCTTCCAGCGGTAAAACATTAGAACAGATCAACGAAGAAATATCTGAAATAGAAGAAAAATTAAACAAATAAAAAGCCGCCTGCTGAAGAGTATAGAGAAAGTATTAAAATCAAACATGAGGAGAAATACTATGCCACAAAGCCCCAAAACAACACTGTTGGCGACAATAATGGTATAAATATCCTTTCTTTCCTTATCCCTTTGGCAGGTATCATCATCGGCTCTATCCGGCTGGCAAGCGATAATAAAAAGGAGGAAGGTAAATCCGTCATGAAATTTATCATTATCAGCACTTTGTCAATTGTTGTTATTGACAAAGCTCCTTCTTATTTTACCAATGCATAAAAAAAGAAAAAGCCTGTTACCGAATCCTCTGTAACAGGCTTAAAAGTGTGCATGACATGATTCGAACACGCGACCTTCTGATCCGTAGTCAGACGCTCTATCCAGCTGAGCTACATGCACATATTTATATTTTTCCTAATAAAAATCTTTTCTTTGTAAAAGAAAAATTTATTAAAAGAATGGTAAAATCCAAATTAATACTAAACCTTGAAAATGCGCCTATTGTCTTCGGCAAAACGGCTCACATTTTCGGCGGTTTCCCTTACGGGACGTCTATCAATTTGCATTTTTCTTAATAAAAATTTTTTCTTTATAAAAGAAAAAATTTATTAAAAGAAATGGATGGAGAAGGATTCGAACCTTCGAAAGCTGAGCTAACAGATTTACAGTCTGCCCCCTTTGGCCACTCGGGAACCCATCCACAATATAAAATAAATAGGCTTCCGGTTTGATCCGAAAGCTGTCTGCCATCTGAACAGCATTTGCAGTTTAATAAACCTGAACACTCAAAACTAAATAATCAAAAATTACTTAACCCTTTTCCTTCTTTTGTTTCCTTAGAAAGGAGGTGATCCAGCCGCACCTTCCGATACGGCTACCTTGTTACGACTTCACCCCAGTCGCTGGCTTCACCTTCGACTGCTCCTCCCTTGCGGTTAGGTCACAGGCTTCGGG
>CALWRD010000101.1 GCA_944383875.1 uncultured Clostridia bacterium | reverse complement strand
TCGGTCCTGAAAACACTATTACAAGACAGGATATGATGGTACTTGTGGCTAATGCCCTTGAATTTGCAGGTATCGAACTTAACACAGATACATCCGTACTTGACAGCTATGCTGACGCAAGCCAGATAGCAGAATATGCCAGACCATATGTTGCAGCTCTTGTAAACCTTGGTCTTGCTTCCGGTACAGGTGATGGTATTGAGCCTACAGCTCTTATCACCAGAGCACAGATGAGCGTACTTATTGCTAACGTTTATGACCTTGTTTTAGACGCAGCAGACGCTTATATGGCAGCTCAGGAGACAACAACCGAAGAGACTACTGAGGCTACTACCGAAACCGAGGAGGACACAACAGAGTCCGACGAGGATACAACAGAAACAACAGAGGCTGAAACCGATGAGGATACTACCACAGAGGAAACTACTGAGGAGACCACAGAGGAAACAACCGAAGCTGAATAATTCTGTTTGAATTTTGGCTCCGCTCTCTTTTGAGCGGAGCTTTTTTATGTGCTGTGATAAGCTTTGACTTAAATTATGCATTCATTAAAGATAGGCAACGGTTTTATTTAGATAAGCAAAGTTTCTAAATCTTTTGAATATTTCTTGAATAGTCGACTTCTTTGGTGTATAATGTAACTAAAAATTATGGAAATCGGAGGTCTTTTAGTTATGAGTATTAGTTTAAAAGGCAGGCATTTTCTTAAGATAATTGATTTTACCCCTGAGGAAATTACATATCTGCTGGATTTGTCTGCGGAACTTAAAGCTAAGAAGAAACAGGGAATTTATGATCCTTGCCTTAAGGGTAAAAACATAGCTCTTATTTTTGAAAAAACAAGCACAAGAACCCGCTGTTCATTTGAGGTGGCGGCTTATGATATGGGTATGGGTGTTACCTATCTGGACCCATCCGGCTCGCAGATAGGCAAAAAGGAAAGCATAGCCGACACTGCCCGTGTCCTTGGGAGAATGTATGACGGTATAGAGTACAGGG
Source organism: uncultured Clostridia bacterium (assembly GCA_944383875.1). Classification (GTDB taxonomy): domain Bacteria; phylum Bacillota; class Clostridia; order Lachnospirales; family CAG-274; genus CALWRD01. The sequence goes on along the minus strand of CALWRD010000101.1, from coordinate 11,151 downwards.
GATTTGAGCAAAGTATAGTAGAGGAGCTTGCAGCGTTTGCCGGTGTTCCCGTCTGGAACGGACTTACAAATGAGTCACATCCTACACAGATGCTGGCGGATTTACTTACTATTCGTGAGCATTTTGGCAGACTTAAGGGAATTAAGTTTGTATATATGGGGGATGCAAGATATAATATGGGCAACTCCCTTATGGTGGCTTGTGCTAAAATGGGTATGAGTTTTACGGCTTGTACAAGTAAAGAGTTTTTCCCTGACGGCAAGCTTGTTGAAAAGTGCAGAGAAATAGCTGCACAAACAGGCGGCGAAGTGAATCTTAGCGAGGATGTTGCATCTGCCACAAAGGACGCCGATGTTATATATACAGATGTCTGGGTATCTATGGGTGAGCCTGATGAAGTATGGGCAGAACGTATAGAAAAACTTATGCCTTATCAGGTTACGGCAGATGTAATGAAAAATGCCGGAGATAAGGCGGTATTTATGCATTGTCTGCCCGCTTTTCACGATTTGAATACTACTATAGGCAAGCAGATAAGTGAAAAATTCGGAATTACGGAAATGGAGGTTACCAATGAGGTGTTTGAGTCATCTCAGTCTATTGTGTTTGACGAGGCAGAAAACCGTATGCACACAATCAAGGCTGTTATGTATGCAACCCTTATGGATTAATAGATATGAGTGAAGAAATTAAGAAATCTGTTATATACAGTGCAATGCAGCCATCCGGTGTACCATCTTTAGGCAACTATCTGGGTGCGCTTAAAAATTGGAAAAATCTTCAGCAGGATTATGATTGTATATTTGCCATTGCAAATATGCATGCAATTACTGTCAGACAAAATCCAACCGAGCTTAGAAAAAAAACAAGGGATTTGATTACACTGTTTATTGCAATTGGTATAAGTCCGGAGAATAATATTCTCTATGTGCAGTCTGATGTTAAAGCCCATGCTGAGCTTGCGTGGATACTTAATTGTTATACTTATATGGGTGAACTCAGCAGGATGACCCAGTTTAAGGATAAGTCAGCTAAGCATGCGGATAATATCAATGCGGGACTTTTTACTTATCCAGTACTTATGGCGGCGGATATTCTGCTCTATCAGGCGGATCTTGTGCCTGTAGGTGAAGATCAGCGCCAGCACCTTGAAATCACAAGGGATATAGCTGAAAGATTTAACAATCTTTACGGTGATGTGTTTAAAATTCCGGAAGGTTTTATCCCTAAAACCGGAGCAAGAATTATGGGACTTCAAGACCCTACCAAGAAGATGAGTAAATCCGATACAGATAACGATAATAACGTTATCCATATTTTGGACGATATTAACCTTATAGCAAATAAGATTAAGCGTGCGGTTACCGATTCTGATAATGAGGTAAGGCTCAGTCCCGATAAACCGGGTATTTCAAACTTACTTAATATATATGGTGCTGTTACGGGAAAAACAGCAGAGGAAGCACAAAATGAGTTTAAAGGCACCGGTTACGGCGAGTTTAAAAAGTGTGTGGCAGATGCGGTTGTTGCTGAGATTAAGCCTATACAGGACAGGTTTAAAGAGCTTAGTGCGGATAAGGCGTACATTGACAGTGTAATCAAGGATGGCGCAGAAAAAGCAGCATATATAGCCAACAAGACATTAAGAAAAGCACAAAAAAAAGTTGGTTTTCCTGTATAATAATATAAAAAATCCATTGATTATGAATATGAATTTTACTGAACCGTCGTTTTATAACGGCGGTTTTTTGTTATGATTTTTGTTAAGGACAGATACTATAAAATTACGTATTTATATAATTAACAAAAAGCGTTGTTATATACATAATTTATGTATATAAATATAGCATATAAATAGTTATATAAATTGAGCGTAACAAAAAATTCATAATTTATCATATTGACAATATAAATTTATTTGTGTATACTTAAAAAAAACAAAGCACATATAGTTTTAATCAAGATAAATACAGTTGTATTATTTTAATACTTTAAAATTTATAAAACAGTGAAATAGTATTAGTATATTATCTTTTTGTGCGGTTTAACTTATATTATTACGAGGGGGCAAAAGCATAATAAAAGGGGTTAAAGCTAAGGGGAATCCGGTATGAGCTGATTTTATGGGTTGGGGTTTAGGAATTTATTATAATTATAAAATACAAATAAATGTTTTTAGAAATTACAACTTAGTGAACTATTTAAGCATAATTATCTTTAAGCATTTTTTTGATATAAAAATAAGTGACAGCCTTATATATTAATCAGTTTAAATAAGAGAAAATAAATACTTTGACGTATGATATTGTTTTTTGCGATTTATTGTTAAAAAAATATCAATAAAATAACCGTGAGTTATGAGATAACGTAAGATTACTACATTGGCAAATTATGAAGATATTACAAAATATAAGGATAGATTTATTTAGAAAATATGTATTATAAGTTTTGGGGTATGTTGATACGATAATATAGTTAGCCATAGCTTATTTTAATTTTATATATGTAACTCAGCAGTATGAGCGGCGTCTAACAGCATATAAGCAACAATGATTTTTAAATAAAGATGTTGAGTTTCAATTAATACCGATATTTTTATAAGGAATTTACGAAATATGATTTTTACACAAAAAAAGTGATTTTTAAGCATAGTGTATTGAAATTATCAAACAAAAAAAATAGAATTGACTTATAAGATAAATATAAAGCCTATGCAAATTTTATTAAGTAAACTTAATAGAAAAATGACAGGTGATATTTCAAGTTCAAAGCAAAGCAGATATTAAATATTCTTTTTGGCATATTGATTAGTAATATATTGTTTGTGAAAACAACTCATTTCCATAAAAAGGACTTGCAGCCTGTAAAGGGGTTGGAAAAGACTTAAATATGCATGGGGAGCAGCAGATAAAAAGTAAACTTTTATTAAATTAAGCTGCAAAGTCTTGACAAAAGCTGTTAAATAATTAACATTATTTTTGCTTAAATAAATTTCGTATTGCCTGACTGCAAATCATTATAAAAATGATTTGATAAAGTGTTTTATTATATAGCTTTGAAAAACAAACAAATATAAATAGTATGCGGCAAAAAATTTCTTTATTTATATCATTACATCAAAGGGAGAGGAGGTGTACCGGTATGACAAAAAAATTATTTGCGCTTATTATGATTGTCATATTGATAAGCAACATTTTTCTGGCAGGTGTTATGGCAGACATAAAAGTAAATGGGGATAACCTTTCAACCTTTGCCAGAGCCCTGCAAAACAGTATGGACGAAATAGTTTCCGGTGATGCCTATGATGAAGCTGAGCAGGAAAAAAATAAGGATCGGATTTTGGGAGCGACGAATGAAATTTGTCAAGGTGACGACGTGATTGCTTCCGGTCAGGCTAATGTTGCGGGTGAGACGCAGGACAGTGAAAGGGATGTACACAATAATATATCTGAGGACGATGAAAATGACAGGGTTGATACGTCTTATGCACTGACGGAAGAGGATACGGAAACACCGAGTGATGTATTAACCGATATTCAAATTGAGGACGTTGTATCTTCCGGTTCGGCGCAGGATATCGTAACGACAGGATCAGCCGAAATTCCTGTTATTAACAGTGATGGCGTACCGCCTTACAAAGTTACGGCAGTGCTTAATGGCGGTGAAATCAGCGGAGATGGTTGGCAGAAGGACTCTGACGGCAGATATTACAGGAATACAAATGATGCGGGGATGATAACTCTGCCCACCGTAACTTACGAAGGTTACACCCTTATGGGCTGGGCAACTTCCGAAAACGGCGAGGTTGTATACGTGGATAAGGACGACATACAGTTAAACACTGATATTTCTTTGTATGCTGTGTGGGAAATAAATAAATACACAGTAGAATTTTTGGAAGAGAAGGGCGGCAGATCTATTTGGAGTGTTGATATTGATTACGGTTACATCTTATGGTCAACTTTAAGCCAAATGCCATGGCTGGATTCAGCCACTGATTGGGATGACAATAAAGCAGCAGTGACGCTGGAAAATGAGCAGGTTGAAGTAACAAGAATACCAAGCGGTTATACTGAAAACAGTTACTATTATACTTTTAAATCGGGCAGCAATAAATATTTTACGGTTGCCGACGGTGTGCTTGAAAGGGTCAATGAACTCAATCCCGGCTATACATTTATAGACTGGTATTATGAAGGATACGGACATGATATTATATCCTTTGATACAAGCTTTTACCCAAGGTGTATTAATACCAACGCCTTTGTTGCAAATGTAAGTTATCAATATCAGGAAAGAGGTACAGCGGCGCCTTCAACCTCTCATATTATTGAGTTTAACAGTACTGCTCAGCAGCAAACTTTAACATTTACTTTCACCGCAGAAGAAATAGTCAATTATATGCCTTATATAATCTCTGATTCAGCCGAAGGTGTAACTATGACAGTTGAGGGTGGAGAAATTAAGCTGGGACTTACAGGTGTAGAAAGCTATACATCCTATGATAACGATACTAAGCAATATACATACGAAATAAATATTAATGTAAATGAAGCTTCCTTCAAAAAGGCTGATGGCACTATAGTCGATGGTGAAGTTACAGATGACCCGGATCAGGCGACCGGTATATATTACATTGATTTTGAAATAGAGTACAGACCTGAGCCAACAGGCTATACTGTAAGATATTTCGGAGAAATGCTGGGGGATGAGGGCGGCAGTGTATATGCAGACCACTATGTGATGTATATGTACGATGTAATCAAGTATAATACCGATACAGAGCAATGGACGGCAACAAGATATCAGGCGGACGTTACATCTGCGATAGATACGACGGAATATCGGATAAAGAATAATGATGGAACAAGTATTTCTTATTATGCTTGTGAGGATTCCGCATATAAAATTGCTGATGATTATCAACCGGGTATTCCAGATACAGGTTTTCATGTCGGCGATGAGGTACAGTTTGATTATCCAATAACGACGGGATTTTCTATAGACAGAAATAAGCGCTGGGCAATGTATACCCTTGATAACACTGCTGAAAATCAAGAGGATTCTTCCGTAGTCGGGGATACTACTGCGATTGCAATGCTTTATACAAAAAATCCTACGGTTAATATTTTCTTTAACAGGATTGAGTATTATCTTTATTATGTTACCAATGGAGGAAATACACTTGAACGTAAAGTTTTGTCCTATGGTGCAAAGGTACCTGATCCGGATACTGTTATCCGTGCAGGATATATGCCGGATACAAGTAAAGGCACTAACGGATGGGAGTATCACAGTATCAGTCCTGATGGGGCTTTGATCGGGGAAAGAGGTGAAATGCCCGATACAATGCCTGCATTTAATACTTATGCGGTTATGAACTGGACGGTAGCTGAAAGATCTTATCATGTAAGGCTTTGGATAGAGGAGGCGAATACCCCCAATTATACCGTTCAGACATCCTTTAGGGTGGATGTGACGGCACCGGCTGACGGGATGACACCTACAATAGATGTTGATGATATTATTTCGGCTATTGATAATAAAAATAATAATAACGAGGTATACTTTCAAATCAGGAAATTTTTGCAGGATAACTATACTTTGGAGAGCTTTTTCTCTTTCAATGAAGGGTTGGTCAGAGCAGACTATGGTGGTTCCGATGATATTGCACCTGTTGAGATAAGTGCTGATGGTACGACAGTAATTAATATATATTACAGTCGTAATGTCTATACATTGGAGTTTGTGCTTGCAAGACAAAGTAATAGTTGGTGGGACAATTACGCATATCAAGTTGCAAGTGCAACAGGCGGAGCTTTTGATAGGGCATCCTGGAGCAATACTACCGGAAGCAGTGATTTTCCGACAATTACAGTCCGTGATAACGATGTTACGGATGAGAACAAGGGTAATTATAGGAAATATACTCTTAACAATTCAGATAACTCTGCTTACGGAATATATACGACCAACCATACTATAAGTGGCTATAATGTTGCAGTATATTATATTATTGCTAAATACGGAGCTGATATTTCAAAACTTTGGTTGGTAAATGGAGGAAGCCTCTCTGTAAATGAAAGTTATAATAACCTTGACTATGTTTCATTTGGTACAGATGTAAATTCGCAATATTACTACAATCGTTCGAATAAAAATATTCTTAGTTCATATTCGACTATGAATAATGATTTGTTGTTGAAAAGTGATGGCACGGCAATGGAAACCGTTGCGGGATATAGGTTTGATGTAAATCAGGCTAACGATGTAAGCCATAGAATGGTTGCTTATTGGGCAAGCAATCCGTCTGTCTTCACTTATTATTATCTCTATGAAACGCTTGACGGTACAACCAGAATACCGGATTATACTGTTAACGGTGCAAATATAAGTCAAGGCGGCAGCCAAATATATACAACATATATGCTGAACAGTGTGGTACAAGATACAAGTAATGATACTTATTATACGGTTGCTGAATCAAATTTTCAAAATTCGACAAATACCGTACAAAATCAAAATCAACCTGCAAAAACAGGCTATTCAAGCAGAGGAAAAATGTATGTATCAAGTAACAGATATATTTATTTTTTCTATGACAGAGACAGATATGAAATATCGCTGCATAATGTTGATGCAGAGTATGCTTTGGATAATTTGACAGTGGATGAAAAAAATACATTGCTTAATCTGGATATAACGGACTTAAGGGATTCAACAAAGACAACATCGCTTGCGAAACAGGGATTTATCATTGAAAATAACACTCTGAAAGTCAAGTACGGAACAAACCTAAAGTACCTTGCAGATGAATCTATAAGCAATTACCTTACAGAAACTGTCGGTAATAAGCTTGCCTATCCTAATCCGGGTGGTGAAAAGTCATGGACCTTTGGCGGCTGGTATCTGGATAATGAATGTGTTGAAGATGAGCTCTCATCAGTTAATGCAGAGATGGTTACCAATGCAAATTCAAACATTACCCTATATGCAAAGTGGATACCACCTACTTATACCATAACCTACCATCTTACGGAAGGAAAATGGGACAGTACATTTGTGTGGGCAAATTCGTCGGATCCGGACTATGTGAATAAGCAAGTCACACTTGTTACAGGTACAGAAAATATCTACACAGCGGAGCTTGATGAAAGTGATTATATGCAGCAGCCGAAAGATCCTGCGGCTGCGGGTTACAGTTTTTACGGATGGTTCTATTTTACCGATAAAGGAACGGGTACGAAAGTATATTTAAGAGATATACTTACTAATGAAGAGCGTGCCCCCTACAGCGAAGGTGATGTATATATTGACCTTAACCGTAAGGTATGGCGAATATATCGTGATGAAAGTGGATTGTTTTACTACAGTGGGGAAAAAGCCAGCAGATATCTTTACGGTACCGAGATCATTTATACCGATCTTGACATCTATGCCGCTTGGGAACGCACCTATTCTGATCAACTTGAAATATGGCATATGATTTCACAGGAAACCGCAAATCAGTTCGGTGTGGATATAACAAAATATACACAGTATCATATTAATGGATCAATTTATTATCTTGTAAGTTCTGAAACAAGGACACAGCTTCAGTCCGGTATAGAGTTGTCAGTCAGCCCGGAATATACGCTTAGGATAATGGGTGCAAGCGGAGAGTATGCTTTTCTTCCGGACGCAGAGTTTAAACGAATAATTCTTAATGAGGACGATAATCCTCAGGCAGAGTTTGCGGACGAAACTACGGTTGCCTTTGAGGGTGAAGAACGTTTTTATACTGTAGAGGAGGATGGAACTCTTAAGTACTTTCTGATTTTTGAGTATGAGCTTGCAACTTCTGTTGAGTACAAAGTGTGGTATATAGAGTATGACGAGGCAGTTGAAAACGGCATACTCAACCAAGGAGAGTATTTTTCAAGGGATAACCCGCCTAAAGATTACGGTAATTCCCGTGTATTTATTATGCAGCCCAAAACCCTTTATACCAATCTTACAAGTGCTGAGGCAAGCAGAGTGTCGGTAGTGGGAACGGTGATTTCGGGATATACCCTGATTACCGACTATCAGCAGGAACTTAACCTGTTATCCGATAGAACCAAAAACAATATTTATTTTTACTACCGGCGCAATGCAAGCGACACGACTTATACTCTGGAGTTTAAAATAATGGACGAAGAGGATAACATCTACCGCAATAAATCCATTAAGATAGTAAATATGCCCGGAGTTATCGGTACTACGCTTACAGCACAAAATCTGGCGGATTACTTTAACGATTATTTGGATGAGGCTCTCGAGAGCAAAGGTGTAAACGGAACCAAACCTAAAATTACCATTACCGATGAAAACGGCAGTTCAATAGAATATGACCTTGCTAATGTTACATTGACCGAAGAGCAAAGGCAGAAATTAATTGATATGCTTAAGGGAACAGCAAGGGACAGGGACAGGGGCGCATCCTATGTATTAATCAATAATAACCCGGATACAAACGCAATTACCGTGTATATGCGTTACGGTTCAATTAACCTTAAAAAAACTGATGTAAAAGGTAATCCGCTTTGGGCTAAGGTTAAGCTTGAGCGGTATAAAAAAGATGCTGACGGAACCTTGATTTTAGATAAGGAAATAGGCATTTTTGAATTTAAGGATGGTGTAATAGATTTCTACGGTCTTTATATTGATGATGAATATGTTTACCGTATTACCGAGGTTGCAACAACCTCCGGCTATTCACTGCTTAAGGAACCTATTGACCTTACCCTTCCGTTTATGAAGGGTAAGGATGCAGCACAGACAGAGGGCTACGACTACAGGGATGAGGAAGGCAATTACTATTGGTTTGACCTCAGCTGTACCGTTGCCAATAATACCGTATTTAATGTACCTATTACAGGCACGAAACCCCACCTTTTGTATACAGTGGGTTCGGGAGTAGGTCTGATGTATCTTTCCTTAGCACTTTTGCTTAAAAGGAGGGAGCACAGCGGGTAATAGGCTTTACTAAGGAACAAAATAATCAATATTTTTTATGGAAAGGAAAGTGGTGATTTATATGAAAAAGACTACACTTAGAAGATTGTTTGCAGCTGTTGTAAGTATCGTTATGATGCTTTCAATATGCGTAGTTAATGTGGGGGCAGTGCCTACATTTCCGACAGATGGAAATAACGGAACAATAACAGTTATAAAGAAAGATGGCAGTGGTAATGATGTTGATGGTGTTGAATTCAGCATAAAAAAAGTTGCCCAATTCCATCAATATACTGATAACGGAACAACCGTGCTTGGTTTTTCATTGGTTGATGGCGTTGATACAAGCACAATCTTCGGAGCTATGACAGCTGACTATACAGATGGTGAAACACCTGTTTACAAGGCGGATACTCTTCAGAGGGCTTTGGACAGTTTAAAAGCTGACGGAACATATGCCAATAGTTCATGGGATTCAAATAAGACAACCGCAAGTGGTGAGGCTGAATTTACAGGGCTCGGATTTGGCATCTACCTTATAGATGAAACTGATATTACAGGCGCAGCTGTGGATGGCGAACCGGTAACCGTTGAAAGAGCAACCGGTCCGTTTCTTGTAGCTTTGCCACAGACAAGTGCAGAGGGTACCGAGTGGATTACTGATATTGAGCTTAATGCAAAGAACCTTTTGGAAAATGAGCTTTTGGAAAAAACTGCTTATGCCGCAGATACAGATGGTAGTATAACTGAAACGGTAAAGGCTAATGCTTCAATAGGCGAAACATATTTTTACAAAATAAGTATTGATGTTTTTCCCACTGTAAGTGCAGGTTCTCAAGGTTATTCGGAGTTTTCCGTTACTGATGCGGCTGAGATGGGTATTGATTACGGTGAGAGCAACAATACTGACGGAACTACAATTAATCAGCTTGATGATCTGGTAGTTAAGCTTGGCGATACTGCACTGACTAAAGATACAGATTATACCCTTACTTATACAGAGGGAGGAAGAACCTTTACAGTTACATTGACAGGGGATGGTCTTACCAAACTTAATGCAATAACAGCTAACAGTGAATTTACTGTTGAGTACAAGGCGCACTTAAATTCTGATGTGGTTGTTACAGGTGATACTTCAAACAACACAAATGAGGCGACCCTTACGGTTAGGCATTCAAATGATCCTAATGTGGAAACATATTCCGACGATGCAGTGGTAACTACATATGACATCGTACTTACAAAGACATTTGCAGATGGCAGCGAGACTCCGGTTCCTACAGATGTTATTTTCGAACTTGAGGATGCCGATCATAATGTTTATAAGGCAATTGTTACAGCAACGGGAGGCAGTTATACAATTAATGATAAGTTGACTGCAGCTACAGCAGCTGCCGATGCCCAATTTACTTGCGCAGCTGTCAACGAGAGTACAAACGGTACTTTAACAATTCACGGTCTTAAGAACGGTACTTACACACTTACCGAGATACAGACTTCTGATGGATACAGCTTACTCAAGGATCCGATTACAATTACTGTTGCTGACGGTAATCAGAACATTACAGTAAACAATGAAACACAGTCCATTTTCACCTTACCTCTTACAGGTGGTTCCGGTACATGGATTTACACTGTAGGCGGTATGGCACTTATCGGTGTGGCAGGTGTTCTCCTTGTTACTCTTGGCAAGAAGAAAACCGCTTAACAGCGGAATTCTTTCCATAATATAAATTGATGTTTTGGGACTGCTGTATATATGAAAATATGTATGGCAGTTCCAAACAAAAATCAGGCGGGACGGTGATGTTAATGATACACAATTTAAAAGCGTATTTTTCGGCAGTAATTATTTTGTTGACTGCACTTTTAGCCTGCGTATCAGCAGTAAACGCCGAACCTACTATAGATTTAAGTAAAAAAGGTTCAATTACCTTAAATAAGACTACCGTAGACGGTCAGACCAATGTCAATAATGTAGAGTTTTCTCTTATTAAAATAGGTGATATGCAACAGCGAACCTATGAGGATGAAACAGGTGCACAGCTTACTCAGATGTTTTATTCCTTAAACGGCGTCGGCAAAATTCTTTATCCCGATTTGACTTCGGATTATACCGACAGTGACGGAACAGAGCTTTATTCAGCTGAAACCCTTCAATTTGCCCTTAACCGA
>CALWRD010000100.1 GCA_944383875.1 uncultured Clostridia bacterium | reverse complement strand
TAATCGAAAAATGTTTCTCTGGATACAAGTTTCGCCGCTGAGTTATCGCCTTTTATCATGTAATAGCCCAAGCAGTCATAAAGGCTTTCCCTTGTGTTTTTTTTCCATAATGCAAAACTATCTTTATCTTTTGCATCAAAAGCACATTTCTTACCTGCCTTTTTACAAAGGTTAAGTAAAAAATTTTCTCCGCTAATCTCACTGTCTGTATACATCAAATAAGCTCCTTATAATTTTTAATTTCCGGCATCCATCCCTCAAATACGTTTGAAATGCTGTATTCTTCCGCTTCATTTAATGTAAGTGTTTTGCTCCAGTCTGCAAGGCAGCTTTCATCAAACCCGACACCTTTGCTGCCGTATTGTGCATATCTTGCTGTCTTATGTCTGTCGGTATCATTCCATTTTGAAAAGCCTTCTCTGCGAATACACTTGTCCATCTCGCAGTTAATAAAAACAGTATTGGCATATTCTCTCCAAGGTCTGCCCAGATAAACCGTACCCTCATCTGCAGATCCTGTGAGTAGACAATCTTTAAATACATATCCATACTTAAGCTGTTTGGATGTACAAGCAGCAGTTAAATAGCATGACAATTCTTTCGGTCTTTTAAGTGCATAAACCGTACAATTTTCAAATACAGCTACGGCACCGCCAAAAATAAAATCCACATCACCTTCAATGTAGCAATCTTTAAAAAGCTGTCTGTTAAGAATGTACGGATCCTTTTCAATATCAGAAAAAATCGGACCTGTAAGTAAGGTATCCTGTTTTGCAACAAGGCGGCAATTATCTATAACAGCCTTGTCACAGTCCAAGTACAGTGCCACTGCTTGTCCTACAACACTGCCAAGTCCCGCTCCGTTTTCAATGGTAAGATTATATGCTTCAAAACCTTCTGCTTGTGGCATAACATGCACCGACGCCGTCTTAAACGTACCCATAGGCTGACCGTTTTCATCCGTCATATTTGCTCCGTCGCAATATCTCAGCACAGTTTTTTCCTTATCTTCACCAACAAATATTATATTAGGCTTATCTATAATAAGTTTTTCATTATATATGCCGTTTTTTATGTAAATTACGGTTGTTACACCGCTTTCAACGGATGACAAAGCCGAGGTTACATCCATATAATCGCCGCTGCCATCAATAGCAACCACTATCTTTTGCATAATAAATTTCCTCCAAAATTTACTATAAGTAAATAATAGCACTTAATTATTTATTTGTCCACCCAATATTTATTCTGTCACCATATCAGGTTTTAAAATACCTGCACGCATGCACGCTGTATAGTATGTTGCAACAGGAATCATAAGCTGTGCAAAACCTTTCGTGCCCGGACCGTTACTCATAACAGTATCCCCTACTTCAAATTTACTTCCGCCCTTGCCGCCGGTCTTTCTGCTCATAACAAACTTGAGTGTAGGGATACCCGCTTCCAGATACTTTGTGTCACCCGTAAGTTCATAAGCAATCGCAAGTGCTTCCATAATGATAGGATTGTTGCCAAATCGCTTTAAACTGGGCAGTTCCTTATAGTAGAAAAGCCCATTATCAAGCCTTGCATTTTCCATTAAATCATCCACAGCTCTAAGTATCATATCCTTTACTTTTTGTTGTGGTCTCACCCTATAATAGCGCATAAGACTGCCAATAGCAACGGAAATCATAAATACAACACGTATTTCCGTATTGTCCGTATAAGGAGAAAGCCAAAGCCCGTATTTGTTTTCCCAGTCCTCAAAATGGGAAACAATCCAGTCACATTTTTCAAGCCACTTTTCATCTCCTGTTTCTCTGTAAAGGGCAACCAGAGTTCGCATAGCCCAACCTGTTTCCCTTGCATTTATTTCACCTCTGTTTTGAAACTGGGGAGTTTCAAGGAGTCTTAAATCATTTTTACCTATTTCAACAGCTGCATCATAAGCGTCTTTATCTCCTGTAAAATGGTAATAATCCAAAAGCCCTTCCACCCATTGATGGCTGCATTCAACCTTTCCGTTTTTACTGTGACCGTTAGTATGTTCCCATTGCCCATGAAGATGCAGTGGATTACTGCTGTAATGGCATATATCCACATCAAGCCAGTGCCTTGTGCTGACAAGCATATAATCAAGGAAGCGCCGCACCCCTGTCTTTACATAAAGCAAAGTACATGCATGACTGTAATCATACTCATTGTTAGTCCAGACAGGCTCTCCGTTTCCTCTTCCCTGAGATGTATAGCCTTGATCCGGAGAATCTCCCCAGTTAAGCATACCGTAACAACGTGTATGTTCATCCGCTCTTTCCTGCAAAAACATTTCCAGTTCAACAAGCTTATCATCAGTAAAAATATCTTCAAACACTCCGCTTTCTTTAAAAACGGCAGGATCTAACATAGGTTTGTTTGGCATCTGGTATCGTATGCTTATATCATTTAAAACTGATAACTCTTCAAAAGGCTTGTGAAAATCCAATAAAATCTTCTGCTCTCTTGCCATACCGCCCTGCATAACAATTTTACCCACACCCTCAGGTACAAGCTTAACCGTAAGTCCGTTTTTGTCAGCACAAACAGCCTTTGGATAATTCTGCTGTGCCTGATATATTGTAGCGCAGAGTCCCGATTCTTCATCTGTACAGTCAGCAAAGAAAGTTCCGTAAAATACCTCTGCATTATGCTCATTTGCTTCATATATAAGCAGATTGGCATCAATTACTTCACTTACCTCACTGCCATCCCTGCTGATATTGTATCTGGTGGCATAGTTAGATATACCGGTGGCACATCTTCTGTTGATTTCATAAAGTTTATTGTGTTTAATTTCCAGACTTTTAATTTTCAGTTCATCTTCAGTGGTATTAATAAGTCTGTAAGCAAGTTCAATACGTGACAAGTCCTTATAGCAGTAGATCTTTATCTCTCCTTGATACACATCTTTACCTTTTAATATATGAGATGCTTTCGCTTTAAAAATTGCACAAACTTCGCCGTTTTCAACTTGTTCCCAATCATTTATTTTAAAATCATAGGTATTGTTAAAGCCATCAGTCAGTATCGGTGCGGAAATATAATCACTTCCAAAAGTATTTCCGTTATAAGAAATACTTTCAAACAATGTATTGTACTCATTTGACAGTTCAAATGCAATGGCTCCGGTATCTACGAAATTATCTCCTGTTTTTATTAAGTCAAACTTCTTTTTTGCCGTGGCATTTAACTCTAAAGTATAGTCAACAGCCTTCCTTGGGGGCAATTCTGCCATAAATCTTACAAATAACCATTTGATGCTTCCATCTCCGTAGTATGCGGTAACCTTTGCCTGTGTCGGCACTTCTGTTCCCTTTTCATTATATACTCTTACACCTTCACAGCTATAAAGTTCACCGGATTTTAACGGAATCGCAAAGGAGCAGGGCTCTTTTCCCGCTTCTGTACTGTATATTTTTTCAAAGTGCAGCTTGTGCATTGTCAACACCTCCGAATTTATCTTTATTTTTTATAATATATCTGAGTACAAATATACCGATTATTGAGGACATAACCGCCACCAATATATTACTGACCATCATAACGATACCAACACTTTCACTGCCAAGTGATGAGAAATTCTGCAAAGCCCAAAGCACCGGTATCCTAAATACAAAGACCCTTGAAAAATTAATTATCATTGAAATTTTTGTATAACCAAAACCAAAAAGCAAACTCATGACAGCTGCATTTATTCCCAAAGGAACACAGCCCCCAAAAGCATCATACATAAATACTTTAAGAATAGTCTGCCTGAAACTTTCATTAAGCCCCTCTTTACTGTATGCAAAGATAAAGCTTATTGGGTCCCTGAAAATCATAAGAAGTACCCATCCGATAAAACCCCACAAGCAGTTAATAATCAAAGCTTTTTTGAAAGCATCAATGCTTCTGTCGATTTTGCCGGCACCCATATTTTGGCTTATAACAGCTGCTGTACCATCCTGAAAACCGTTATGTATTGTTGTAACGGCACCACAGATATTGTTTGATATACCGAGGGCACCAACAGTTAATTGACCGTACTCCTTACTCATAGCATTAACAACGGTTTTTCCCAGAGCAAATGCTACCTTTTCAACCATAACGGGAAAAGAAATACTCAGCATGGGCAGCACTATATCCCTTTTCATTGTAATTGCATTAAAATTAAATCCAAATACATTCTCTTTGCCCGAAAGATTTTTGACTGCAATGCAGAACAGAGCACTTTGAGAAATCAAAGTAGCTACAGCTATCATAGTCACACCAGCATTTAAAATATATATAAAAACAGCGGTTATACTTAGCTTTAACACGATAATGCCCATGTTAAGATACATTATTCTTTTTGAATTGCCTCTTGCCCGCTCGATTGCAATATAAACATTGTTGAAAAAGCCTACCACCGTTGCTGCAAGACTTATTACAAAATACCTTGCCCCGATAGAAATAAAATCCTCCGGCGTTCCCGATACCCGTAAAAATACCGGTACAAAGGGCATAAGCAAAATAACTGCCATACCTATGGCAAAACATATTGCTATAAGTGAACTAAGCCGTTTTTTTACCACCTCATACTTACCAGCACCGTAAGCCTCACTTATCTTAAGGCTGCTGCCTGCCGCCAGACCCATACCCAAAGCGGAGATCATACTCTGTATTTGCGAAAGATATGCAACCGCAGAAACAGCTTGAGCACTTATGTGAGAAGCCATCATGGTATCCAATATAGTAAAGACATGATTTACTATTTGATATACTGCCAACGGCATACACACGCTCAGGACAACATGCCACATATTGCCGTTTAATGCAAACTCTCTGAATTTTTTGTCTTTTGCTGAGAGTTTTACTCCCAGTTTTTTTTCAGATTGCAATATTACCGCCTCCTTATCGTCTATAATATAATAAAAAAACAGTAAATTCCTCTGATTATTTGCTATATTTTTTAATAAATACAGATTTATTATGTTTCATTAAAAAAATTCGCCGCTTTTTCAAGCTCATCAACAGTTTTTTTATCTTCAAGCACAGATCGTTTATCCGTACCTACATAACAAACGGTTTTATATTCACTTACATTCATCTCTTTCATAAGTATTCTTCCGCATTGTTCTACTCCCGTTGTATTTACAGTGCTTCCTCCACCGTTTAAAAGAATTAACCCTTTCTTTTCTTTTAAATTATTATCCATATTTCTTATATATTTTCGTGAACAAAACAGCTGTATTCTGGACATTAAACTTAAAAATGAACCCGTAAACTGCGAAAAATAAAGAGGAGATGCAAATATTATCCTGTCACATATCCGCATATACTCATATATTTCGGTCATATCATCGTCAATAGCACATTTATCCTCTGTACTGCAAGCCCTACAGTCAGTACATGGACTTACAGAAACATAATACGTATTAACAATCTTGTATTCTCCGCTATATTTACTTAATATATAATTAATCATACTTACGGTTTCTCCGTTTTTGTTTGGAGAACCGTTTATTATCAAAGCTTTCATATTTAAAACCTCCGTAAGTTTATTATACTATATCCTCCGATAGGGGAGCAAGTAACCTTTTTACAGCTTTGGAATAAATTGCAGTATAACAAAAAATCGGAGGTTAAAAATGAACTTTCATATTGTTCAATCACCGACTGTGTCGGAAAAGAAATTATATAAATCTGTCATAATTCAGGAAACACCGGAAAATATACCGCTATATGACAGCGATGAGGGCAACAGTACCACTATGCCTTCCTCATCAACGGATGATGAATCATATTTTAACGATATTAAGCTGATAAAAGCCCTTTATTCCGAGCTTAACACAATTTTACTGCCCTTTGTGCTCGAAGTCCTCGATAATTATGACTATAACGACAGCCCAATATACGATGAAGATGGAATAAGCCGTGAAACCCTTGCACAGCTTGTATCACAGGTACTTGATTTGGCAGCAGAACATATGGATGACATTGATGAAATTCGACTTGAAGTAAATGCAAAACAGATAAACGGCGGTTGGGACAGAAATCTTCTGTTAAAATCATTGGTGGAAGCACTTATATTAAATAATATATTTATGTATCGTCGACCACGCCGCCGCAGAATATACAATTCCTATTCTTTTAAAAACGGCAGCTACAACGGTCTTAATTACAGTTAAAATTTTAAGCCGTTTTGCCACTGCTGCTTAACATACCTCAACAAAAAAGAGCGGCGCAGAAAAAATAAGTCCTGTACCGCTCTTAAGCAATTATAACATATATTTTAAATTGACCTGTCAAGTTCACCATACAAAGAACAGAAAAATCCCATATCCTTACCGGTAACTATCCTTATATAAGCGTTTAATACATATGGAAGTACAAGCTTTTTCCTTACTCTTATACCCACTCTGTTGAACACTTCAAACAGATCTTCTTCCAACAGTTCCGGTATATATCGCCTTAATGACCTATCATACTTGAAAAGTGCATTAACCTTTTTTACAAGCCTGTCTCCGCTCCTGTCAACTCTTTCCGGATAGCCTGCCGCAATAAGAGTTTCATTATGATTAAACAGAGGCGCAAAAGAAATAATATGTCCATCTGTGGTATCTCTTAAAATACCAAAGGAAGATGTATCTCTGCATCTGTTATCAATCAGGGCATCAAGAACAAGCATCCTTATATAATCAGGTATCAAATGGGGAGCTAACTTATCAAGTCTGCTGATAACATCAATATAATTCATGCTTTCGTCAATAAAACTGTATGCAGGCTCATAATTAACAGATGCATTTTGGGTAAAATCCTTTGACTTTATACAACCCTTGCCTTTAATGCATCGGGCTGTAGGTATACCCATAATTTCTCCCAACTCACTTGCAAACATCTCTGAAAATCTTTCATTATCACTGACACGTTTTTGCAGCCACCATTCCCCTTTAATACGCTTCCAGCACTTTTCATTAAATCCCGTATTGGTCAACTCCGGAGTCCTTGCCTTTGAGTAATCACCATTCGGATCAAACTTTCCAAACTCACCTTTGAATGCAAGATCCGAAAATTTATCATCCTTGAATCTGGTATCCTTATAACATAAATCACTGTCAAGGGGCTTAACCCAGTAATTGTCGGTAATCTTTGCGGCATTTACCCTTAAAGCAACACCCATTTGATTGATGTATTTAAGATGCAGGGTTTCCTTAAGTATTCTTGCATTTATTCTGTTTAAGCATAATCCCCTGTTTGTTACCCAACTCCTGAAATCACACCTGTTCAGTAAATAAAGAGGGCATAATTTCTCATTCATTATTTCCAGCTTTTCATTTACCCACTTTGCCACAATATTATCACCGCTCATTATATAATAATCCATTGCAAATTCCCCTTTGATAAATCAACATTATTACAGTTAATTTCCCTTAATTACATAACAATTTTTAAAATTTGTCATTATATTTTTACTTATATCCATGCAAAAATCTTTTTGTGTAATAAGTTCTTACTTTCGTGTAGGCTTAACATTTACATCCGCACTGATACTGCCATCTATAACACCATTTTTCTCTTCAAATGCTTTAATATTTTCACGAATCAGCACAAGTACATGACTATTCACAGACCTGCCCTCATAGTCTGCCACATAACTAAGTTTTTTTAACATTTCTTCTTCTATGCGTATAGACACACTTTTAATAGCCATAAAATCACCTCAAACTCGATATATTGTATATTTATACAGATTGTTAAAAAACTTATATTTAATAGGAATTTTAAGTTTGTAACCACACAATTTCCTGTACGCCAAAATGAACATTTATCCGGCAAATCCAAACCATATAAATAAAGCTATACCAATTAGCCCTAATATAATACCAACTTGAATATATGGCTTTTCCTCATATTTATCATATTTGTAAAACAGTCTGGCAGCTCCTCCGATAAACAATAAAGCAAGGCTGCCCTTCCATGCGGGATTTCCTTTTATAAGGCACATAATCGTCAAAATCTGTGTGGCAGCTATCATAAAATCCAATGCTTCACTTTTTGAATGTGTATCTATTTGTTCATCACGTTCGTCTTTTACAGGTCTTTGTGGCTGTTTCATATAGCAAGTCCTCCTAGTTCTTAGATTCATAATACATATAAGTAAAAATTTCTGCGAACATTGAAATAGTAAAGGCAAATGCCAATCCTACTCCCATAGCAATAAACCCTTCGTAACCGGACACCTTTCCAATTACCAGTAGAACAATCATAAGCATAAACGATATAATCTGCGTAATCCGGAAGGATTTACTTTTTGATTTCATCGTAATCAAGCGATTTCTTTCGTCTAGTTCCTCCAGCTTATCCTCCTTAGCCATCCTCTGTGATATACTTCGCATGATTGTACCAAAGCCCAGTACAAATAATACCACTATCAAGATGATTGAATTTATATCTAAATCTTGTCTTATAATGCTTAATATCAGATTTAATAAGCCTAAAGCTCCCATGAAAGCACCGGAAATAAATTCCTTTTTATTATAGATCTTCATACTGCTTATCCTCCACTTCCTTATTTTCTTTCAGACAACACAAATCCTCCACGGTTACTCCAAACACTTCTGCCATTCTATACGCTAACATAAGGGAAGGATTATACTGTCCCTTCTCTATGGAAATAATGGTCCTTGAGGAAACATGAACCAGATCAGCCAGTTGCTGCTGCGTCATTTTGGCTGCGGTTCGTAATTCTTTTACCCTTGTTTTCATAAGCTTTCCCCCTATAAATATGAAGCGTGCTTCTTATGAAGTTAACTTCATATTATCATATAATCATCCCTGTGTCAACAGAAATATGAAGTTAATTTCATATATTTCATAAAAATCCCCATCAGACAATCAAGAATAAATATCAACTCTTAATTGACCGACGGGGGATTTTTAAAGCAACAAATTTATTTTAATGTTTTTACAATCAAATGTTTATATTATATTTTATATAATTATTTTTATTATTCTTTCTGCTTTATCGACCTGTTTGTTTATACATAATATATGTACATTTCCTGTGTACTTTTTAATATGGTTTGAACTGTATTTCTAAGGTTTTTCCCTAAAAAAATAAATGTTGAGGCTTTACACCCCAACATTTATTTTGAATTAAATATTATTCAAATATTATGTCCGTTATAACTCGGATTACTTAAGTTCACTTGTCTTAAGGAAGTCCTGATCATCGTAATCCTTGTTCTCACCAACCATACCCCAGATAAAGGTGTATGCCTTGGTGCCAACACCGCTGTGAATAGACCAGCTTGGAGAAATTACAGCTGATTCGTTCTTCATAACAAGATGTCTTGTTTCATCAGGCTTACCCATCATATGGAATACTACATTATCATCATCCATATCAAAGTAGAGATAAACTTCCATACGTCTTTCATGTGTATGACATGGCATAGTGTTCCAGTTTGAACCCGGATCAAGTTTGGTAAGACCCATAGCAAGCTGGCAACTGCCGTACTCTACGCCGTCCCTTGCAGAAAGTCTTGCAAAAACCTCATCATGAATATACTGGTTAATTGTTCTCTTGTTACAATCTTCAAGTGAACCCAGTGGTTTATGGTTTGCATCATCGTATGAAATAAGAACTGTGGGATAGCTCTTGTGTGCTGTACCTGAATTCATATAAAACTTTGGTGGATTAGCTGCATCCTTGGCTGTAAAGGAAATTTCTTTTACCCCCATACCTACATAAATAGCATCATAGTGGTTAACAGGATACTCCTTGCCATCTACATTAACAAAACCGTCGCCGCCGATATTGATTACGCCAAGTTCGCGTCTTTCAAGGAAATATGTAGCAGCAAGCTCCTTGCTCCCCTCAAGCTTAAGCGCTTCTGTAGTGGGCATAATACCACCAAAAATAATTCTGTCATTATGGCTGTATACAAGCTTCATTTCACCGGGTACAAAAACGTTCTCCACAAGAAAATGCTTTCTTAATGTTTCGGTGTCATAATGCTTAACATCATCAAAATGATTTGAATACCTTGTTTCCAATTTCATAAATTTACTCCTCCAATACTAAAATAATATATAGCAGTGTGTTTGTTCTTGATTAATTTTTTAATATATAGCATAATTATTAATAAGTTATCTGCCAAGATTAAAATTAAAGGCTGAAAAGCACAGCCTTCAGCCTTTAACCATAATTAATTTTTAATTATCTCTGTACACGACCGGAACCGTCGCCACCTGCAAGATTTTCAACATCAGCACGTGTAACGAGGTTGAAGTCACCTGGGATAATATGCTTAAGAGCAGAAGCAGCTACAGCAAACTCAATAGCAGCCTTCATATCACCCGGATGGTCAAGAAGTCCGCAGATAAGACCACCTGCAAAAGAATCACCGCCGCCTACACGGTCAACAATAGGGTTGATCTCGTATCTTCTTGAACGATAGAATTCTCTTGTAGCACCGTCCATAATACAAGCTGACCAACCGTTGTGAGAAGCTGAGAAACTCTCTCTGAGTGAGCTGATAACATACTTAAAGCCAAACTTGTCACACATCTGATTAAAGATGTCCTGATAGCCTGCCATTTCAAGCTCACCGCTTGTAACGTCAGTTTCACCGGGCTTAAAGCCAAGTACCTTTTCAGCATCCTCTTCATTACCGATGCAAACATCAACATACTGCATAAGGTTAGTCATAACCTTCTGAGCCTTTTCTGAAGACCAAAGCTTCTTACGGAAGTTAAGGTCACAGGAAACTGTAACACCCTTAGCCTTAGCAGCCTTAAGAGCAGCCTCTGTAAGCTCGGCAGCAGCATCGGAAACAGCAGGAGTAATACCTGTGAAATGGAACCAATCAGCACCATCGAAAATTGCATCGAAATCAAACTGATCAGCAGTAGCTGTAGAAATGGAAGAATGAGCTCTGTCATATACAACGTTTGAAGCTCTCATTGATGCGCCTGTTTCAAGATAGTAGATACCAAGTCTTTCACCACTTCTTACGATGTTCTTTGTACCTACATTATACTTTCTGAGGGCAGCAACAGCACATTCACCGATAGGGTTATCAGGTACAGCTGTTACAAATTCCGCATCATGACCATAGTTTGCTAAAGAAACAGCTACGTTAGCTTCACCGCCGCCATAGTTGATATCAAACTCATCTGCCTGAATAAACTTCTCGTTGTTAGGTGTAGAAAGTCTAAGCATAATCTCACCCATTGTTACAATTTTGCTCATTGGAATAATCCTCCTTGATTAAAAAATTAATTATGTATATAGACATAATTTCTATAAGAATATTATACCATAGGTCTTGTACGTTTTCAATAGCGCATTTATATTTTTTGGTACCGTGTTTGTTGTTTTTAAACATATTTTATCAGTGTATCTTTTTTTCTATTTTATAATAATAAGGCTTGGCTGTACTTATTTCCTCAAGGTTAATGACTTTCTCAAATCTATCTTCAACATCTTTAATATGTTTTTTATTTTTTTTAAGCGCTGATATAAGCAAATGGCTGCCACTAATCAGGACACTTGTATAAATTGTCTGCGCAAAAATATCCGCAACCTCATTCAGTAGTTTTTCAACAACATAAAATTCATTTTCCACCATACCTGTACCTGTACATGCACCGCAGCTGCACAGAAGTATTTTGTGAAGAGGCAACCCAACCTTTTTCCTTGTAAGCTGCATAAGTCCAAGACTTGTCATACCCACAAGGGAAGTTGTGATCCTGTCTTTTGCTATGCATTCCTTAAGACGTTTTGAAACACGTTCTATATCCTCTTGGCTGTCCATATCAATAAAATCAATGATTATCATTCCCGTAAGGTTTCTCAGTCGTATTTGCCGAGCAGCCTCCTCAGCAGCTTCAAGATTAACTTTAAGAGCAAAGTCCTTTAGGTGCTTGCCCGTCATTTTGCCGCTGTTTACATCAATTACATTCATTGCTTCTGTGTAATCTATAACGATGTAACCACCGCTTTTAAGCCATATACGTCTATGTAAAGCCTTTTCTATTGCACTTTCAATACCATAGTAATGAAACAT
>CALWRD010000099.1 GCA_944383875.1 uncultured Clostridia bacterium | reverse complement strand
TTACGGGATACTTCTTCGTTTCTCAGAATGTGGCTGCCTACAGTGCTGATTACAGCAATACTCTCGTAGGCACTATGATTATGTTTCTTATACTTGTGCCTGTGCTTACAATGAGGCTTTTTGCCGAGGAGGCAAGGCAGAAAACGGATCAGCTGCTTTATACCTCTCCCCTTAAGGTAACGGATATAGTATTGGGCAAATTCCTTGCGGCAATCTTCTTGTTTCTGATAGGAATAGCTGTTACAATGATCTTTCCTTATATATTAAGCAGATATGGTGAAATAAATGTAAGAGGTCTGGTAGGCGTGGTAACAGGCTATTTTCTTATGGGTTCCTGTCTTATCAGCGTGGGTCTTTTTGTATCTGTGCTTACGGATAATCAGATAGTAGCCGCGGCAGGTACATTTGCTGCCCTCTTTTTACTGCTTATGATGGATAGCATAGCGACTAATGCGCCCATTACAAGGATACCATCCTTAATATTTGTAGCGGTAATTATTTTTGTAATTCTTGCGGTTTTATACAACAGTACTAAAAGTCTTGCGGGAACTCTGCTTATAGGTGTGGTTTGCTATGCGCTGCTGGGAATTGCATTTGTGTTTGTCCCTTCGCTTTTCGACAGCACGATTATAAGGGTGCTTGGTTGGCTTTCTGTTTTAAACAGATTTGAAAACTTTTATATGGGAGTTTTCGGCTTGTCGGATGTAATATATTATTTTACCTTTGCTGCGGCATTCTTGTACTTAACCGTAAACGTGATTGAAAAAAGAAGATGGAGCTAAGCGGAGGTAAGGATAAATGAAAAAAATATTTAATGATAAACGATTTAAATACGGCACATATTCTACCGTAATTACTTTGGTGATACTGGCAATTCTGGTGGCGGTAAACCTTGTTGCAGGTGAGTTTGATTATAAAATTGATTTAAGTGAGGACAGTGTTTTTTCCTTATCCGATGAAACAAAGCAGCTGCTTGATGAAACCGATGAGGAAATAAACATATATACCCTTTTCAGCACAAGAGACAGTGATGCCATAGTAGGAAGGGTTGAACAGGTCCTTGACCAGTACAGGCTTGCCGACAGGTCTATTAATATAGAAAACAGGGATTTGTATTTGTACCCTGATTTTGCAAACAATTATACAACGGAGGAAATTACCGTTGACCAAAACAGCATTATTGTTGAAAGCGGGGAAAAATATAAGGTTATATCTTACTCCGATTATTATGACGGTTCCGGAAACTTAAGCATTGAGGAAAATATAACCAGTGCCATACAATATGTAACTGCTGAGACAAATCCCGTAATTTATTTTATAACGGGACACGGTGAGATGGAACATTCTCAGTTTACCGGTATTTCACAGGAACTCAGGCTTAATAATTACTCTGCGGAAAGCCTTAATCTTCTTGAAAATGATATTCCCGATGACTGTACAATGCTTTTTATTACCCCATGTACACGTGATTATTCCGCTGAAGAGGCTCAAAAGGTTAAAGACTATCTTACAAACGACGGACGTGCAATTATAGTTATTACTTCCTTAAGTGCCGATCAGTTCCCTAATCTCTGTTCAATTATGGCTGATTACGGTGTTGAACCCGTATCCGGTTATGTAATGGAAAGCAACGAGTCAAACTATATTATGTATCCCGTTGCTGTTATGCCTAATGCTGAGCAGCACGAGATAACTCAAAATATACTTGACAACGGATATAATCTGCTTGCCTATATGTCTCAGGCTCTAAGGGAAACGGATATCCAAAGGCAGGGTCTTGTTATAGAACCTCTTATTACCACTGACGATACTTCATTTGTAAAGTCCGACGGCGGTCAGTCAATGAATAAAGAAGCGGGGGATGAATCGGGTCCTTTCAGCCTTGCCTATGCTATAACCGATTCCAGCTATACAGATACCAGTCATACAACCAAGGTAGTTGTATCCGGTTGTTTCTATATGCTTTTATCAGATTATGACAGCTTGGTAAACGGCAGCGGTGCTACATTTATTATGGATTCCGTTAAATGGCTTGATGAGGATTCTTCGTCAATCAGCATCAGATCCAAGAGCTTAACAAGTGAAACTCTTGTAATCGACGACGGAGACAGGACAAAGATACAGATCATCAGCTGGGCGGTAATACCAGGTGTACTGTTCCTTGCCGGCTTTGCAGTATGGTTAAAAAGGAGAAACGGTTAATGAAAAAGAAGTTATTTCCCCTTTTGGGAGGTATTGTGTTACTTGCGGCTTTGCTGGGTATTTATGCCTACAGCAGTAGCAGCAGCGGTGAAAACGGTGACGGAACAGAGCCTACCACCGAACAGACCTCGGATACGTCACTGGTTAATACAGGTGAATATACACTCTGTGACCGTGAGGCTGAAAGTCTGCGTGATGTGGCAATCAATTCCGGAGATAATACCCTTTCACTTAAATACAGTGAAGACGGATATACAGTGGAAGGCTATGAAAACGTGGATATTAATATGAGCAATACCGCAAGCCTTGCAAGTATTTTTATAGGACTGTATTCCGATAATAAAATAGAGGGTGCGGAAAATGAGCCGGAGAAATACGGCTTGGACAACCCTCTTGCTGTGGGTACGGCAACCTATGACGATGGAAGCTCGGTTACGCTAAAGCTGGGTTCCCTTACCGCCGACAAGCAGTATTATTATCTGGAAAGTTCGGATGCCGAAGGCGTTTATCTTGTGGACGCAGTTGTAGGCGCTCGTATGTTGTATACAATAAATAATCTTGTGGATAAGAATATAGCTTCAATTAAGCCTAACTATGTAACCTATATTGAGGTTTTGCGCAATAACGAAAGCGAGCTGCTGCTTTACTATGATGAGGAAAATTCAAACGCAAATACCAATCTTGCACAGTATGGACTTGCAACCTTAACTATGGAAAGACCTTTGGAGGGTGCGTCTGTATATCCTTATAATCTGGAAAGCTCATTATTAAGTACCTGTTCAAGCATTACTCTGGGTGATGTTGTGGATGCGCAGCCTACGGATTATGCCCGGTACGGTTTGGATGTGCCAAGGCTTACGGTGCGTCTCAGGGATAACAGCGGTTCTCTTGAGATTAAAGCGGGCAATGATGCGGGAGACGGTAATGTGTATGTTATGGTTGATGACAGTGTTTCCGTATTTACGATGGATGCAAGTCTTTTGGAGCCCTTTGATAACTATACTATTACCGATTTCATAGAAAAGTTTGTGGCTCTGCATTCCCGTTCCGATGTCAGCAGGGTTGATATGGTTTCCGAGTTTGGTACAGTTAACCTTGAGTTCAGGGAAGATGGAGAAAATACGATAACCACCGACGAAAGTGGAGCTGTGCAGGACAACAGGCTTGCCATACTTAACGGCAAAACTGTTGAGGGCGATGATTTTGCCGATTTTTATGAGCTTTTGGTAGGTCTCAGTTTTGACCAGATTGGAGAGCATACTCAAAAGAACGGTGAACCTGCTGTAACGCTGACCTATACCCTTTTGGACGGAACTGTGGAAACAACGGAATTTTACACATTTAACGACAATTTCTATTCTGTGGGTAAAGACGGAGAGTATGATATGCTTGTAAGCAAGCAAAGTGTTAAGCAAATTGTTGACAGGGCAGGGGCTCTGTCACAGTAACGGAGGTTGACATAATGAAGGTGAACAGAGAGGCAATGCGCCTTTATGCGGTTACCGACAGGGCTTGGCTTAAGGAAGGTCAGACTTTGGCAAGTGCGGTTGAGGATGCCATAAAGGGCGGAGCTACTTTTATTCAATTAAGGGAAAAAAAGGCACCCTATGCCGAGGTCAAGAGTATTGCACTGGAGCTTAAGGCTTTGTGTGCAAAATACTCAGTGCCCTTTGTAATTGATGATGATGTGGCTTTGGCTAAAGAAATTGATGCTGACGGGGTACACATCGGACAGAGTGATATGGAGCTTAAAAGTGCACGTATGATTCTTGGCAGCAATAAAATAATAGGAGTATCGGCAGATACGGTTGATTCTGCACTGACGGCGGAAAGGCGCGGAGCAGATTATATAGGCGTGGGTGCTGTATTCCATACGGATACCAAGACCGATGCAACTGCCGTTTCAAGAGAGGTTATCCGCAATATCACCGGTGCGGTTACTATACCGGTGGTTGCAATAGGAGGAATCAAAAAGGAAAATACGGCAGAACTTGCGGGACTTGGCTTAGACGGTATTGCCGTAGTATCCGCAATATTTGCTGCGGAGGATGTTTATTCTGCGGCTAAGGAACTCAGGGCAATTTCTGACGAGGTGTTTAAATGAAAGCGGCAATTTTTGATGTTGACGGAACACTTCTTGATTCAATGCCTGTGTGGGACGATATTGCAAGCGTTTATTTAAAAAGCATAGGTATAAAAACAGACGGCAGGGATGATTATGAAATTATAACCATGAGCATAGCGTCTGCTTGTTTGCATCTTATATCAAAATACGGTATTGATAAAACCGTAGATGAGATGATTAAAGGGTTATCGGATATGGTTGCGGATAAATACAGGTATGAAATTCAGCTAAAATCGGGAGTTAAGGAATACCTTGCAAAGTTAAAGAGTGAAGGAGTTTCCATGTGTGTTGTTACGGCATCGGAAAGAGGATATATAACCGATGCTTTGGTCAGACTTAATATATATAATTATTTTGACTTTATGCTGACGTGCAGTGAGGCAGGGCTTGATAAAAATTCTGCCGCCATATATGATATGGCAAGGGAAAAGCTTGGCACCGATATCGAAGATACCGTGGTATTTGAAGATGCCTTTAATGCGATTACCGCGGCAAAAAACGGGGGCTACAAAGTATATGCCGTTTATGACAAAAGTATGGATGATTTCAAGGACAGAATAATTTTAAACTGTGATAAATACATCTATGACTATGCCGAACTGATGTAATCCTGCTGTACCCTTAAGGTATACTTAAGATTTTATTAAAAAAAGAAATTTAGCTGTTAATTTGTTTGAGTGTATGATATAATCAAAATATCAAATTAATAGAAGGAGGAGATATTTTGGAATATATCGCATTGGTACTGCTTATATGTGGTGCATTATGCCTTCTGGCTGAGTTTTTTGTGCCGGGATTTGGCTTTTTCGGTATTACAGGAATAATATTTATTATTATTTCCGGGGTGCTGACCATTATGTTTATTCCATTTGGTACCTTTATTGTAGTTGCTGAGGCGGCTATAATGGCTCTGCTGGGATATCTTGCTGTGGAATATTTCAAAAAACACGGTTTTGACAGCCGTATTATCCTCAGCGAAACGCTTAAGGAGGATGAAAACAACGAGGAAACTCTCCGTTCCTACATTGGCAAGGAGGGTATAACCTTAACGCCCCTTAAGCCCTTTGGCAATATTAATATTGACGGTACATACGTGGAGGCTTGTTCGGATAATGAGTTTATCATGGCTAACGAAAAGGTCCTTGTGGTACGTGTGTATGAAAACAAGCTTTATGTCAGAAAAATTATCTAATTAAGAGGGGGGTATTATTATGCCTGGTTCTGTACTTATTATTTTTGTTATTATTCTGCTTATTATTTTCTTCTGCGTTATAATGAGCTTTATACCGCTTAGACTGTGGGTATCAGCAGCGGCTGCAGGAGTGCATGTTAGCTTTTTCTACCTTATAGGTATGAGGCTCAGGAGGGTAAGACCTGAGAAAATAATTAATCCTATGATCAAGGGTACAAAAGCAGGACTTAATATTTCTGTAAATCAGCTGGAGTCACATTTGCTTTCAGGCGGTAAGGTGGACAATGTTGTAGATGCACTGATTGCGGCCCACAGAGCAAATCTTGAACTTACATTTGAAAGGGCTGCTGCCATTGATCTTGCAGGTCGTAATGTATTTGAAGCTGTAAGTATGAGTGTTACGCCTAAAATCATTGAAACACCTTGGATTTCGGCTGTTGCAAAAGACGGCATCGAGGTTAAGGTTATTGCAAGGGTTACGGTGCGTGCCAACATTGCAAGGCTGGTGGGCGGCGCCGGTGAGGAAACCATTATTGCTCGTATCGGTGAAGGTATTGTTACTACGGTGGGTTCTTCCGATACCCATAAAATGGTGCTTGAAAACCCTGACAGTATTTCTCAATGTGTCCTTGGCAAGGGTCTTGACCTTGGTACTGCATTTGAGATACTTTCGATTGACATTGCCGATATTGATATAGGCAGAAACATTGGTGCCCATCTTCAGATTGAGCAGGCTGAAGCAGATAAGCAGATCGCTCAGGCTAAGGCAGAGGAGAGACGTGCCCTTGCCATCGCTACCGAACAGGAAATGAAGGCACAGGTACAGGAAATGCGTGCCAAGGTTGTGGAAGCCGAGTCATTGGTACCTACAGCTGTTGCCGAAGCCCTTAAAAACGGCAATATAGGTGTTTTGGATTATTATAATATTGAAAATAAAAAGGCTGATGTTGCCCTTAAGGAAACTTTAAGTAAAATGAACTTTGAAGTAGGTGTAAGGGGAACAAAAAGAGAGGACAATAAGTAAATAAAATTCAAAGGAGAGTATTTTTAATGAAGCTTTTTAAAAGTATCAGACACAATGCGCAGAATTTGGCGGAAAATGCTAAGAAAAATGTTGACGTCAAAAAGATTGAGTTTACTATTAAAGGCGTAAAAAAAGAAAATACTCTCCTGTATGCTCAGATAGGCAAGCTTGTCTATACCTGCAAAAAAAGCGGTAAGCCTATTGTATCAAAGGAAATAGATGACCTTTGTGCACAGATTGACGGCAACAGGATCAAGGTTGCCGGACTGGAAAGTAAGCTTACGGAACTGAATTCCCAGAGTAAGGCAGCGGCGGAGGATGATATACCCCTCAACGTGGCGCCTATCAGTAAAAATGAGCGTGACCTTCGTCTGGTAAGAACAGATGAGGGCGTAAGGTTTATGAAGTTTTGTCCAAACTGTGGCGGAGCGAATGAACCGGACAGCGGTGTTTGTGCTTCCTGCGGCTATAGTTTCAAAAGTGAAAAGTAAGTTTTAGGAGGAGTTGTCCCGGGATGACTCCTCGTTTTTTTTGTTCATTTGTTTTTTTCTGTTTGCCATCAGCCCGCCTATTCTGCCGCTTTCTTTGGAGCTAAGGCTTTTCCAGCCTCCGTTACGTATTTTATCATCAAGCCCCAGCTCTCTTGCAATTTCATATTTTAATATATCATCTGGGGTAAGTACCTTTTTCTCTTTTGCCATAATATAGCCTCCTTTCAATATCAGTATTTACAACCGTATTAATAATATACTTTAAGCTGTTAAAAGAAGGCAAAAATTAAGCCCTGCCAAATCAGGCGGGGCTTAGTGTTTAATTTTCAACAACTGCTGTTGCTTTGGGAACATAGTTGTCACTTTTAAAATGCGGCTCAAACCGATGTATTATCAAATAGGATACCACAACAAGCACTATTCCCACAATAAAGCTGATTATCTCAATGTTTGCTGCCTGCAAAGAGGTGAGAATAAAGTAAGATGCAATTACCCCCACAACAAAGCAGACAAAGGGAATGCCATACATAATGAGCACAGCTTTCATAAAATCTGTTTCCTCAAGGGAAATCTCAACATTATCTCCTATCTTTGCATTGCACAGATTTTCCGCCTCAAGGAGCATTTCCTTAGCCTGCATACCTGCACTGCATGCACGGCATTTGGCACAGGCTTCCTGTCTTTCGAGTCTGATAAGGAGCCTGTTATTGTCTTTTTTTTCTATTACCTGACCTACTTCAGCCATATAAACCTCCTATTTATCCAGCAAAGCCTTAACTATTACCGTAAAGCCCAGTATTACAAGTATCGTTGAAATAATAGCCTCGGCGTAGCCTGTTATGTTCAAGAATTTTCTTAAAGAGAGCAGTATAAGTATTATACCGACTATAAGTGTCAGCCTGTTTGCATAATCTTTGCCTAAGATATAGTTTAGCACAAAGCCGATGCCAATGCAAAGTAAAAATATATTTACATAGTAAAAATCAAACAACCCTGAAAGCAGTACGCAGACACCGAGAGACAGAAGTATAAGTCCCAAAGTAAGCAAAGGACGCCTGTTGTCTGTAGTATAGTACAACACTACGAAGATAGTACCGGGAGCTAGGAAAAACACCGAGGTTATAA
Organism: uncultured Clostridia bacterium; assembly: GCA_944383875.1. GTDB lineage: Bacteria > Bacillota > Clostridia > Lachnospirales > CAG-274 > CALWRD01. Next base: position 4,229 of record CALWRD010000099.1, on the reverse strand, counting down.
TGTAGTTAAATATATCCGTATCGGAGAAAAATGCGACGGCAATACCCATATACAGCAGATATATGCCCGGCAGAATAGGCCATCTGCGGCTGTTTTTAAAATAAATGACTATAAAGGCACAGCCGAGTATTATTGAACATACGGCACCATAGCTGATTGATATGCTGTCTTGAAAAAAGTAAAATATACCGCCGAATATTAATATAAATCCGAGGGCGATTGCCAAAATTTTATTTGTCATAAACCTTCCTCCATTAATTTTATCTATAAAAATATATACGCATTTTTTTTGAAAAGTTTTATTTTAATGTCACTTCTTGTTAAAAAGTTTTTTTTGTGTTATACTGTAGCAGTTATGTATTTAATATCAATAAATGACGATGCATTTTAAACAAGAGGTGCCATTACATTATGGATTATATACAGGCAAGGGAATTTATAGATAATGCCTATAAAAAAGGCAGTATTTACGGATTGGACAGTATACGTGCACTGGCAGAGGCCGTTAACCTGCCTCAGGAGTCACTGCGCATTATTCATATAGCCGGTACTAACGGCAAGGGCTCGGTGGGAACCTTTATTTCGGAGGTTCTTAGAGAGGCAGGTTACAAGGTTGGAAGATATGTTTCACCCACTGTTTACTGTTATGATGAACGTTTTCAGATAAACGGGAAAAACATACCCCATGACCGTTTCGCCCAGATAATGAGCCGAGTTGCAGCCGCAAAGGACAAAATTAAATTTGACCCTACGGGTTTTGAACTGGAAACAGCGGCAGCACTGTTATACTTTAAGGAAGAAGGCTGCGATACAGCGGTTATTGAATGCGGACTTGGGGGAAAAACAGATGCAACAAATGTTATTGACAATAATATGCTTACGGTATTTACGTCGATAAGTCTTGACCATACTGCCCTGCTTGGAAGCAGCGTTGAGGAAATAGCCGAAGAAAAGTGCGGCATAATAAAACAGGGCAGTAGGGTTGTATCAATAGAACAGGATCCCTCTGCCGAAAGGGTAATAAAAAGCTGTTGTAAAAAATTAAACGCATCTTTGAGCATTGTAGGCAAAAAGAATATACTAAATAAAAGGGTATGCGGGTTTTCCCAGTACTTTGATTACGGCAAATACAAGAATGTTGAAATTAATATGCTTGGCAGCTATCAATATGAAAATGCTGCCCTTGCCCTTGAATGTATCGAAAGTCTTGAAACAATGGGTTTTAGTATTCCCTTGCACGCTGTATACAGCGGTATGAAAAGGGCGCATTGGGGCGCACGATTTGAGATTGTAAATACTTCTCCTGTTTTTGTGCTGGACGGAGCACATAATCCGGATGCGGCAAAAAGGCTGAAGGACAGTCTGGAGATTTATTTCAAAGACAAGAAAAAGCTGTTCATTATGGGTGTATTTTCAGACAAGGATTACAACGGAATATTGAAAAACACAGCCGGACTTGCCGAAAAGATATTTACCGTAAAACCACCATCTGCCAGAGGATTGGCTGCCGATAAATTGGCTGCGGCGGCAAGAAAGTATAATGATAATGTAAAAGCCTCTGATATACACTCAGCAGTGGATTATTGCATGGGACAAAAGGATTGTGTAACGGTTGCTTTCGGATCCTTAAGTTTTATGGGATTACTGACAGATTATATTTCAAATGGGAACAATTTAAGATTAACAAGCAGTAAGTAAAAATTAATTATGTCAATAACATTAAGGACATAAACAACAAGGAGCAGTAAAATGGATAAGGAAAAAATAATGCAGGGAGTAAGGCTTATATTGGAGGGCGTAGGTGAGGACATTAACCGAGAGGGATTAGTTGAAACACCTGAGAGAGTAGCAAGGATGTATGAGGAAATTTTTGCAGGGCTTACACAGGACGCTGCGGAGCATCTGGATAAAACCTTCGGTGTTGAGGGGGGAGGAATGGTTATGGAAAAGGACATCAGCTTTTTTTCCACCTGTGAACACCATTTGATGCCCTTTTTTGGAAAGGCACATATTGCCTATATACCTAATGGCAGGGTAGTTGGTATAAGCAAGCTTGCCCGCACCGTTGAGGTCTTTGCAAAGCGCCCCCAGATTCAGGAAAAAATGACGGCGCAGATAGCCGACGCCATTATGGAAAACCTTGATACCAAGGGTGTAATGGTTGCCATTGAAGCAGAGCATACCTGCATGACCATGAGAGGTGTAAAAAAGCCCGGCACAAAGACCTTCAGCTATGTAACCAGAGGAGTATTTGACGAGGACAGTGAGCTCAGAGCTACATTTTTTAATATGATAAAATGAGATATTATTATATACTGAAAAACGAGAAATTTCTTTCCCTTCTTGCTCAGCTTAAGGAGCTGGAAGCAGGCAGGGAGTATTGCAAACATGGCATTGAGCATCTTATGGATGTTGCAAGGATAGCCTATATACTCAGCCTTGAAAAGGGTCTTGATATTGACAAGGATATTATATACACTACGGCGCTTTTGCATGATGTGGGGCGTGGTGAACAATATATCAGCGGAAGAGATCATCATAACGCAGGAGCAATTATAGCAGGGGAAATTCTTAGGGAGATGCCTTACAGCTCCGAGGAAACAGAGATGATAACCTCTGCAATAGCTGCCCATGGTCATAAAAGCGACGGTGATAATCTTAAGGGAATACTTTACGCTGCCGATAAGCTCAGCAGGGCGTGCTTTTTATGTCCTGCCAATGAAAAATGCAACTGGGATCAGGACAAGAAAAATCATATATTGAGGTATTGAAATTATGTTGATTGGCAACAGGGAATATTCGGACAGAACATATATAATGGGTATTTTAAACGTTACTCCCGATTCTTTTTCCGATGGAGGAAGGTATAACAGTATTGACAAGGCGCTTAAACACACCGAAAAAATGGTGGCGGAGGGTGCGGATATTATTGACGTTGGCGGGGAATCCACAAGACCCGGACATATTCAGATAAGTGATGAGGAAGAAATTGAACGTGTAGCTCCGGTTATTGAAAGAATAAAGTCGGAGTTTGATGTTCCTGTGTCGATTGATACCTATAAAAGCAAGGTGGCTGCCGAGGCTGTCAGGGTGGGCGCCGATATGCTCAACGACATCTGGGGCTTCAAGTATGACAGAGAGATGGCGGATGTTGCCGCAAAAAATAAGGCTGCATGCTGCCTTATGCACAACCGAAGCGAAGCAAATTACAGTGATTTTATGCGGGATGTTTTATCTGATTTAAAAGAATGTATAGATATAGCAAAGTCCGCAGGAGTTGAGGATAAGTATATTATCCTTGACCCGGGGGTAGGCTTTGGAAAAAACTACGAACAAAATCTTGAAGTTACCGATAAGGTGGATATGCTTGGAACTCTGGGTTATCCTGTATTGCTTGCCGCTTCAAGAAAGTCTATGATAGGCAACGCCCTCAACCTGCCGTCGGATGAAAGGCTTGAAGGCACTCTTGCAACCACGGTGATTGCGGTTTTAAGAGGATGTCTGTTTGTCAGGGTGCATGATGTCAAGGAAAACAAGCGTGTTATAACTATGACGGAAAAAATTATAGGAAGGTACTGAAATGGATGTTATAAATATTAAGCAGCTTGAGGTATTTGCAAATCACGGGGTGTTAAAGGAAGAAAATATACTGGGACAGAAGTTTATTGTCAGCGCTGCGCTATATGTTGATACACGTCAGGCAGGTAAGAGTGATGAATTGGATAAGTCAGTCAATTATGCCCTTGTCTGTGATACAATAGTAAATTTTATGAAGGAAAACACCTTTAAACTTATAGAGGCGGCTGCGGAAAAACTGGCGGAAAAAATATTGCTGGATTTTGATAAGGTAAAGAGTGTAAAACTTGAAATACGTAAGCCATGGGCGCCTATTATGCAAAGCGTGGACTATGTCAGCGTTGAAATAGAAAGAGGTTGGAAAAAAGCTTATCTTTCCGCAGGCTCGAATATGGGAGATAAAAAGGCTTACCTTGACAATGCGGTCAGGGCTGTGGAAGGAGATTCCAAGTGTCGGCTTATAAAGGTATCTCCATTTTATGTTACGGAGCCTGTGGGCGAGGTAGAACAGGATGATTTTTTGAACTGCTGTATTGCTTTGGAAACCCTGTACAGTCCCTATGAACTGCTTGATTTTGTCAACAAGGTTGAGGCTGATAATAACAGGGAGAAAATAAGAAAGAGCCGGTACATCACGTATCGGCCCTTTCACC
>CALWRD010000098.1 GCA_944383875.1 uncultured Clostridia bacterium | reverse complement strand
GGAAGAAGCGATCTTCTCACAAAGGACTATGTTGAGGAACTGGGGATAGATATAAGGGTAATAGGATGCAACGGAGCTACCCTCAGTAATGTGCTGACAGGTGAGCGCCTGTATGTACATAAGATAGACAGGTCGGTTGTTAAGTCGGTACTGACCGCTTGTATCAGAAAAAATATTCCCTGTAAGGCTTTTACTGCCGATATGTGCTATACAAGCGACAAGATAGCCATGGAAAAGGGAATACGCCAGATTGTCACTATGTATACAAGGGAACTTAAAACCACTGTACCCTATCAGTGGTTGTCGGATGAGGATATGCTTAAGCTGGCTGATACTGCTGACATAGTCAAGATGGTAACGGTAAATGAGGATATAAAGATTTTGGCGGAACTAAAGGCATATCTTGGCGGTATTGAGGGATTACAGGTTATACAGTCAAACCGCAACTGTCTTGATATGATTGCTCCGAATGTTTCAAAGGGCAGTGCCCTTTGTGAGTATGCCCGCAGCAAGGGCATTGATATGAGTGAGTGTGTGTCATTCGGAGACAGTGAAAATGATGTGTCAATGATTAAGGCGGCAGGACTTGGTATAGCTATGGCAAATGCGGATGAGTGCGTTAAGAAAGCTGCCGATATTATAACCCTGACAAATGATGAATGTGGTGTTGCATATGAACTTAAAAAGCTGTTTGGTATAAATTGGGAGGCATAACAATGCAGACAAAGAATGTAAAAATAGGATACATATGTATTGCAATAACGACTGTTCTTTTCAGCCTTATGGAAATAGCTCTTAAGAGTATATCAGGCAGTTTTAATCCTCTGCAAATAACCTTTAGCAGGTTTTTTGTGGGCGGACTTGTACTTTTGCCCTTTGCTGTAAGGCATCTTAAGAAAATGAATCTCAGGATTAACGGACGAACGGCGGGTATGTCTATGTTGATTGGCTTTGTGGGTATATGTATCAGTATGCTTATGTATCAGCTGGCGGTTATCTTTGTGGATGCTTCTGTGGTTGCAATTATTTTCAGCTCCAATTCATTGTTTGTTATGCTTTTTGCTTACTTTATGTTGGGTGAAGCAATACACAAAAACAATATTGCGGCAATAGTTATGCAGCTTATCGGCATAGGTATAATTGTAGTCGGGTCCTTAAGCGGAAAGATGAGTGTTTCCGGTATCGTTTTCTGCCTGCTGGCAACGGTTACCTTTGCCCTTTACGGCGTTATAGGCAAGGGACAGACAAAGATATACGGAGGAATAGTGGTTACCTGCCTCGGTTTTTTATGCGGCAGTATTGAGATGATGCTTCTGGCAGTACTTACACATATTCCTCAGCTTGCTTCAATGCTTACATCGGCAGGACTTGAAACTTTTGCAAATATACCGTTTTTCAGTGGTTACAACTTAGCGGAGCTGCCCGTAACATTATTTGTATTTGTAGGGGTTACGGGTATAGGCTTTGCAAGTTATTTTACCGCAATGGAACATACCTCGGCAAATACAGCATCATTGGTATTTTTCTTTAAGCCGGTACTTGCAAGCATATTTGCCTATCTTCTCATCGGTGAAGGGTCACCGGTATACAAAATTATAGGTATACTTTTCATTGTGGTGGGTTCTTTGATCAATATACTCCCTGGTATTTTACAACATAGAAAGGAAAACACCTCTTATGCAAAGGTCTGATATAAAAAGTGCAGCGCTCTTGTTTATAACCGCTCTTATATGGGGAATGGCTTTTGTTTCCCAGTCAAAGGGAATGGAGTTTGTAAAACCCCTTACCTTTACCGCATCAAGGAATTTTCTTGCGGTGTTGTTTCTCCTTCCACTTGTAATACATAAGTGTTTGAGGGGTAAAGTTGATTTAAAGGCAAATCTGAAGGGCGGAACGGTCTGCGGCGTTGTATTGACCGCTGCGGATTTTTGTCAGCAATACGGTATTATGAATACTACGGTTGCAAAGGCGGGCTTTATAACGGCACTGTATATTATTTTCACTCCGCTGATGGGAGTTTTTATTCATAAGAAGGTAGGTTTTAAAGTATGGTTTTGCGCCGCTGTTGCCACGGTGGGTATGTATTTTATATCCATAACCGATGGTTTCAGCATCGGCAGAGGGGACCTGTTTGTATTTCTATGTGCAATACTCTTTGCTTTGCATATTCTGGTTATTGACGGCTTTGAAGAAGGAACCGACGGGGTGGTAATGTCATTTGTACAGTTTGCGGTATGTTTTGTAATCTGCTTTGTGCTTGCATTAATTTTTGATAAGCCTCAGGTTTCACAGCTTCGTGAAGGAATTGCACCCATACTTTATGCAGGTATCCTTTCGAGCGGTATAGGTTATACACTGCAAACCGTAGGGCAACGTGGGTTTAATCCCACGGCTGCCGCCCTTATCCTGAGCCTTGAGGCTGTGATTGCCGCTGTTTCGGGTGTATTGGCATACAAGCTCGGCATCCTGAGCACAGATCAAAGCCTAACGCAAAGGCAGATTATAGGTTGTATCATTGTTTTTGCGGCTGTAATTTTTGTACAGCTGCCTGATTTTAAATTAAGAGAAAGGAAGATTAGTTGTGATTAAAACAGCATGGAAAAATTATAGTGATGTTCAGCTTAAGGAAATAAATGAGCTTAGCAGAGATTATATTGATTTTATAAGCAGCTGCAAGACGGAGCGTGAATGTACCTCAGCGATAATATCTGAGCTTGACAAACTGGGATTCAAAAATATAAATTCCCTTTCGGAGGTTAAGCCCGGGGACAAAATTTATGCCGTGCATATGGGTAAGACTGTTATTATTTACAATATCGGTACAGAACCTATTGAAAAGGGTATGAATATCCTTGGTGCCCATATCGACTCTCCAAGGCTGGACGTTAAGCAAAAGCCGCTGTATGAAGCCGCTGAATTTGCATATCTCGATACCCATTATTACGGTGGCATCAAAAAGTATCAGTGGGTAACACTTCCCCTTGCAATACATGGTGTTGTGGTGAAAAAAAGTGGTGAAGCGGTGAATATAGCCTTAGGGGAAAATGATAATGATCCTGTATTTTTTATCTCGGATTTACTTGTTCATCTGGCAGGTGAGCAGTTGGAAAAGAAGGCAGGGAAGGTAATTGACGGTGAAGCGCTTGATGTTGTGATAGGAAGTATACCTCTTACTGACAAGGAAGATGATGCCGTTAAAGCCAATATATTAAAGCTTCTTGCAGACAGCTACGGCATTGATGAGGATGACTTTCTCTCTGCGGAGCTTGAGGTTGTGCCTGCCGGAAGAGCAAGGGAGGCAGGCTTTGACAGGGGTATGATTTTGGGCTACGGACATGATGACCGTTCCTGTGCCTATACATCCTTCAGGGCTATTGTCGAAAGCGGAAGTGTAAAGAGAACTGCCTGCTGTGTACTGGTTGATAAAGAGGAAATTGGCAGTGTGGGTGCAACGGGAATGCAATCAAGGTTTTTTGAAGATACCCTTGCGGAGCTTATTAACCTGATGGGAGGTTACAGCGAGCTTAAGCTGAGACGTGCCCTCCGTAATTCACTTATGCTTTCCTCCGATGTGAGCAGTGCATATGACAGCCTTTATTCGGAGGTATTTGACAGCAAAAATACAGCATACCTTGGCAGAGGTGTGGTGTTTAACAAGTTTACGGGAGCCAGAGGCAAGAGCGGATCAAATGATGCCAATCCCGAATTTATTGCACAGATCAGAGATATAATGGACAGTGAAAATATAAGTTTCCAAACCTCCGAATTAAGCAAGGTTGACAGGGGCGGCGGCGGAACCATAGCATATATTCTGGCTAACTACGGTATGAATGTTATAGACTGCGGCGTACCGGTGCTTAATATGCACGCCCCTTGGGAGGCTGTCAGCAAGGTGGATATATATGAGGCTAAAAGATGTTATACGGCTTTTATAGAAAAGGCTGATAACAGGTAAATTGAAAGGGGCTGTCGCCCTTGAAAGAAATGCAAGCATTTCTTTCAGCAGGGGTACTAACGTACCCACCAATGAAAGTAGTAAACCGTGCCTCAAGGGGACAAGCCCCTTTCGACACTCTCACTATACCCTCGAACGGGCAAAGCCCGTTCTGCGGATTGAAGTCTGCGACGCTTTTAGATGCCCCTAAATTCACTATTTTACTAAACACCCAATTTTTTCACAATTTTGTGATAAAACAAGAGGGTGTTAATGCGACACCCCCTTGTTACGTTAGACTATATATTGTTTTTATGCATTTTTCTGTATTCCGTTGGCAGGATCTGTACACTGTTTTTAAAGGCTTTTGTAAATTTACCCTGAGTTTCATATCCGATGCTTTCGGCAATTGCCGCAATACTGTCATTGGTTTCCCTTAACAGTTTCATAGCCTTTTTTATTCTGTATTCCTTGACGTATGAAGCAATGGGGAGACCATATACCGCTTTAAAAACGGATTTCAGGGTTGAGGTATTTATAAGATATTTCTTTGAAAGCTCCTCTATTGTAATTCGTTCGTCAAGATGCTCAATGAGATAATTGCGTATTTCCTTTATCAGCTCTGTATGCTGGGAAATGTATTGAGTAAGTTCCTTTTCCTCCTGTACATTTAACTGAGCCAGATACAGCAGTACTTCCTGAGCTTTCAGCTTACAGTAAGCGGTGCGAAACTGCTTCGGCTGATCGTAAAACGCTGTAAACACCCTATCTATTTCAGGGCTTGAAGGAATACCTAAAGGTTTTTTATCCGTAAAAATTTTTTTATATACTTTATCAATGTCAAAATTACATTCCTTTAAAATTTCCGGGAGCTTTTGCTCCAGTACTTTTAAGTCAAAGGTAACGGCAACACCTTCATAGTAGCCTAAAGGAAGTATCATTTCAGAGTCTGCACAACATTCCATGGTATGCAGGCACAAATCACCTGCCCCCAGATATATTGCAACATCGTTACGCATATTCCAGCCTATTCTGCCTGTTTTGCAGTGACTGATCTCCAGAATTGAGCTTACAGCCTCATGATGAAAGTTTACCCTGTCTGCCAGATAGCTGTGAAAGGAAACTTCTATACCTGGGAATACTAAAAACACTTCGATCTTTCCCTTGCCTTTGGTATGAGTTGTTATTTTGTCCAAATAAAATTCGGTGTTAGTATTTAAGGCGTTATACCTTTTTATTTCAAAGGTTCCGTTTGGTATTGCCCGTAGATTTTCGGCAATGACGGCACCATATTCTTCCCTCATATTGTACCTCCGGTTTTATAATCAATCATGTGCAGGACAGGATATCTCAACCATTTTTTCAATCATTATATGCAGCAGCTGTGCCTGCTCGGTATCTGCCGCCTTGTAATATACTTCTTTTCCCTGTCTGGAGCTTGTAATCAGTCCGCTGTTTTTTAATTGGCGGAGATGATGTGAAACTGCTGGACTGCTCATTTTAACAAGAGCCGAAATGTTAGTTACACATTCCTCGCAGTGACAGAGTATCCAGAAAATTCTGATACGGTTGCTGTCGCATAGCTGCTTGAAAACATCTGCCACAATCTGAAAATCTTCTGTGGTTATGTTATTTAGTCTTTCTTCCAAATGATGCCCGTGGTCGTGGGGCAGAATAATGTCCGACATTGCAAAATCTCCTTTTCCGTTCTGTTAAATTTATTATATCAAATAATGGCTCCAATGTAACGAATTTTTTTGAATATATCGGGCAGAAATCGGATTAAATCCCTTTGCTGTGAAGTATTTGCCCAATCAGAAACAATTTTATCCCTTACGGAAGGAGATTGAATAAATGTATTGACCTTTAAGGAGATATAGTATATTATATAGATGAACAATTAAACAAGCGTTAAATCGAAAAATAAAATTACCTTGAAAGGGGCTATTTATTATGAAAAAATCATATAAAATCGAAGTAGACTGTGCAAACTGTGCAAATAAAATGGAGGATGCAGCAAAGCGCACTCCCGGCGTTAAGGATGCAACCGTTAATTTTATGACACTCAAGATGAATGTTGAGTTTGATGAGGGACAGGATCCTAAGTCGGTTATGCAGCAGGTTCTAAAAAACTGTAAAAGGGTTGAGGACGACTGCGAAATTTACATCTGATTGGTTCAAAGCACCTTTATCAAATCCGATAGAGGTGCTTTATATGGACTTATATATGAACGAATGGTCATATATTCAATATAAAAATCTCTTTATAAGAAAGGAGAAGTATTATGAATAAGAAGCAGAAAAAAATGCTGATACGTATTATTGTATCCGCATTGCTGATGATAGGACTTAACTTTGTGTCGGTAACGGGAATTATAAGGTTTCTTCTTTATCTTATACCTTATCTGATTATCGGCTATGATATTCTGATAAAGGCGGCAAAGGGCATCAAAAACAGACAGGTCTTTGATGAGAGCTTTTTGATGGCGGTTGCCACCATCGGTGCTATTGCCTTGGCTTTTTATGAAAAAAGCGGTGATTATACAGAGGCGATTGCCGTTATGCTTTTTTACCAGATAGGTGAATGGTTTCAAAGCTATGCTGTGGGCAAAAGCCGTCGGAATATCAGTGAGTTAATGGATATTCGTCCCGACTATGCCAATATTGAGCAAAACGGAAAGCTTGAAAAGGTCGATCCCGATGAAGTGGGCATAGGCAGTGTAATTGTGGTACAGCCCGGTGAGAAGGTACCTATTGACGGAATGGTGGTTGAGGGTACTTCAAGCCTTAATACAGGTGCGCTGACAGGTGAAAGCCTGCCCAGAGATGTAAAGGTGGGAGATGAAATAATCAGCGGCTGTATCAATATGACAGGCGTTTTAAAAATCCAGACCACAAAGGAATTCGGCGAATCAACGGTTTCTAAAATTCTTGACTTGGTTGAAAACGCAAGCTCTCGTAAATCCAAATCAGAGGATTTTATTTCAAAGTTTGCAAGGGTTTATACCCCTGCTGTCTGTATAGCAGCCTTAGCTTTGGCATTGCTTCCACCTGTTGTCAGGATGCTGCTTCTGGGACTCAGTGCCCAGTGGGGCGTATGGATTTATCGTGCCCTTACATTCCTGGTTATCAGCTGCCCCTGTGCCTTGGTAATCAGTATTCCCCTTAGTTTCTTTGCGGGCATAGGAGGAGCAAGTAAGGCAGGTGTACTGGTTAAAGGCTCAAATTATCTGGAAACACTGTCACAAACCAAAATCCTGGTATTTGACAAAACCGGTACCCTGACTCAGGGTGTGTTTGAGGTAAACGGCATACATCACAACGAAATGGAAAATGCAAAACTGATTGAATATGCCGCACTTGTGGAAAGCTCCTCTTCCCATCCCATCAGCAAGAGCCTTCAGCGTGCCTACGGGAAGGAAATTGATCGCTCAAGGGTAGCGGATATCCGGGAAATCAGTGGCGAAGGCGTTGTTGCAAAGGTAGACGGTATCAGCGTTGCTGCCGGTAATTCAAAGCTTATGGAGCGCCTTAATGTGCCTTATATTAACTGTCATCAGGTGGGTACGATTATCCATATGGCAATTAACGGGGAATATGCGGGACACATTGTAATTTCCGACATTGTAAAGCCCCATTCAAAGGAAGCGATAGCTGCATTAAAGGCTGCCGGAATCCAAAAGACCGTTATGCTGACGGGAGATGCTAAGGCGGTTGCCGATCAAGTAGCCGAAGCCCTCGGCATTGATGAGGTATTCAGCGAATTGCTGCCTGCCGACAAGGTGGAGAAAGTAGAAGAAATTATGGAACACAAATCCGACAGGGCAAAACTTGCCTTTGTGGGAGATGGTATTAACGATGCCCCTGTACTGGGTCGTGCCGATATTGGAATTGCTATGGGTGCCATGGGTTCGGATGCGGCTATTGAGGCTGCCGACGTGGTTCTGATGGATGATGACCCTATGAAGATTGCAAAGGCAATTAAAATTTCACGGAAATGCCTTGGCATTGTATATCAAAACATTGTTTTTGCCATTGGTATTAAGCTGATCTGCCTGCTGCTTGGTGCTGTGGGTATTGCAAGTATGTGGCTTGCCATCTTTGCGGATGTGGGTGTAATGATTATTGCGGTTTTAAATGCAATACGTGCCTTGTTTGTGAAAAATCTATAGGTTTTTGTAAAACCTATGGGTAAAATCTTTTTCTATGTTACCGCAACATAAGTATGCTTTTTCTTTTTCCCTTAACCCCACAAAAGGGGATTCCTACTTTTCTACGAGAAAAGTAAGCAAAAGCGCTGCTTTTCCGAGGCGCGGGGCACGGCTTAGGGGCGGGAACGCCGCCCCTAAGAACCCGCATTTTGCCCCTAGGGCATTTACAGCGATTTTCTTAACGCTGCCTGTTACATAGGCAGCTAAAAATCTTTGCAAATGCTTTTGTTGAAACTTTAGGAAGATGTTTTTGTCAGCTTGCTTTAGTTTGCCGAAGTGCAGATATTATTTTTTAGGAAAAGGGTTACTGTTAAGTTAGTTTTGTTCTAAGGGTTTATGTAAAACAGTTAGGACAATGGATTATTATAAGTTTTTTTAACAGAGTTAAGCTCAAAAAACAACCAAATATATAACTTAGCATTTTACCTACCGATAAAGGAAAACTACCAGACAGAAACAACCACTTAAAATTTCAACAAAAGCATTTGCTGTAATTTTTTAGCCGCCTATAAAACAGGCGGCGTTAAAAAAATTAAGGCAAATGCTTGAACGATGAAATGTGGGTTCTTAGGGGCGGTGTTCCCGCCCCTAAGCCGTACTCCGCGCTTTCGGAAGTAGCGGCGCTTTTGCCTACTTTTCTCGTAGAAAAGTAGGAATCCCTTTGTGGGATTAAGGGAAAATCGTAAATCTTTGTTGCGAGAAACAACAAAAAAGTTTTACCATAGATTTTACCAAAACCTACATCTTATTGCTATTTTTTAATATCAAGGCTATCTTTACACATTCAATGCACACTACCATGGTGTAATCTCCCTTTTCTATTACATAGGGTTCTCCGTCACGGCGCACAATGACAGCCTCGTTCATTTTATCGCCGTCTTTTCCGTATCCAACAAAATAAGTGCCTTCCAGCTCCCTTATATACCAGTTGCAGTTGGTGGCGGTTTTAATATAAAAGTCCTCGGTACATCCGAAAAACTGCATCAGATCTCTTTTTGCTTGTATAAAGTCAGGTACGTATTTTTTCATATCAATGTTTTCCTTTGTTTAGTATTTTCGTTAAATATTGACCGGTGTATGATTCCTTACATTTACATATTTCCTCGGGCGTACCGGTGGCAACGATGGTTCCGCCTCCG
>CALWRD010000097.1 GCA_944383875.1 uncultured Clostridia bacterium | reverse complement strand
TTATTCAGTATGCTTACATTGGTATATCCAAACTGTTCCGTTATTTTTTTGTCATTTTCATCCTGAACAAATACAGGTATACTTTTGTCCAGCATTGCAGCTGTCTTTGGTTCAAAATGATCCGGATGTATATGGGTTACAATAATCCCATCCACATCCTTCATTATTTCCTCTACAGTAAAGGGAAGATCGCTGGTTGGAGAGGGAACATTCTGTTCGGGATTTGGAGAGGGTGCTGCTGCGCCACTTCCCTTTTCCTCAAACCATGGGTCAATAATCAATTTTTTGCCTGCTACAAATACTAAAATGGTTGCATTTCTTATCTGCTGAATTTTCATCTTTTTTCCTCCGCAAAATCTTTCTGCAAACAGTTCTTTGATTAAAGCAATTCGTCCTTCTTTTCAAGTATTGCAGCTACAGCACTACAGGCAGGACAGTCACAGAACTTTGCCCCTGCGGCTTTTATTTCCTGTGCATGGGCAAGTGCATTTTTTGCCCCTTCTTCACCGAAAACCTTAATACCTGCCTCTGAAGAAGCAAAGGCGATTAAACCTTCAATAGGCATAATATCCGCCTCCAGCTCTGCAATAAGCAGCCTGGTCTGTTCCTCCTCCTTATCAGTACCCAGGGCATCCAGCCACTTCTGACCTGCTGCCTTTGCCTCTGCACTGCAGGAGTAGGCATTAATCATATCATTTACCTTTTCAACACAATAATCCTTTACATCCTTATTCATATCAGTTCATCCTTTCATTATAAATATACTTAACAGTGTTGTTTAAGATTATCATATATTCTTTCAAGCATCCCTTCACAAATTGAAATTTCTTCATTGGTAAAACCCGAATAAAAGATTTGTGACATACGGGAGGACACCTCTGAATAATCCCGCTGCAAATTTCTGGACATATCAGTCAGGGCAAGAAGGGTTTTTCTTCGGTCCCTTTCATCCGGGACACGACATACCAGTCCCCCTGCCTCCATTCTGTCAATCATACTTGTCAGGGTGGTTGGGGCAAGACCGGTTTTATCGGCTATTTCCCTGAGAGAAATATTATCCTCCTGCCACAGTACATATAAAATTCTTCCCTGGGCTCCGTTAAAGGCATCTATATTTTTCTCTGCCAGAATCCGCTCAAAAATTCTATCGCTAAGCCTTTTAATTTGTGAAACTCTGTTTCCGCCTTTAATATCCACTGCAATTCCTCCTTAATAGGATTATACTATATAGTAGTATTTTTGTCAATGGCAATTACACGTAATTATTAAGTTTATTTTGCAAAAAATGCTTGACTTATTATGTAAATAAGTATAAAATATAAAGGCTGATATGGTTAAGCGGAGGTATTTATACCTCTTTGCTTATGCAAAAAATAATGCTTGCATTTATGCAGGCTTTGTGTTATAATGTCGGATAGTGATTTTTTATCCTAAGGGAGGTGGAAATAATGGCAAAGTGTGAGATTTGTAATAAGGCTATGCAGAACGGTCGCAGAATAAGCATTAACCGTAGCCAGGTTTCAAGACGTGCTAAGAAGACTTGGAAGGCTAACGTAAGAAAGGTTAAGATTAACGACAACGGTACAATTAAGTCAATCTACATCTGTGCAAGATGTATGCGTGCAGGTAAGGTTACCCGTGCAATCTGATGACTTTTCACCCCTTGGGGTTTTCGCATTAACGGCATAAACGGCGGAGAGCTGCGGTTTTCCGCCCTATTTTTAAAATTAATATTTACTTATCAAGAGAGACGGAGGGACAGGGCCCTGTGAAGTCCGGCAACCGGCTGAAAAGCATCGGTGCCAATTCCCCCGAATTTTAATTTCGGAAGATGAGATATTGTACGAACCCTGATGGGTTCTTTTTTTTACCCAAAACATTTCAATTTTTATAAGGAGGACAACATGAAGAGATACTTTACTTCTGAATCGGTTACCGAAGGACATCCCGATAAAATATGCGATAAGATTTCAGACGCTGTACTTGACGCCATCATCGCACAAGACCCCATGGCAAGAGTTGCCTGCGAAACCATGGCAACCACAGGTCTTATTCTGGTAGCAGGCGAGGTTACCACAAGCTGCTATGTTGACATTGAAGAGATAGTAAGAGAAACTATTCGTGAAATAGGCTATGACAGAGCTAAATACGGCTTTGACTGCGACAGCTGCGCCGTTATCACTTCACTTAAGGGACAGAGCCCCGATATTGCACAGGGTGTTGACAGCTCACTTGAAGCAAGGAGCGGAGATGCCGATGCCAACGATACTGGCGCAGGCGATCAGGGTATGATGTTCGGTTTTGCCTGCAACGAAACCGACGAGCTTATGCCTGCACCTATTTACTACGCACACAAGCTTACAAAGAAGCTTAGCGAAGTCAGGAAAAACGGCACCCTTAACTACTTAAGACCCGACGGCAAGAGTCAGGTTACAGTTGAATATGACAATGATAAGGTAGTCAGGATTGACAATGTGGTTATATCTACCCAGCACAGCCCTGATGTAACTCAGGAACAGATCAGAGAAGATATAATTGAAAAGGTAATAAAAGCCGTTATTCCTGCGGAGCTTATTGATGAAGATACAAAGTACTATGTAAATCCAACCGGTCGCTTTGTAATAGGCGGTCCCGCAGGCGACTGCGGTCTTACCGGACGTAAGATAATAGTTGATACTTACGGTGGATACGCAAGCCACGGCGGCGGCGCTTTCAGCGGCAAGGATCCTACTAAGGTTGACCGTTCAGCTGCATATGCCGCAAGATACCTTGCAAAGAACATTGTTGCAAGCGGTCTTGCCACCAAGTGTGAAATTCAGCTTGCATATGCAATAGGCGTTGCACAGCCTCTTTCCATATATGTAAATACCTATGGCACAGGCAAGGTAAACGATGAAAAGATAGTTGAAATCATCAGGGAAAACTTTGACCTTCGTCCCGCCGCTATCATTAAATACTTTGACCTCAGACGTCCTATCTATAAGCAGACCGCAGCTTACGGTCACTTCGGCAGAAGCGATATAGACGTACCTTGGGAAAAGACAGATAAAGCGGAGGTTTTTGCTAAATATTGCTAAATATATGCACGCAAGACCTTCGGGGCAGAGTGTGATCTCTGTCCCGTTTTTTATATGCAAAAAAGGGCTCAAACCTATAAGGAATGAGTCCTTCTTCATATCATTAACAAAAAGCTCAGTTCATCTCTTCGTAATCATCAAGAGTAATTATATCCTCAAAGCTTCCGCCCGCAGGAATCATAGGGAATACCTTTTCATCCCTGTCTATTTCACAGTTGATAACGCAAGGACGTTTGCTTTCAATAGCCTTTGTAAGTACCTCATCAACCTCTTCGGGTTTTGTAATGGTAAATGCAAGGCACTTGTATGCCTCAGCAAGCTTAACAAAGTCAGTAGCCTTATCCAGATTTGTATTGGAATATCTTGCGTCATAGAAAAGTTCCTGCCACTGTCTTACCATACCAAGCACATGATTATTGATAACAACTTCAATAATAGGCACATCATTGGCAACAGCTGTAGCAAGCTCAATATTATTCATATAAAAGCATCCATCACCTGCTATATTAAAGACAGTTTTATCGTGGCAACCGACCTTTGCGCCGATAGCTGCGCCAAGACCGAAGCCCATAGTACCCAAGCCGCCTGAAGTGATAAAATGACGAGGCTTTTCCGTCTTAATATACTGGCAAGCCCACATCTGATGCTGACCGACTTCGGTAACAACGATAGCTTCACCCTTTGTAAGAGCGTTTATCCTCTCCATTATGTACTGTGGCTTAAGAGTGCCGTCATGCTCATACCTGTTTGGATAAATCTTTTCATATTCCTCAACACGCTTATTCCATTCCTCACGTTTAACCGGAACAAGGCTTTGGTTAAGTATCTTTAAAATTTCCTTAACGTCTCCTACAACGGAATGGGTGGTAATAATATTTTTATTGATCTCAGCAGGGTCAATATCTATATGCAGTACCTTAGCATTTGGTGCAAACTTGGCAAAGTTTGTAGCAACCCTGTCACTGAAACGTGCACCCATGGCGATAAACAAGTCACACTCATTTGCAAGCTTATTTGATGTCTTTGTGCCGTGCATACCTATCATACCTGTGTACTTGGGGTGACTTGCAGGTACCGCACCCAGACCCATAACGGAAGTTGCAACAGGAATATCCTGATTTTCAACAAACTTTACTATCTCCTCACTTGCACCGGATGTGACTGCACCACCGCCCACATATGCAAAGGGAGCCTTGGCATTCCTTATAAGTTCACATGCTGCTTCAATATCCTCGTTTGTAATGGTTTCCACACGTGGGGTGATAACAGCAGGCGTCTGTGGAGTGTACTCGCACACAGCTGCGGTAACATCCTTTGTAATATCTATAAGTACAGGACCGGGACGACCCTTTTTAGCTATGTAAAAGGCTTTCCTTACCGTATCCGCAAGCTTGGTAACATCCTTGACAATAAAGTTATGCTTGGTAATAGGCATAGTTATACCGGTTATGTCAACCTCCTGAAAACTATCCTTACCAAGATATGGCAGAGCAACATTGCCTGTAATTGCAACTATAGGCACAGAGTCCATATATGCTGTTGCTATACCGGTAACAAGATTGGTTGCACCGGGTCCGCTTGTGGCAAGGCAAACACCCACCTTTCCGGTAGCACGGGCATACCCGTCGGCAGCATGTGCCGCACCCTGCTCATGGGAGGTAAGGTAATGCTTAATTTCATTTTGATGCTTGTAGAGAGCATCGTAAATATTAAGTACCGAACCACCCGGATAGCCGAATATGGTGTCAACGCCCTGTTCCTTAAGACATTCAACCAAAATTTCAGAACCGTTTAAAAGCATTCTTCATCCTCCTTCTTAACCTAACACAGCTCCCTTGTCCGCTGAACTTACAAGCTTTGCGTATCTTGCAAGGTAACCTGTCTTAATCTTAGGCTCAGGAATAACCCAAGTCTTTCTTCTCTCAGCAAGTTCCTCATCGCTCACTCTGACGTTGATTGTACCTGCGTTAATATCTATATCAATAATATCTCCCTCTTGTACAAGACCGATGTTGCCACCTGCTGCCGCCTCGGGAGAAACATGACCTATGCTTGCACCCCTTGATGCACCGCTGAAACGTCCGTCAGTGATAAGGGCAACTTCCTTATCAAGTTTCATACCGGCAAGGGCAGAGGTTGGAGAAAGCATTTCTCTCATACCCGGACCACCCTTAGGTCCTTCATAAGTGATTACCACAACATCCCCTGCTTTGATTTCACCGCCGAAGATAGCCTTAATAGCGTCCTCCTCAGAAGTATATACCCTTGCAGGACCGCTGTGCTTAAGCATTTCTGCCGCAACAGCACTCCTCTTAACAACACATCCGTCGGGAGCAATGTTGCCCCTTAATACCGCAATACCGCCGGTAGTTGAATAAGGATTGTCAACAGTCCTTATGATCTTGCCGTCAGCGCCCTCAAAAGGAGCAATATTTTCTCCCACAGTCTTAAGGGTAACAGTAGGATTGTCAAGCTCCAGAAGACCGAGCTTGCTTATCTCCTTCATAACAGCAGGGATACCCCCTACCATATTAAGCTCTTCTATGTAGTTAGGACCTGCGGGAGCAAGATGGCAAAGGTTAGGAGTTTTAGAGCTGATCTCATTAGCCATATCAAGGTTAAGCTCAATGCCTGCCTCATGAGCGATAGCAGGAAGGTGAAGCATTGAGTTGGTTGAGCAGCCCAGAGCCATATCCATGGTAAGTGCATTTTTGAATGCCTTTTCATTCATAATATCACGAGGCTTGATGTCCTTTTCAACAAGTTTCATAATCTGCATACCCGCATGCTTTGCAAGGGCAATTCTGTCAGCAAGAACAGCAGGGATGGTACCGTTGCCGGGAAGTGCCATACCGATTACCTCGGAAAGACAGTTCATGGAGTTTGCGGTATACATACCTGAACAGGAGCCGCAGCTTGGGCAAGACTTGTTTTCATACTCCTTAAGCTTTTCATCATCAATAAGACCTGCCTCATAAGCGCCTACAGCCTCAAATGTCTTGGAAAGAGAAAGCTTTTCGCAGCCCATAGTACCTGCAAGCATAGGACCGCCGGAGCAGACAATGGCAGGTATGTTAAGTCTTGCAGCTGCCATAAGCATACCGGGAACGATTTTATCACAGTTAGGTATAAGCACAAGACCGTCAAAAGCGTGTGCCGTAGCAAGACACTCTATAGAGTCGGCAATAAGCTCACGTGTAGGCAGTGAATAATGCATACCTGTATGACCCATTGCGATACCGTCGCATACGCCGATTGCAGGCACCTCAATAGGTGTGCCCCCTGCCGCAAGAATACCTCTCTTGACCGCCTTAGCGATATTGTCAAGATGGATATGACCGGGGATAATTTCACTTTGAGCGTTAACTACGCCTATTAATGGCTTTGCAAGCTCCTCATCCGTATAACCCATAGCCTTGAAAAGGGAACGGTGTGGAGTTTTGTCGGGACCTTTTTTTACTCTGTCACTAATCATTTTTATTCCTCCTACTATTTAATAAAATCAACTTTTTCTCCGCTTGGCAAATAATATTCCTGAATACTGTTTGCCTTGATCCTTATAAGACCGTTTATAAAATCAAAATCATCTATTTTTGAATCCTTCTTTATTTCACCCATCACGGCGCCGTCATATGTAAAGATAACAAAGGAAGAATCACTTGTTGTGCCACAATATACACCACCGCCGTCAGTCAGAATATATCCGTTTGAAAGACCCCTTGCAATGACCCTTAAATCAGAGTCAAGGACATCGCAGGTACCATCCGCCTTACCTCCGATGAACAGATCATCATTTCCGTTTGCGGTGCTGAAGGAATTATAACCCATATCCTCAACATCGGCTATCTGTTCTCCTGCCAAACTAAGAAGATAGGTTTTGCCGTTTTCATTATAGTTATAGGCATACATCTGACCGTTGGGCAGGAAGTCGATGTGGTTATATCCCTTGACGTATATGCCGCTTACAGCCCGCAGAACCTCCATGCCTGTACCGTCATTAAGCTGAAGAATGACATTTGTACCATATATATCATATACCGAATAACGTGACATGTCAATTTTTCTTGTCCGGATAATATTTCCTTCGGTGTCAATAACCTCTATTGTACCATCCTTCCTTACCACCGCAGCAAGGTTATTTAAAAATCCCCTTGAGGCATAGGCATATACATAATCGGTTACTCTCTTAAGATCGGAATTAAGATAGCAGTCTCCATCCTTTCCTTCCACTGTGGCATAATACATACCGCAGCCTGCATAGCTTATGTTTGCAGGCATACCGTCAACCGTAACAGCCTCACCGCTTGTAAGGTCATATAGTTTAAGTCCCTCTTCTGCTGTTACATCGGCAAGATCACCGTTAAGAGAATTAACGGTCATTACATTGGAGAGAACTTCTTCGCCGGATGAATTTATTATGCTCTCCCTTGAAACACCTGCACCGATACTCATAAGCACCCTCAGATACTTATCGCCTACGGGATATACATAGCCTTTTTCCTCTGCACTGTAGGTATTGCCGTAGCTGTCAATATACTGTGGCTTATACTCCGACTTTACTTTATTCCACAAATAAGCCATATCAAGAAAATATCTGCCGTCAGCCTCGGAGTTTATATTGCCGGCATACTCACCCACCGGATAAAACTCAGAATTTACGTTTAAGCCTTCGCTGTCCTTAAGGTTGTAAAGGCGCAGAAAGGTTGAAATAGCCTGTTCCCTTGTGTAACTTCCCTGAGGGTCAAAATTGCTGCCCGAAACGCCCTGCATTATACCTGTATGGTAAGCAGCATATACTTCATTCCTTGCCCATGAGGCTATATTCTTTCCGTCTGCAAAGATATGCGGGAAATAAAGCTCCTTGTCAATATTGCCCCTTATCACATCAAGGGCATTGCATAACAGCCTTGCCGCCTCCTGCCTTGTAACAGCCCTGTTCGGCTCAAACCGACCGTTGCCGATACCGGATACGATACCAAGGGCAGCACAGAAAAGCACATCTTCATCTTCTGTGTCATTAAAGCTTACAGAGCTGACATTATCCACATCAATACCACAGGCACGGAGAGCATTTGCACACAAAGAGCAAAAGTCAGCCCTTGAAATATCCTCACCGTAGTCCCCCATAAGCCTGTCGGGTACAAGTCCCAGCTCATAAGCGGAA
>CALWRD010000096.1 GCA_944383875.1 uncultured Clostridia bacterium | reverse complement strand
AAAGGGTGCAAATCTGCGCTTGTTGCCCCTGCACATACTTACATTAACAAGCTCATTGGCACAGGTACATATAACAGCTACCAAGGCTAAGGACAAAAGGCATTTTTTCATTTTAATCCCCCTTGCTCTCCTCAACCTCAAGCACCACATCCAATATACCTATGCCGCCCTCGGCGCTTTCGGAACCTGCCATAGAGTTTTCTCCCGGCATCATACCTATAAGAAAGTCTTTCTTTACCCACTTTCGTCTGCTCATATTATCCCTCCCCTATAACAAATATGGGGCTATCGCCCTTGAAAGAAATGCAAGCATTTCTTTCAGTAGGGGTACTAACGTACCCACCATGGAAAGTAGCGACCCGTGTCTCAAGTGGCTTTGCCCCTTGAGACACTCTCGCTATACCCTCGAACGGGCAAAGCCCGTCCTGCGGATTAAAGTCTGCGACGCTTTTAGATGCCCCTAATTATAATGTTTTATCATAAATAATCAATTTTTCGAAATTTTACGACAAAATATGGGGCTGTTAAATGCGACAGCCCCATAAACATCGACAGATTTTAATAATTACTTGCCTGCCATTTTCTTTTCCTGCTCTTCAATCATCTTTTTAACCATATATCCGCCTACATAACCATTCTGTGCGGAAGTAAGGTCACCGTTATAGCCCTGCTTAAGAGGTACGCCGATTTCATTTGCAACCTCATACTTAAACTTATTCATTGCTTCCTTAGCCTCAGGTACGTTTACCTTGTTTGAACTTGAATTACTGTTTGACATAATATTATCCTCCTAAAAAAGTAATTTGTATAAGCTACGAATTAATCGTTGCTTAACTGTGTTACAATAGTTATTATGCCGAAGAGAATTGTTTTTAATCAGGCAATATTTGTATGTGCTTTTTGTGCTTTGTTGTCAAAATTAACAAAAAACAAGGTGATTGCACCTGAAAGACAGCTTTTAAATTTGCACAATGCACAAGTTTTTAATATTTAATTGACCTTAGGTCAAATTTGATTTAAACTTAAATCGGAAAATGTGCAGGGGCACAACAAAACACACAGGTGATTATTATGGGAGTAACAATAAAAAAAATTGCCGAATTGTGCGGCGTATCTCGTGGTACCGTAGACCGTGTGCTGAACAACAGAGGAAATGTTAAAAAGGAAACGGAAGAAAAGGTGCTGCGCATAGCCAAACAGCTTAACTATACGCCCAATATGGCGGCAAAAACCTTAGCCGCAAGGCGAAAAAACATTACCATAGGAATAGTACTGCCTGCCGAGGGAAACGATTTTTTTGACGACTTGCTCAAAGGAGTTTATCAGGCGCAGAAGGAACTCGGCGACTACGGAATAAGCCTGATTGTAAAAACCTCAAAGGGTTACGACGTAGAGGCGCAGCTTGAAAACATAGACAGCATAGCTGATAAAATATCAGCACTGATAATAGACCCAATCAGCGATATTAAGGTGGAACAGAGAATAAACCGACTCATTGAAAACGGCATACCTGTAAGCACCGTAAATACTGACATTGAAGGATCAAAACGGCTCTTTTACGTAGGCAGCAACTACACCAAGGGCGGAGAAACAGCCTGCGGTATGCTGGCGCTGATAACCGGCGGAAAGGCTAACATAGGCATACTGTCCGCCTCCGGCAAACACGGAGGGCATATACGCCGCATTAACGGCTTTAAAAAGGTATGTCAGGAAAAATATCCTGACTTTAATGTGCTTGCATATGCCACCACAAACGATGACGAAATACAGGCATATGAAGTCACTAAAAATATGCTTAGGGAACATACGGAGATAGACGCTCTTTACATAGCAGGCTCAGGTGTATACGGCGCCTGTCGTGCGGTAATAGCATTGGGGCGTGACAAAAACTTTAACGTAATATGTTTTGACCGTGTGCCCGGTACAATAGAAATGATTGAAAAAGGGCTTATCAAGGCAACCATATGTCAGCAGCCCTATACACAGGGCAACCGTTCGGTTCACTTTATGTTTAACTACCTTGTCAGCGGTGCCAAACCCGAAAAAATACAGTATATAGTAAAAAATGAAATCCGTATAGCGGAAAACATATAAGGAGGCAGTTTAATGAAAGAATATTTTAAAAATGTACCTAATGTAAAGTATGAGGGACCAAAATCAAACAATCCCTTCGCCTACAAATTTTACGATGCCGACAGAGTTATTCATGGCAAAACCATGCGGGAACAGCTCAAGTTTGCTATGAGTTGGTGGCATACCCTGTGTGCAGGGGGAAATGACCCTTTCGGCAGCGTTACCATGGACAGAAGCTATGGCGAAAGCACACCTATGGCTGTAGCAAAGGCAAAGGCTGACGCCGGATTTGAATTTATGACCAAACTGGGAATAGACTACTTCTGTTTCCACGATGCAGATATTGCCCCTGCCGGAGAAAGCTTTGCGGAGACCAAGGAAAACCTTCTTGAAATGTTAAATTACATAGAGGGTAAAATGAAAGAAAGCGACATCAAACTGCTTTGGGGAACTTCAAACTGCTTTAACCATCCTCGTTTTATGCACGGTGCAGGTACATCCTGCTCTCCCGAAAGCTTTGCTTATGCTGCGGCACAAATTAAAAATGCACTTGACGCAACTATTCGCTTAGGAGGCAGCGGATATGTATTCTGGGGTGGAAGAGAAGGCTATGAAACCTTGCTTAATACCAATATGGTGCTTGAGCTTGACAATATGGCAAGGCTGATGCATATGGCAGTGGACTATGCACGTTCAAAGGGCTTTAAAGGGGATTTTTATGTTGAGCCTAAGCCAAAGGAACCTACCAAGCATCAGTATGACTTTGACAGCGCAACGGTACTTGGCTTTTTGCGCAAATACGGACTTGATAAGGACTTCAAGCTGAACATAGAGGCAAACCATGCTACCCTTGCAGGTCATACCTTTGAGCATGAGCTTTGTGTGGCACGTATCAACAACGCCTTCGGC
>CALWRD010000095.1 GCA_944383875.1 uncultured Clostridia bacterium | reverse complement strand
GTCCGTATACACGGCCTGTCTTTCCTCTTATGAGCTCTGCCATATCTGGATTTTTCTTCTGGGGCATAATGGAACTGCCTGTTGAATAGGCATCATCCAGCTCAATAAACTTAAACTGCTGGCTGCTCCAAAGCACGATTTCCTCACAGAAACGGCTAAGGTGCATCATCATAATGGAAAGGGTACTTAAAAGCTCGATAACAAAATCCCTGTCGCTTACACCGTCCATACTGTTAAGGGTAATGCTGTCAAAGCCAAGGGCATCGCAAACCGCCTGCCTGTCCAGAGGATATGTGGTGGTTGCAAGGGCACCGGAGCCTAGAGGCATAACATTGGTGCGCTTATATGTATCAGAAAGCCTGTCATAGTCCCTTTTAAACATCTCTGCATAAGCAAGCACGTGATGTGCAAGAGTAACCGGCTGTGCATTCTGCAAATGGGTATAACCCGGCATAATAACGTCAATATTAGTCTTTGCAATATCGTTAAGCTCAGCAATAAGATTCTTTACAAGAACCTTGATGTCAGTGATTTCACTCTTTAAATACATTCTTATATCAAGGGCAACCTGATCGTTCCTGCTCCTGCCTGTGTGCAAGCGCTTACCCACGTCCCCTATACGCTCAATAAGAATGGTTTCAATATTCATATGTATGTCTTCAGCCTTTTCATCAAAGGTTACCTT
This sequence comes from uncultured Clostridia bacterium, assembly GCA_944383875.1. Lineage (GTDB taxonomy): Bacteria > Bacillota > Clostridia > Lachnospirales > CAG-274 > CALWRD01. The sequence goes on along the minus strand of CALWRD010000095.1, from coordinate 9,944 downwards.
GCCTGCCTCAATATCCGCAAGTATCTCCAGAAGGGTCTTGTGGATAAGCTCCGCATCCTCCTTTGAGATAATGCCCTGCTTTCCAAGCATATCCGCATGGGCACAGCTGCCCAGAATATCCTGCTTGTACATACGTGAATCAAAGCTTATCGAACTGTGAAAATGATCCGTAAAGCTGTCTGTTGACTTGGTAAATCTACCGCCCCAAAGCTTCATAATATATAATTCTCCTTTTTCTGCATAATTAAGTACATAATAACATAAGACGGCAAAAAAATCAACCTACATTGCGTTGACAAAAAAACATCCCCCTAGCATCGAGTTGATACCTTCATGACAGTACCCCAATGCCCCATACCACCGCCGTCAGCCAAACCTGTTTATGTCTTTTCAATCAAACAAAAAGATGCAGGATAAAAAACCTGCACCTTTTTAAGCCACCTGCTTATTATATACCAACCAAAATATAAATATCAAGATTTTTATATATAGGACACCTTGGATGTCAAGTGGACAGTTATGTTAGCAAATGGAAGTTCCCTTTCAGCGCACACGTCTTGCCTTAATCCTAAGTCTTACATAGTCAATATACCACACGCCGTTTATACAAAGTTGATCCTTAAGCTCCCTTTCGGCAGATGCGAGAATCTCCGCCTTAAGGGCATCATCCATCCCCTCAAAGGGCTTAGTATCAAACATATTGATCCAATCCACAAGCCCATTTTCCGTCTTTTGGGCTGTGGGACGGTCAAAAAGGAGGGCGCTTTCCACCAAAAAGCCGTTAGCCTCCAGAATAGGTGTATGCTCGCCTATTGAAGGGAAGTAAAATGTACGCAGATACTTTAAACCACGCTTTGCAAACTCCCCTTCAAGGCAGGAATGTACACTTTCGGCACAGCCCTTGCCGCCCATTTCAAAGACCAGTTCCCCGCCCTGTTTAAGATTGCGTGCCAGATTAGCCGCAAGCATAGGCTGTCTTTCAGCGTCTATCCAATGAAAAACCGCATTAGAGAAAATAACATCCGCCTTTTCCTCAAGGCTGAAAGTCTCCGCCTCACCCTTTACAAGCTTAAGTTCCGGATGAAGCTTTGCAGCGGTTTTAAGCATTTCATCCGAGGCATCCACACCCGTTATCCTGTATCCTTTTTCCGCAAGCTTCACACTCAGGGCGCCATTGCCGCAGCCAAGGTCAACAACACTGCTGCCCTCGGGAGCCTTAACCATATCCAAAAGCGCCTCGCCGTAGACATGAACAAAATCAAAATTATCCGTATATCCCTTTGCATTCCATTTAATATTCATCTTTTTATACCACCAAATTAAAATGTATAATCCGCAAAATCGTTTGTAAAATACTCATCCTCACGATTAAGCCTATCCTTATGTTTATCCTCAAATGCCTTATCCATCTCCCAGAGGGCAGGCTGCATCTTAACACGTACCATAGGATCAAGCAGCACATTAAAGCCCTTTGCCCTCATACGCAGACAAATGTCAATAAGGCGTTCATCCTCGTTAAGGCTTTCGTCAAAGCCCCCAAGCATTTCAAAAACAGCCCTCGGAATAACGACCACGGCATTAAGGGCATTTACATTTTGCACATAGCGAAGTCTGTGCATATATCCACCGGAGGAAAGTCTTTCGCCGTCCATAGCTATTTCAATACATTCCTCACCGTCAAAGCGGACAGCACCGCTCACCACTCTTCCGTGATACACACCTATACCTCCTGCCGCACCCACGCCTTCAAGAGAAGCAAGGCTGATAAGACGGAGCATATCCTCCCTAGGCAGCTTAGTGCCCCTTGGTAAAACCGCTATATATTCGGATGTACATCCCTCAAGGGCATGATTGCGGCAGCGCGAAATACGACGGCAGCCTGCCTTGCCCCTTATCCTGTATTTGCAGCGGTAAACAGCCGCACCGCCCCCTATAGGCTCAACCTTACCCTCTATCTTAAGGCGAAGGAGCTGCTCGCTGACCGCAAGGACACCGGAGGATATACACCTTGGCTTTGCTGAAATATCCATAGCCACCGAATCCTTATGTATACGCCAAAAATACAGTACGCTGCGGATATGGGCAACCTGCTGTGCCTGTTCAGTAAGCCGCAATATTAGGTCGTGATCCTGACTGCCTTCAAATCCATCCCTGAAGCCCCCCACTTCCTCGAACAAGCTGCGGCGGAACATGGAGAAATGACAGATATAATTATTTCCCCGCAGGTTAAAGGGTGAAAAATCCGGCTTAAAGTGAATAATCTCCGGCTTGCGGGGATCGGATTTAAAGCTCGCCTCATCACAATAAATAAAGTCAGCCCCTTTGTCAATACGCTTACGATACTCCGTTAAAGCAGTCGGATCCAAAACATCATCATGATCAAGAAGTCCCACATACTCACCTGTTGCCATTGAAAGGGCTATATTGGTATTTTGGGCTATACCGTAGTTTTTATCAAGCTTTTTATACTTTATTCGCTTATCCCGGTAACTTTTAACTATCTCATATGCCCCGTCATCATCACTTGCATCAGCAAGGCACAGTTCCCAGTTGCGATAGGTCTGAGCCACTACGCTGTCTATCATCTGCCTAAGATAGCTTTCCGGGGTATTGTAAAGGGGCACCGCTATGCTAAGCAGAATATTCCGCTCAAACACAGGCACCCGCTGCCTTTTACTGCTTTCAATCTCCTTTTCCTTTATATAACTCTTTGCCCTTGCCCTATACTTAAGCCTTGCGGCAGACTTGGCAAAAAGTGCGGTAAAACCATCATTTTTAATAACCCTTAGGCATTTTCTAACCAGCATATCTAACTATCTCCTATAAATATATAAATTGCCCTATCTTTCTGATAAAGCCGCTCTTTAAAATACCGTGAGAGAGCACATACCAAAGCCTTGAAGGATAGGGTTTATCTTCAAGCTCACCATATCCCTTAAGGAGGGCATAATTTTTTTCACCCAGCACCTCACTGCCGTAAGCTCTTGCCATTTCTGCAGCCTGCCTGTAACCGTAGCGCAGCATAAGCCTGCTGCGGTTTGTATCCTTCGCCCTGCTCATCAGATAGGCAGGGGAGGACATATCCTGAGGACCGCAGAAATTGTCGCCGTGACTACGGTACATAACCGTGGAAGCATCAAGATACACTATCTTTCCGCAACAGGCGGTAAACAGTGCAATCCACCAGTCGTGAAGAGGCACCGTGGCAGGCGTATAATTAAGCTTGTCCGCAAGGGAACGGTTAAGCATCATGGTACAGCCCGTAACAATGTTCTGCACCAGCAGATTTTTAACCGCTGTGCGGCGGCTGTCCAGGCGCTGATAATAAAACAAGGACATTGTAATGGGAAAGACATCCTCATCAATCACCATCATATCGCTGTGTACCAGAATCGGAGTATCCTTGCCGTATTCTTTCTCGGCGGAAAGCATTTCCTCAACAGTGTACTTTACCTTGTTGTCCGTCCAGATGTCGTCCTGATCGCAAAACATAACATACTCCCCCTTGCTGTGGGAGAGCATGGCAAAAAAATTAGCCCCGGGACTGCCGGAATTTTTTTCATTTACGGCAAAATCAATCAGCTCCGGATAGCGTTGCGCATAGCCCCTTATTATATCCGCACTGCTGTCGGTAGAACAGTCATCACGAATAATAATATGTATATCCTTATAGGACTGAGACAACAGCGAATCCAACTGATACTTCAAATATTTTTCCCCATTGTAAACCGCAACCAAAATATCAATCATAATCTTCTCCCAAACACAAAGGCACGTATCAGCGAAAGACCGTAATGCAGGTTGATAGCGCCGTGCATAAGCAGGGTAACAAGCTTTGAATGCTGCTGCATATAGTACTTATCGTAAAATACCCTGAGCCCATCGTGAAAATGCCTGATAACAGTAATGTTTTTAGTATTAAGACCACTTTGTCCCTTCAGATGTATCATCACGGGTTCAGCGTAGTACACCACCTTAAAACCTTTCTGCTTTATCCTGTAGCACAGATCAATATCCTCACCATACATAAAAATACTCTCATCAAATCCCTTGGTCCTTGCCAGAACAGCCTGAGGTATCATCATAAATGCACCGCTTACGGAGTCCACCTCGCATGTTTCATCATTGCTTAAATAGGAAAGTCGGTAGCCTCCGAAACGCTTGTCCTTTGGGAACAACTTGTCCAGTCCCAACACATAGCAAAGGCTGTTCCAAGGTGTGGGAAAACCCCTTTTGCAGCCATGGTCAAAGGCTGCATCGGGAAGTACCGTCCTGATGCCAAGACAGCCTGCATCGTGGTGCTCGTCCATATATTTGACGCATTTTTCAAGGGAACCCTTCTGTACTATGGTATCGGAGTTCAAAAAGAGAACATACCTGCCTATTGCCTTTTTGGCGCCGATATTGCAGGCATTGCCGAAACCCTTGTTGGGCAGGTTCTTGATAAGCTTAACCCTGTCGTCTGTTTCATCGTAGCAGCCTGCCCGGGAGGTTGAATTGTCGGCAATAATTATCTCATATTCAAGATCATTTACCGATTGGCAGACATAGTCAACCGTTTGCTTTGTAAGCTCTCTTGTATTAAAATTAACTATAACAATTGAAAGGTCCAATGTCAAGCCTCCTTTACCATACTGATATGTTCAATATCCGCCTCCAGGAACACATCACCTATGGGCTTAAAACCAAGCTTGGCATAAAAGCCTTCAGCATGCAGCTGTGCATGAACGCAACAACGGGCTGCCCCCTCTTCAAAGGCTTTTAAGGCAAGGTCATTAACAATCTGTGCACCCATGCCCTTGCCACGAAGTTCCTTTTTAACTGCCACTCTTCCGATATATATATCCCCATCCTGCTCAATGAGCCTGCCTGTTGCCACAGGCTTGCCATCAAGCAAATAAAGCAGGCTCCTGGCATATTCGTCACTGCCGTCAAAATCCAGCTCCTCAGCAACACCCTGTTCCTTTACAAACACCTCTTTGCGAAGCTCTGCACACTTATTAAATTCCTCATCTGTATTTACCCAAATCTTTTCAATCATTTTTATTACCTGCCGTCTTTATATTTATCTTAATTTCGTATTCGCCATCCGCCTGCCTTACCTCGTATTCGGTTTCGATACCCGAGCTTTTAAGCTGCTCGACTATCTGCTTTATAGTGTTGGTAAATATCCTTACATCACTGAACCGCAGCTTAACCTTAGGGCGTTTTTTAATAACACCAATCTCGCCCTCCGTCTTAATGGTGTTGTCAATAAGTTCCTCGGTGCGCTTAACGTTAAGCCCGTACTTTGCCACCTTTTCAAGGACATTTTTCTGAGCCTGCACATTGTTCAGCCTGAGCAGCGCCCTTGCGTGGCGTTCCGAAAGACCGTTTTTAATAAGTATATCCTTGACATCGGCGTCAAGCCGCAACAGCCTGAGCCTATTGGCAATAGCCGACTGACTTTTGCCCAATATATGGGCAAGTTCCGCCTGAGTATAGCCGAAGTCACACATAACGGTACGCATAGCCTCCGCCTCCTCAAGATAGTTAAGCTCCTCACGCTGAATGTTTTCAATAAGACCGATTGCCGCCGAATCACGTTCCCCGACTTCAAGCAGTATAGCCGGAATAAACTTAAGACCCGCCATTTTTGAGGCACGCAGCCGCCTCTCACCGGAAACAAGCTCATACACATTCCCGTTAATCAGCCTTACGCATACCGGCTGCAGCACTCCATAGCGGCGTATGGAGCCTGCAAGCTCCTCGAGAGAAGTCCTGTCAAAAAGCTGCCTTGGCTGATAGGGATTGGGCAGTATCTTATCCACGGGCAGTTCCATAATCTCATTGCTGCTGTTAAGCGCCATATTCATCATAATACTTATATACCTCCTTATATTTTACAGTCTTTCAATAAAATAGTCAAACCCCAAAATGCCTTAACCGGCAATATTGTGAAATTTTACTATATTTTTGTTGTTTTAGTTTGTTTACAGCCCTAATATGTATAACCAACAGACTTTGCCAAATTATTAAGCAAAACTTGTCCTTAAGATATATAATAGTCTATTACGATGAAAATTTCCAGTTTTTTCCAACACAATATTATCTCTTTTTTCGCCCTTTTTTTTGCAAAAATATCAAAAAAATAAGTGCTGCGGCATAAAACCACAGCACTTATTTCTCTTTTTCCTTTTTTTATTGGTTTATTAATTTAAGATGCGCCTTGCACCTACATATGTATTAGCCGAATATCCTTCATTAAGATTTGCTATGCAGACACCCCTGTTGCCGCCGTCGGTGGAGTGGATATACTGACCGTTGCCGATATACATACCCACATGGGATATTGGGGAGTCGCCGCCGGTGTTAAAGAACACCAGATCTCCGGGCTGCAAGTCAGCCTTGGAAGCAACGGCAGTACCGTTCTGATACTGACCCTGTGAGTTGCGGTTAAGAGTGATGCCTATGCTCTGATATACACAGTATGTAAAGCCCGAGCAGTCAACGCCTGTTGAAAGGCTTGTACCGCCGTATACATAAGGAGTACCTATATACTGCTTTGCATAAGCCACAAGTCCCGCTGCCGTTGATGAGGCTGCTGTTGAAGGAGTTGAAACTTTATTTGAAGGCTTTGTACCGTTTTTAAGGGAGACAAAGTCACTCTTGACATAACCGATATTGCCGTTGTCATCGGATACCTTTATCCAGCCGTCGGCATAGTCGTAAACGCTGAGATTGTAACCGCTGGGAAGGGAAGCAAGCACCTCTGAGTCCGTGGATGGGGACTTGCGGAGATTGAGAGAACCCTCGCAGCTTACCACTCCGTATACATTGCTGCTTGTGGAAGCCGCCGTGCTTGGGGAAGCAAGTGCGGCGCTGGTACCGTTAAGGTAAGGGAGCATATCACCGTTTACATAACTCTTGTATACATAAGCCTTGGTACCGTTGTAATCAATAACATACCAGTCCCCTGAAGTACCTGTAACCGTAAGCAGATCCCCTGTATTTGCCTGAGCGATAACAGGAGCATCGGTGGAAGGCTCGGTGCGGATGTTTACGCTGGTGCCGTTTACCGTACCGTCAGCCTGCTGAACCTTAACAAACTGGCTGGTAACATAAGCTGTGCCTACATTGGGTGCTGAGATACGGAACCAACCGTCAAGGTCGGCAAGTATGGTAACTTCCTCTCCGTCCTCTGCGGTGGCAAGTACATAAGCATCGGTGGAATTTGACGAACGGATATTAACATCGGTACCGGTAATGGTGCCGGTGTTTGCGGCAAAGACCGATGAGCCGTTAAGCAAAGTCAGGCTTAACGCCAAGGCTGCCGCCTTCCTGTTAAATAGAAAAGACATTCAAATTATCTCCTTTTTTGACAAAGAAAAAAACAAAATCATTACTTTCATTATACAAAACGATTAAAAACAACTCAAAATCCGAAATTGTTACGAATTGTTACAGACCTATTGTAAGTCAAAATCCTTTATATGTCAAGGTTTTTTTCCGATTTCACAAATTTTTCGCACAATTTTGTAACATAATACTTACGATTTTCGAAAAGTTGTACCATTGAACTTGAAAAAGAAGTTTAATGGGTGTAAAATGAAAGAGAATTTATTATCTCTGATTTGGAGGAAAATATATATGAATGAAAACAACAACAAGCAAAACGGACAAGGTCCGCCGCAGAACAATGATTTTAAGCTGTTTATGCGTATAATAATAATTTCACTGATAGTCACCTTCGTGATGCATATGCTGAGCACCAGCATGGTAAGCAAGATGAATCAGGAAATTAAATACAGCGACTTTATTCAGATGATCAAGGATGGAGAAGTCAGCGAGGTAGAGATTGAAAGCGACAGGATAATTATTTATCCAAAGCAGCAGGAGGGTGTCCCATATTTAGGCAACTACTACTACACGGGCTATATCTCCGATGAAAACCTGCTGCCATTGCTGGATGAGTACGATGTTGAGTACGATGTTGACTATTACTCACCGGTGCAGGAAAACTCCATCTTTATGCTCTTTATTATGGAATGGGTACTGCCTATCTGTCTGTGGGGGCTTTTATTTATGTTCCTTGGCAGGTTCGTTATGAAGAGAATGGGGGGCGGAGGCGGCATAATGGGCGTAGGCAAGTCCAATGCCAAGATATATATGCAGAAGGAAACGGGAGTTACCTTTGCGGATGTGGCAGGTCAGGACGAGGCAAAAGAATCCCTTGAGGAGATAATCGACTTCCTTCACAACCCAGAAAAATATGCTGCAATAGGTGCAAAGCAGCCAAGGGGTGCACTTCTCGTAGGTCCTCCCGGTACAGGTAAAACCCTTCTTGCAAAGGCTGTAGCCGGAGAAGCAAACGTAACCTTTATGAGCCTTACAGGTTCCGACTTTGTGGAAATGTTTGTGGGTGTAGGTGCATCAAGGGTAAGAGACCTGTTTAAGCAGGCACAGGAAAATGCTCCATGTATAGTATTTATAGATGAGATAGATGCCATAGGTAAAAGTCGTGACAATGCAATAAACGGCGGCGGAAATGATGAGCGTGAGCAAACCCTCAATCAGCTGCTTTCGGAGATGGACGGCTTTGACAGTTCCAAGGCGGTGGTTGTCCTGGCAGCTACCAACCGTCCCGAAGTACTTGACAAGGCGTTGTTAAGACCCGGGCGTTTTGACAGACGTATTATAGTGGAAAAGCCTGATTTAATAGGAAGGGAAAAAATATTACAGGTACATGCTGCCAAGGTTAAGCTGGGCAAAGATGTGGACTTTAAAAAGATAGCCCTTGCAACAAGCGGAGCGGTAGGCGCCGATCTTGCCAATATGGTAAACGAAGCAGCTCTGCGTGCCGTAAGAATGGGACGCAGCGAGGTCCTTCAGGAGGACCTTATGGAGGCTGTGGAAGTGGTAATAGCCGGTAAGGAAAAGAAGGACAGGATTATGTCCGAAAAGGAAAAGCGCATCGTTGCCTTCCACGAGGTGGGACATGCCCTTGCGGCAGCAAAGCAGAAAAACACTCAGCCCGTGCAGAAGATAACAATCGTACCCAGAACCATGGGCGCTTTAGGCTACACAATGCAAATGCCGGAGGAAGAGCACTACCTTATGACCAAAGACGAAATACTCTCCGAGATAGTTGTACTCCTTGCGGGACGCAGCGCCGAGGAGGTTGAGTTCGGCTTGGTAACCACAGGTGCAAGCAATGATATTGAGCGTGCCTCGCAGCTTGCAAGGAGCATGATAAGCCAGTACGGCATGAGTGATACCTTTGATATGATGGCACTTGAAAGCGTGCAGAACCGCTACCTTGACGGCAGAGCCGTAAGCAATTGCGGAGATATAACAATGGCGCAGCTTGATCAGGAAGTACTTTCCATAATTAAAACCTGTCATGAAAAAGCCGTTGAAATCATATCAAGCAATAAAGAAGCACTGGTAAAAATAAGCGAATACCTTATATCAAAGGAAACCATTACCGGTGAGGAATTTATGGATATATTAAAACAATGTGACAATCCCGAAGCGGCGGAAGATAAAGAAGAAAAATCCGAAACCGCCAAGGAAAACACGGAAATTTCGGATGAAACCAAGGAGGAAAATTAAATGGACGTAGCCAGCTTTACTATTGACCATGACAGACTGCTGAGAGGAATATATGTATCGAGATATGATAAGGTGGGAAATGAAACCGTTACCACCTTTGATGTCAGGATAAAGCGTCCCAACATTGAGCCGCCGGTTGAAATATCCGCAATACACACCCTTGAACATCTGCTTGCGGTATACTTAAGGGGCAGCAAGTGGGCTGACAGCATAATATACGTAGGTCCCATGGGCTGCCGTACAGGTATGTATATTATTTTCAAAGGTGAGCTTACAAGCCGTGATGTGGTTGAGCCTATTACAAAGGCATTTGAGTATGTGAGGGATTTCACCGGAAAGGTGCCCGCAAC
>CALWRD010000094.1 GCA_944383875.1 uncultured Clostridia bacterium | reverse complement strand
GTACGTCAGTACCCCTACTGAAAGAATTGCTTGCATTTTATGCACCGAAAAAAAGTAATTATGCAGAGGAAAAAAGTAATCCGCCAAGGCGAAGCCTTGCTTTTGCCAAAGGCAAAAGTGCTTTTCGGACAGCCAAAGGCTGGCTTTTGCGTAAGCAAAAGTGCTTTTTCTGCACCGGAAAAAAGTAATCCGGACAGCCAAAGGCTGGCTTTTGCGTAAGCAAAAGTGCTTTTCTTTCAAGGGCGACAGCCCCATTTTAATTTATTTGTTCTCATCATTTAACCTGCTTAAGCAATCTTTAAGTTTCTGCGGTATAGGCACAAAAACAGCGGCATTTTCCAAAAGGCTCAGGCTTTCATTTGATATAAAAAACGTTATAACTATTTCTCTGAGGGGAAGCCCATTGCTTAATATGTTGTTTAATAAGTATGATGCTGACACAATTATTAATATAACACATTTTTTTACTATGCCCCAAAAGCCTGTCTTACTGTTAAGCTGTTTCAGAAAAAAAGCCTTTAGCACCCCTGTAATATAGTCAAATGCCATCAAAGCAATCAGTGACATCAGCAGTAAATCCCTGCCGCCAATCAACTGAGAAGCTATGCCGCCGACGAATCCCCAGACAATGCGAACCATATTATCTATCCTTTCCATCAGACGTCTCCTCCGAAGTAAATTACATTTCAGGATAAAAGTATCTCCAACCGTGATGATTGGAGATACTATATCTATTTAGTTATGGTTTGAAACTACAGCAAAATCATTAATTATAACCCTTGATTTTACTCTCTACGGGCAGTTCAAAGGCATTGTTGCTTACTTTAATGTAAACATTGCCAATGTCATTTGAGGTAATATTTCCGTTTCCGTCAACATCGGCGGCAATACGTCCGGCAGGAGATATGTCAGTCGAAGCATCTAACACACACTGCTGAATCAAAGCCGCATCATTTGCTGTTATAATGCCATTCTGATCCGCATCACCATATAGTATATAACTATCCTCCGATACGGTTGCATTTGGCAATATATTAATCCTGAAATAGCTGTCCGGCGTTTTCCTAAGGAAATACTTGTACTTGTATGTATCTCCGTTGATAGGTGCATTCAGTGAGGCATCCACAAACCACCACTTATTGTCAAGCTTTACGCAATTCCAGTAATGGCTCCTGCCACCTTTGCTGCCGGGAACAATAAGGCAAGGCACACCAAGCTCACTGCATAGAAGCTTAAGCGCCGCACTAAATCCCTTTGATGTTGCGGTATGTATATCCGACATAATTGCCCCGTAGGCACAGTTATGATATGGATTACCGGAGGTTTCTACATATGTTACGTTTTCCACCAACCAATTGTGTGCATTTAAAAACCTTGCAAAAGCATCTGTTCCTGCTAAAGCCGACAGATAAATTCTGAGATTATTAACCTGACTTCTGAACGGAATATTGTTGTTCTGTTCAGTTGTAAGGTTCATTGATGAATTTACACTGACCTGAACAGACTTAATAGTATCATCGTTATTATAAGCGGTGACCGCCACATCCAGACTGTCAACCCAGTATCTGTCAGGATACTCCGCCGTAAATAAAGCTGACAAATTATTTGCCAGTTCGTATACATCTGTACCGAAAAATTGTCCGTTTGTTACGGTCAGACTTGCTGTATTTTCTGACGGAGTGATAAGTCCATTGTATAGGGCAGGCATATAATTCCTGTATACCGTGTTTGTAAGGGCGGCTACATATCCGTTATCGGTATCCACAGATACTCCCTTTATGCCGGTATTTTCATTAGGATTATATATAGATTTTATTGTACTGGCTGCAAAATATGTAAAGTCTTCACCCTGCCAGTAAAAAAGCATAGGCTTCGTATCAACATATTTATCAAATTTTCTGTATGGTCCAAATAAAGATAATGTAGTATTCTTTATATATACATGCTCATAAGTGCCATTTAACTCATATTCTACACCGAGTGCACACTTTCTAGTGGAGTTAAGCACCTCAGAGTCAGCTACAACCCTTGCACCATCTCTGTAAAGCATATGTTCCTCATCAAGGCTATTACAAAGAGTAGTTATGTTCAGTTCTCCCTTATTCTTAAGAAATGCTGTTTCGTCACTTATTTCTCCGCCTAAAACATATGCATTAATGTTATAATATACACCTTCATATTCATCATCATTATATAAGCCGGATAGATGTGGCTGTATGAAAGCACAATCAAAGCAGGTAGAAGATTCAATTATTTTACCGATTCTTCTGAATATGTTTGCCTCACGTGTATTATTTTCTGCCGTATTGCTGAGGATAGGCAGATATGGGATCCATATCAGATCCTTATTATAAGCAACACGGGTATCGGAACCGTATGAGGTAGGCATGGAACTATGTACATAGTAGGAAAAATCATTAATAACCCTGAATTCATCATTAGCGCTAAGATTATTAACGTTAAAATCCGGTGTATAAATGCTTTCCTGATTAAAGTATAAACCCTGCACGTTATTGTTCCAAACATTACCAGACAGCTTATCTTTTAACGCGTTAGCATAGTCAATTAATGTTGCCAGATAAGTCCCATATAATGAAGAGTTGCTAAAATAGTTAGCATTATTGCTGTTAATTGATGGGGTTCCGATCCAAAACTTCGCAGCGGGCTCTACCGCAATAACAGAATTTATAAAATCACTGATTTGTGCAATACACCTATCCATGTATGTAGTATTGCTTCCCGGTACCGAGCCTTTAATATTGTTAATATAAAAATTGGGGGTAATTGGTGCTAAAACATAACCATTAGCTCCTGCATCTAAAAAATACTGCATATTACCGCTTAATGAACCATCTTGGTTAGGTGAAACACTTCCCACTCCATTATCATTCTCTGCATATTGAGTATCTGTAAAAAAAATAAATTTTGCTTCATTGTAATCCATATTTCATTCCTCCTGTCATAAATAATTAATAATAATAAATTACAATTTCTGCTAAGTAGTTATTAAACTATCCTCCTTTCCTTTTAAGCAACTTTTAATTGCTTATACTTAATAAAAAGAAAAGTGAGTCTGTTATGTAAACCATTTCCCAAAAAAATTTATAGTTTCAATTGAAGTCATAAAAAAATTATGATATAATAAAATTATAAATATAATAGTTTTATAATTAATTTGTCTATTGTTATTGATCTTTATTTTTAGCAGTCTGTAATTATTTAATAAGCAAACTACAACACTACCGGCTTTACAATAAGGGAGATGTTTTTATGAAGAGATGGAAAAGAATATTAGCTTTAACCTCTACATTAGTCTTAATTGCACCTACAAATATATTGGCGGAGGAAATTCAGCTTACAGATTACAGATATGAAAATTGCATGTACGGCTTATATGGCTATAATTTTTGTAATGTATCTGGAGATAAAAACATTTTTGGTGACGACAACCTTAAATATGATAAAAGCAATAATACAATAAGCGTTAACTCTATTATATTAAAACCTGACGGTACAGAATTATTTCAACAGGGAAAGTATGATGTTTCTTACTCACTTTTATCTTCATATATTGCTTCAACAAGCATGGGCTTCCCTCAATATGAATTTTTATTTACAGCAAGAGACAGAGCAACTAAAGAAGATTGTATTTTAGACCAATATGGAAATGAAGTCTGCCGATTCTATGCAGGACTCCTTGATTTATATAGTATTGACCTTACCGGACCTATGATAGAAACTGTAATACTAGACACACGGCGTATTGGGCTTGTGGATGAAATTAAAATAAATGGCAAAAAGTATCTTATTGTTGGTGGTTCATATTTTTCCCATTTTGGAGATAATTTATCCAATTATTACGGTACTGTATCCCTACTGATAAGGGAGTCCGATTGGAAAGTTATTATTAATACAACTTATAATCCTGCGCTACATCCTGCAAATCTCTACATCAGTACCGACGAGCAGTATTTGATGATAGACGGTCAGGAAATGTACGGACCTCCTGATTCAGGACATCGTCAACCTATAACTGCCAGATACTACTATGATCTTGAAGGAAATATGATTGAGAAACCGGAAGGCGCTGAGTTTGTAAGATACCTGGACACAGGGGAATATTTGCAGATAAACTCTGATGGTATCGTTACAACAGACAAGGTAAACAGAAATTATACATTTAAGGAAAAGGTTATTGGCGGCAAAAGCTATTATGCCCTGTTTAAGAAGCTTGAAGAGGGCGAAACTGCGGCGGATTATATCCCTGAGGAACAGCCCTCTTTCTGGGCTGTTGACACCATAAGACAGGCAACAGAGGCAGGACTTTTATACAACAACTCCAACTGCCGCTATCAGGCTAATATCTCCCGTCAGGACTTTGCGGTACTTGCGGTGGAAGCATACTGCAAATCCCTTGGTATGAATGTAGATGAATATGTAAGCAAACACAACATCACCCTTGACTTTGATAAGTTTGAGGATACTCAAAATGCCTATATTCTCCTTGCCAATGAACTGGGTATATTAAGCGGAACCTCCGACACAACCTTCTCCCCTGACAGAGGCATAACAAGGCAGGAGGCTGCCGTTATGCTTAACAATATGGCTGAATTAAGAGGTCTTACCCCTAACTCCGAACAGGTTGACTTTGTGGATGACAGCTACTTTGCCACCTGGGCAGAGGACGCCATAGCAAGCATAAGCAGTATTAAAAATGATAAGGGCATAGCCATTATGGGCGGCACGGAGGTAAATAAGTTTTCCCCTTGGATGACATTTTCAAGGGAACAGGCTTACGTTACCATTTATCGCCTCTTTGAAATGCTTTCATAAATGCAATTTGCAGCTTTTTTTAAAGGTTCTATAATATTTGGTGTGGTCGCCTCAAAACGACTACACCATTTTTGAAAAAAATAGA
>CALWRD010000093.1 GCA_944383875.1 uncultured Clostridia bacterium | reverse complement strand
GATTTACCTACATTAGGAAAACCGATAAGCCCCACATCCGCAATAAGCTTAAGCTCAAGGATTACATCGTATTCCTTTGAAGTGCGTCCCCTTTCGGCATACCGAGGTGCCTGTCTTGTAGGAGTTGCAAAGTGCTGATTTCCCTTGCCGCCCTTGCCGCCACGGATAAGCACCTTTTTTTCGCCGTCATAAGTAAAGTCAGCCATAACCTTACCGCTTGTTGCCTCACGCACCACTGTGCCTACCGGTACACGGATCACAATATCGCTTCCGTCAGCACCGGTACAATTCCGTTTGCCGCCGTCTTGACCTGCACCTGCCTTAAACATACGCTTATAGCGGAAATCCATAAGAGTATTAAGTCCGCCGTCAGCCACAAAGACAACATCGCCGCCCTTGCCGCCGTCACCGCCATCGGGTCCGCCGTTTGTAACATACTTGGCACGAAAAAAGCTGACCGCTCCGTTGCCGCCGTTGCCGCCTTTTATGTGAACCTGCACTCTATCAACAAACATATGCAATTTCCTTTCTTAAATATATTTTTATATAGTTGAAAAAAGGGAAGCCAAAGCTTCCCTCATTTAATGCAATTAAATTACTCGGCAACAGGATAAACAGAAACCTGCTTCTTATCCTTGCCTTTTCTCTCATACTTAACTCTACCGTCAACAAGAGCAAAAAGTGTATCGTTGCCACCCTTGCCTACGTTGATACCGGGATGAATTTTAGTACCTCTTTGAGTATAAAGAATGTTGCCTGCCCTAACCACCTGACCGTCTGCACGCTTAGCACCTAAACGTTTGGACTCGGAGTCACGACCGTTCTTGGTAGAACCAACACCCTTTTTATGAGCAAAAAACTGAAGGTTAATTCTTAACATTATTTTGCACCTCCTGATCAAATACCTTTAAATCATTGTTATAATCAAGTTCGATTTGTTTTAACCCTAATACCAGAGAATTTAGCAAAAGACAAGCTCTTTCGTCCTCACCGCCATTCTCAAGATAGGGCAGCGTAAAAAGCATATCTCCCCCGTCCTGCGAAGCGTCGAGAGAAAAATCCAAGTCCGTAAACTGCTCAATACTGTTTACCGTATTAATACATAAAGCAGATACAGCAGAGCAGACTATGGGATCACCGTGATCTTCAATCTTAAAACCACAAACCTCACCCAAAGCATTGCGACTTATATATGCCTTAATCATAATCAACCGTTAATCTTTTCGATCTTAAGCTTTGTAAATGGCTGTCTGTGACCGTTCTTCTTATGGAAGCCCTTCTTAGGCTTGTACTTATAAACGATAACCTTCTTAGCCTTACCGTCGCCTATAACAGACGCCTTAACGGAAGCACCGCTTACTGTAGGAGCGCCGAAGCTTACCTTATCGCCGTCGCATACAGCTAAAACATTCTCAAAGGTATAGTCGGAGCCTGCTTCAACACCAAGCTTCTCAACAGTGATAACATCACCCTCGGATACCTTATACTGCTTTCCACCAGTTTCGATAATTGCGTACATCTACGTACACCTCCTTAAACCAGAACTCGCCGAAATCGGTGCGGATAAACCGACTTAAACCTATTCGTGCGGCTAACAGACATTATTCTACCATATACTGCCGAGTATGTCAACATTAAAAATAAATTTTTGTTGCACATTTAAGTCCCTGAATTAATGGCTTTAATTTACCTCTTCAATCAGCTCGGAAAAGCTTATTATACTCCTTCCGGCAACCGATTTTATCTTATTCCAATCTTTGCTTGACTTTGGTTCAAACACCGCCGTTGTGAGCATACCTGCGGAACCTGCGCTCAGTATTGCCGGCAGAATATCTTCATATACACAGCAGTCCTCAGGCTGCACCTTCAGCCTGTCGGCGCAATTAATGAAAATATCCGGAAACTCCTTATTGGGCATACCCATACTCCCGTCTACAAAGGTATCGAACAGCTCATATATACCGTTTTTCTTCAGCACAGGAGTATAAAATTCAGGGGATGAGGAGGTTGCAAGTCCGATCCTTACCCCTTTATTTTTGAGCAAACGTATATACTCAGCCGCAAAGGGTTTCAGCATAACATTGTCTTCATACTCGCTTAAAGCACCCTCCTGCCATTCCTTCATAATATCTTCCACGCTGTCGGGAAAATCATACTCAACTTTTGTGAATACAGCTCCGTCACGCATATTAAGAGTGCTTATTTTTTTAGTATAGTCAACGGGTATCTCCATATTACGTTTTTCAAAAAAATTCCTGTCAACAGCCTCCCATACGTAGCAGGAGTCAGCTATGGTACCGTCAAAATCGAATATTGCCGCCTTCATATTTATCTCCTTCTGTTATATTTAAAAAAATCCTTCATAAGATTTGCACACTCCTCGTGCATAACATTCTCTGTAATCTCTGCCCTGTGGTTAAACCTTGGTTCTGCAAGCAGATTATAAATCGAACCACAGCAGCCCGCCTTGTTATTGCGTGTACCAAAGACAACTCTGGGGATACGTGCCTGAAGTATTGCACCGCTGCACATAGGACACGGCTCCACGGTTACATACAGCGTACAGCCCTCAAGACGCCAATCTCCCATAAAAGCACATGCCTCATTAATAGCAATTATTTCCGCATGGGCAAGTACGTTTTTGTCGGTCATACGCCTGTTGCAGCCCCTTCCTATAACTTTGCCTCCGTATTCTATAACACAGCCTATGGGTACTTCATCCAGAGCATATGCCTCTCTTGCCTTTGCAACAGCCAAAGACATATAGTATTCATCCATCATTTGATTACTTCCTTATAAAAAATATTGCAATCGTTTTACTGAAATGTTATACTATTCTTATAATTCTGTCAACCACTACGGCTGATAATTATTAATAAATATGTCAAAAAACAATCAACGGAGGGGTATTATTATGCCAACATTTACAATGACACAAAAGCGAGGCGGTTACGAACCCGCTGAAGTGGATGCTTACATCAACAGCCTTGAACAACAGCTTAAGGAATATGAGGGAAAAGCTTCTGCAATTAACAATGCTATCATCAGTGCACAAATGGCTTCGGATAAGATGATTAAGCAGGCAAATGAAGAAACTGCCGAACTTATTAAAAAGGCTAAGGAAGAAGCCGCCGAGCTGGTAAAAAAAGCTAAAGATGAGGCTGACACCATAATTAAGCAAGCAAACGGGGAAAAGGATAAAATTATGGCTGAAGCTCAAAAGTACTCTGCTGCCATCTCCGAAAACGCAAGCGAGGAAATCAAGAGTATCCACTCAAATATAGCTCAGCAAAAAACCGTTATAGATAATTTCACACGTGAATACAGCTCACTTATTGAAAAATATCTTAAGGAATTTGATACAGAAATAGGCGCAAAACTTGCTTCGGACCTTGATAAGATAGATTCAATGGTAAATGAATGGGAAAAGAGCGGTTTGCCTAAGCCTGCGGCACAGCCTGCTCCTGCTGCGGCTCAATCCGTTCCAAACAAAATGCCCGCATTTGCAAATAAACCTTCAGAAACAGAGATACATAAAAACGAGGCTCCAAAGCCTTCACCATTTGCCGCAGGCAGCATAAGTCCGGAAACACCTGAGGATCAGTCCAAATCCCCACAGCCAAAGCCATTTATTAAAACAGGTCTTGGCGGCAGCGGACTTGGAGGAATACCTACAAGCCCCGGATACGGACTTGGAAGGGAAAGAACACTCAGGTCGGGTTTAAATCATAATGAACCTCCAAAGACTCCGTTCAATACACCTGCACCATCTGCAGAAGCACCTTTAAACAATACACCAAAGCCCGCAGATGCACCTGCAGCGGAAAGCAGCACTCCAAAGCCGGGTATATATAAGGTTGGAGCTGATAATCATCTCTACAACGAGAACAACCAGCCTTCAATGTCTAAGCCGGGTATATATAAGGTAACTTCGGATAACAATCCATTTAACAATAATTCAAATCTTTAAAAATAATGTGCGGTGCCAACGTAATGATTGACACCGCACTATTTTTATTCATCAAACAGAGGAGTTGAAAAATATCTTTCAGCCGTATCAGGCAGCACAGTAACCACCGTTTTCCCCTTACCTAGCTTTTTGGCAAGCTTGATTGCCGCAGCTACATTTGTGCCGCTTGATATACCGCACATAATGCCTTCCTTTGCTGCAAGCTCCTGTGATGTCTTGATAGCCTCTTCATCTTTAATTATACATATATCATTATAAATATCCCTGTTTAAAATCTTTGGAATAATGCCATCGCCTATGCCCATCTGCAAATGTGTGCCTATTGAACCGCCGGATAAAACCGCTGCATGCTCAGGCTCAACAGCCCATATTTCTATATCGGGATTTTTTTCCTTAAGAGCCTCTCCTATACCCGTAATTGTACCGCCTGTTCCTATGCCGGAACAAAAACCGTGGATGGGACCTGCTACCTGTTCAAGTATTTCAACCGCAGTTTTGTTTTTCTGAACTTCGACATTTGCAGGGTTTTCAAACTGCTGAGGAACAAATACATTCGGATCCTCCCTCTGCATCTTAAGTGCAAGGTTCAGACACTGTTCAATACACTCTCCTATATTGCCTGCATCATGTATCAAGATAACCTCGGCACCGTAGTGTTTGACAAGCTTCCGTCTTTCCTCACTTACGGAATCCGGCATAATAATCTTTGTTTTGTATCCCTTGACCGCACCCACAAGGGCAAGACCTATACCCTGATTACCGCTTGTAGGCTCCACTATAACAGTATCCTTATTAATCAAGCCCTGCTTTTCAGCCTCGCATATCATATTGTAGGCTGTTCTTGTTTTAATTGAGCCTCCCACATTAAGTCCTTCAAATTTAACCAGTATTTGCGCACTGTCACTATCCGCCATACGATTAAGTCGTAT
>CALWRD010000092.1 GCA_944383875.1 uncultured Clostridia bacterium | reverse complement strand
GAAGGAGTGAGCATATATGCTTAACCTGGACTGGAATGTGATTTTTCAGATAATAAATATAATAGTCTTTTTCCTGTTGCTGAAAAAATTCCTTTTCAAGCCTGTTACCGAGATTATGGAAAAACGTGAAAACCTTATCCGTTCCTCAATGGAGGAGGCAGAGGATACCCGTAAAAAGGCAAACGAGCTTAAGGCTGAATATCAGGCACAGCTTGATGGTGCAAAGGATGAAGCGGCTGCCATCGTAAAAGAGGCAAAGACAAGGGGTGAGAAGGAATACGAACTTATGCTTGCCAATGCCGGCAGAGATGCACAGAAACTTATTAGCGATGCTCAGGAAAGCGCAAGAATCGAAAGGGAAAAGGCGATCAAGAGTGCCAGAGGCGAAATTGCAGCCCTTGCCGTTGCAGCTGCTTCCAAGGTGGTCGAGAAAAATATAAAGGCAGAAGATAACAAGAAACTTATAGATGACTTCCTTTCCGAGGCAGGTGAGGTTCAATGACCTATATTGCGGATGAATATGCGAGGGTGTTGCATGAGCTTAATATACGCTATGAATTGTATAAGGACTTTGCGGATAAATTGGATATGTGTCCTGAGCTTTTGACGGCTCTTGACAATCCCACATTTTCCTCTCATCAAAAGCATAAGGTTATCGATACCCTCTTTGATAAGGAAATAGCTGCATTCATCAAATGCCTTTGTGGTAACGGCCGCATAACTTTTTACAAGGATGTTCTTGAGGCTTACAGGACTATTCTGGACAATGAAAAGGGTATACTGGAGGCAGACTTTACCACGGCATTTGTCCCCGAAGATGAGGAACTTGACAGGATAAAGTCTATGCTTGTTAAAAAGTACAATAAAAACGATGTCAGCCTTCGTGTTAAGCAGGATAAGTCGCTGATGGGCGGCTTTGTGCTTAAAGTGGGCGATACGGAGTATGACAAAAGCCTTAAGGGCGCTATTAATAATATGAAAAGAAAACTTGAATGGAGGTGAGCGGAGTGAGCAATATTAATCCCAATGAAATCATTTCCGTCTTAAAAAGCGAAATTGAAAATTATGAGGTTAAGACCCAGGTAAGCGAAACCGGAAGCATTGTCTCGGTGGGTGACGGCATTGCAACAGTTTACGGAATTAATCATGCTATGTACGGCGAAATCGTTGAGTTTGAAACAGGGGTACGAGGCTTGGTGCAGAACTTGGAAATGAAGACGGTAGGTGTAGTGCTTCTCGGCTCCGATAAAGGACTTACGGAGGGTTCAAAGGTGGTGCGTACCGGTAAAAAGGCGGGTATCCCCGTAGGCGACGATATGATAGGTCGTGTTGTAAACTCCCTTGGCGCACCTATCGACGGTAAGGGCGCAATTAATACCACCGATTACAGACCTATTGAAAATGAGGCTCCAAGCGTAATTGACAGAAAGTCGGTTACTGTGCCTCTTGAAACCGGTATCTTAGCTATTGACTCAATGTTCCCTATAGGACGTGGACAAAGAGAGCTTATCATAGGCGACAGGCAGACAGGTAAAACCTCTATCGCCGTTGATACTATATTAAACCAGAAGGGCAAGGATGTTATCTGTATATATGTGGCTATAGGTCAGAAGGCTTCCACCGTTTCCAAGATAGTATCCACCCTTAACAAATACGGTGCTATGGATTACTCAATCGTAGTTTCTTCAACTGCCAGTGATACGGCACCTCTTCAGTATATTGCACCGTATTCGGGTACGGCTATTGCCGAATACTTTATGTATAAGGGCAAGGACGTGCTTATCGTGTATGATGATCTCTCAAAGCATGCAGTTGCCTACAGAGCAATGTCACTGCTGCTTAAAAGACCACCCGGACGTGAAGCTTACCCGGGCGATGTATTCTACCTGCACTCAAGGCTCCTTGAGCGTTCCTCAAGGCTGAGCGATGAGCTTGGGGGCGGTTCTATTACCGCACTTCCTATCATAGAAACCCTTGCGGGTGATGTGTCGGCATACATTCCCACAAACGTTATTTCCATTACAGACGGACAGATTTTCCTTGAAAGTGAGCTTTTCTTCTCCGGTAACCGTCCTGCCGTAAACGTGGGTCTTTCCGTATCCCGTGTAGGTGGTGCGGCACAGACAAAGGCTATGAAGAAGGTAGCCGGCAGTTTGAGGATCGACCTTGCCCAGTTCAGGGAAATGGAAATCTTTACCCAGTTCAGCTCAGACTTGGATAAGTCCACACAGGAGCTTCTGGATCACGGTCACAGGCTTGTTGAGCTGCTAAAGCAGCCTCTTTATCATCCTCTCAGTCTTCACAGGCAGGTTATTACCCTTTGCGGCGCCATGAACAAGCTTTACCTTGACATCCCCGTAAAGGAGATCAAGCCTTTCCAGGAGGATATGCTTTCATATATTGAAGAAAAAGCTCCCGAACTTTGTACACGTATTGATACCGAAAAGGTATATACAGATGATATTAAAGACGAGATAATTTCGCTTATAAATGAGTTTAAGAGTAAAAGCAGGTGATGTAAATGGCTAATATGAGAGAAATTCGTACACGTATGAAAAGTATTCAGGATACCATGAAGATCACCAATGCCATGTACCTTATATCCTCATCAAAACTGAAGCAGGCAAGAAAAAAGCTGGATAATACCATGCCCTACTTCAACGCACTTACAAGCACCATTGCTGATATTATGTCCCTTTTGCCCTATGACGCCTCTTACAAGTACATAGAGGACGGCTCAAACCTTATCCCCGAGGAAAAAAAGAGACGGCTTTATATAGTAATGACTGCTGATAAGGGACTTGCCGGAGCATATAATCACAATGTCTTAAAGATGACCGAGGAAAATCTGAAAAAGGGTGAAAACAATGTTATCTTTATGATAGGTCAGATGGGCAGGAATTATTTTAACAGAAAAAATATTGTAATCGACTGTGAGTTTTTGTATATTGCTCAAAATCCCACTCTTTTAAGATCAAGGGCTGTAGCTGAAAGCGCCTTGGACCTGTTTGACAGCAATGAAATTGATGAGGTATATATTGTTTTTAATAAAATGATCAACTCTATGAGCTGCGAGTGCGAAACCCTCAAGATACTGCCTCTTGAGAGAAGTGCATTTGAGAAAAAACAGGGCGAATATGTGCATCAGGCTACTTTTTCGCCTTCGCCCAAGGCGGTTTTGCAAAATCTTGTGCCAAATTATGTAAAGGGTATTATATACTGTGCGCTTGTTGAGGCATTTTCCTCCGAGCAAAACTCACGTATGACGGCTATGGAGTCTGCCACAAACAACGCAAAGGATATGCTCAGGGATCTTTCACTGATATACAACCGTGCAAGACAAGCGGCTATTACTCAGGAAATAACCGAAATTGTCAGCGGTGCAAATTCCCTGAGTGCAAACAGTAATTGAGAAAGGAGCAGCGTGAAAGGCTTATGAATAAAGGAAAAATAGTTCAGGTTTTGGGTCCTGTTGTTGATGTTGAGTTTGAAACGGGCGCTCTTCCTCTTATTAAGGATGCGCTTACCGTTGAACCGGACGGCAAAACCAAGGTTATGGAGGTTGCTCAGCATATGGGCAACAATATAGTACGCTGCATTATGCTTGCCGCAAGCGAAGGACTGGCAAAGGATATGGAGGTTACCGCTACCGGCGGTCCTATCAGCGTACCTGTGGGAAATGCCACTCTGGGACGTATGTTTAACGTCCTCGGTGAGGCGATAGACGGCGGCGGAGAAGTTAAGGGCGACGACAGGTGGGCAATACATCGTGAGCCACCTACTTTCGAAGAGCAAAGCAATGTTGTTGAAATGCTTGAAACAGGCATAAAGGTTATAGATTTGCTTGCGCCCTATGCAAAGGGTGGTAAGATCGGTCTTTTCGGCGGTGCCGGCGTAGGTAAGACGGTGCTTATTCAGGAGCTGATACATAATATAGCTACCCAGCACGGCGGCTACTCCATCTTTACCGGCGTAGGTGAGCGTTCCCGTGAGGGTAACGACCTTTGGTGCGAAATGAAGGAGTCCGGCGTTATTGAAAAGACAGCCCTGGTATTCGGTCAGATGAATGAGCCACCCGGATCAAGAATGAGGGTTGCTCAGACAGGACTTACCATGGCAGAGTACTTCCGTGACAAGCAGCATCAGGATGTGCTTCTCTTTATTGACAATATTTTCCGTTTTGTACAGGCAGGTTCGGAGGTTTCAGCCCTTCTGGGACGTATGCCTTCAGCCGTAGGTTATCAGCCTACCCTTGCAAATGAAGTGGGTGAGCTTCAGGAGAGAATTACCTCTACCAAGAACGGTTCCATTACATCTGTTCAGGCTGTTTACGTGCCTGCCGATGACCTTACAGACCCTGCACCTGCCACAACCTTTGCTCATCTTGATGCAACCACCGTACTTTCCCGTAAAATAGTTGAACAGGGTATTTATCCTGCCGTAGATCCTCTTGAGTCTACTTCAAGAATCCTTGAGGCTGATGTTGTAGGCAAGGAGCACTATGAGGTAGCAAGACGTGTTCAGGAGGTTTTGCAAAGGTATAAGGAGCTTCAGGATATTATTGCTATCCTTGGTATGGAGGAACTTGATGAAGAGGATAAGGAAGTCGTTTTCAGAGCAAGAAAAATCCAAAAATTCCTTTCCCAGCCCTTTTCCGTTGCGGAAAACTTTACCGGTATACAGGGTAAGTATGTTCCCATTAAGGAAACTATCAGGGGCTTTAAGGCTATCCTTGACGGCGAAATGGATAAGTACCCCGAAGAGGCATTCTTTATGGTGGGTACTATTGAGGATGTTATTGAAAAGGCAGCTAAGCTTGGTTAAGCCGAAGGTGGTGTCGTTATGAGTGCTTTTAAATTGGATATAATTGCAAGTGACAGGCATTTTTTCAGCGGTGACTGCAATGCCATAGTCCTGCCTGCAATCGACGGTGAGCACGGTGTTCTGCCGGGACATGAGGATATGGTTACGGCTATTAAGAGCGGCGAGTTCAGGATGCAGGTGGACGGTGAATGGAAAAATGTGGCTGTCAGTGACGGCTTTGCGGATATTAAGCCGGATTCGGTTGTGGTTATCGTAGATACTGCCGAATGGCCCGAGGAAATTGATATTAACCGTGCCGAACGTGCAAGACAGCGTGCTGAGGATAAGCTGCGCCAGAGACAGAGCCTCAGGGAGTATTATCATACTCAGGCAGCCCTTTCCCGTGCTATGGCAAGGCTTAAGGTAACTAAAAAATAATTTTTCTGCGGCTTATTCTCTTTGTTTGGGGATAAGCCGTTTTTATGTGTCTCTTCACCTTTTTCCCTTGAATAATTTCTTTACGCAGTGATAAATTTACTTCGGAACTTTCGATTAAGTATAGGTTTTTGTAAAACCTATGGGTAAAATCTTTTTCTATGTTACCGCAACATAAATATGCTTTTTCTTTTTCCTTAATCCCACAATGGAATTCCTACTTTTCTACGAGAAAAGTAGGCAAAAGCGCCACTAATTCCGAAGCGTGGAGCACGGCTTAGGGGCGGGAACGCCGCCCCTAAGAACCCGCATTTCATCGTTCAGGCATTTACCTTAATTTTTTTAACGCCGCCTGTGATATAGGCGGCTAAAAATTGCGGCAAATGCTTTTGTTGGAATTTTAAGTAATTGTTGTTGTTAGCTTGCCTTAGTTTGCCCGAAGTTCAGATATTATTTTTTAGGAAAAGGGTTACTATTAAGTTAGTGTCGGCTGTTCTGAGTATTTATATAAAACGGTTAGGAAATCGATTGTTGTAAAATTTTTTTAACAAAATTAAACTTAAAAACACACAAACTTATAAATTACTGCCCTACCTAACTATAAAAGAAACCTACCTAACAAAAAACAACCAACTAAAGTCCTAACAAAAGCATTTGCAAAGATTTTTAGCCGCCTATGTCACAGGCGGCGTCAAGAAAATCAGCGCAAATGCCCTAGGGGCTTAATGTGGGTTCTTAGGGGCGGCGTTCCCGCCCCTAAGCCGTGCTCCGCGCCTCGGAAAAGCGGCGCTTTTGCTGCTTTTCTCGTAGAAAAGCAGAAGTCCCTTTTGTGGGATTAAGGGAAAAGAAGAAGCATATTTATGTTGCGGTAACATAGAAAAAGGTTTTACCCATAGGTTTTACAAAAACCTATACTTTTTTTACAAAATTCAAAAAAAGTGTTGACATTGGTAAAATTATCTGCTAAAATTATTTTCGTTGCCGATGAGGTTAAGTCTCTTAAGGCAGATTATATTTGCAGTCGTGGCGGAATTGGCATACGCGCTAGACTAAGGATCTAGTCCGGGATAACTGGGTACGGGTTCAAGTCCCGTCGACTGCATATGCGCGAGTGGCTCAGTGGTAGAGCATCGCCTTGCCAAGGCGAGGGTCGCGGGTTCGAATCCCGTCTCGCGCTTATTATATGTTTTAATAATTGTAATGTAGGGCTGTCGCCAAGCGGTAAGGCAACGGATTCTGATTCCGTCATCCGCAGGTTCGAATCCTGCCAGCCTTGTTTAAGAAGGGAGCTGTCGATTTTTCGGCGGCTTTTTTCTTTTTGCTTGCAAAAAAATACCCGCATTTCCTGCGAGGCTGTGGATTTTTTCGACAGCCTGTGCGTAACGTAAATTAAACGTTACGCTTTTTTTGTTGCATAAAATTATTCCTTTTTACTCAAATTAGATACAGGAAAGGAGCTGAATTTATGAATATGTTAAAATGTCTGAGGTATTTACCGCTTATTGCTGTTCTGCTTGCGGCAGTGGGTATAGCCTTCATTTGTATGGGGCAGGGCAGGGATTATTCCGACAGTACCTTTGTGTTTTCCGCTGCAGGGCAGGTGTAGGTTTTGAGTGATATATATATTAAGCCAAACAAAAAGTATACTACCTCCGAACTTGGAGCGGTGCATATAGGCGACATAGCGGAAGTTTATGCGGAATCTGGACTTAAAAAACGTATTGAAGCGCTTAAAGTGATGGAGATAAAGGATACAGACAACAAATGTTATCTTGTCTCCGTCATTGACGTGATTAAAGCGGTGGATTCGGCTGTGCCGGGGCATACGGTAAACAATGTGGGTGAGATTGACACGGTTGTGGAGTTTAATAAAGGTCTTGGCAAAAGCAACAGTCTTTGGCAGGGTACAAAGATCATCTTTGTCGCCTTGCTTCTGCTTGCAGGCTCCGCTACGGCAATTATGAGCTTCCATTCCGACGCTCAGATTCCAACCGTATTTGAAAATTATTATTATATTTTCTTTAACGAACGTGTGGAAAATCCCCTTATTATAGATTTGCCCTATTCCATAGGTCTTGCCGTGGGCATAATAGTGTTTTTTAATCACTTTTCGGGGAAAAAACTTACCAACGACCCTACGCCTATTGAGGTAGAGATGACTGTTTACGAGGATCAGGTGTCGGATAACATTATTGATAATCTGAATACGGAGAAGTCTGATGGAAATAGTTAAATATCTTGTTTTAATTATCCTTGGCTTTGGTGCGGGCATTGTTATAGCCGGTGCGGTTTTTGCCTTTATTGCAATTATCGGTGTTGTACCACGCCTTGCAGGCAAAACAGGTACGTCAAAGTATGTGCGCCTTTATGAGGAGGCGATAATATTTGGCGGTATAATAGGCTCTGCTGCTATGGTTTTGGATATGTATATACCCATAGGCAGGGTAGGTGTTATTATTTACAGCCTGCTTACGGGTATGTTTTACGGCTGCCTTGCGGTTTCTCTTGCAGAGGTGCTGGATGTTTTGCCTGTGCTGGCAAGACGTATAAGGGTCAGGCAGGGCTTAAGGTGGTTTATAACCGCTTTGGCACTGGGTAAGCTGCTTGGCTCCGTGCTTTATTACTTTGTACCGGGATTTTATTATGTGTGAGGTGTATTATGGATAAACAAAAACAGCAGGAATATCAAAAAATGGTGGAGCGAGCTTCTCCAAACAGTCCGATTTTTGCAGACTGTCTGCGTGCTTTCCTTGTAGGCGGCATTATATGTACCATAGGTCAGTGTATTATGAATTTTTGCCTGAGCATGGGCGCCGATATGGAAAATGCTTCAACCTATACTTCGGTTATTTTGGTGGTGGCTGCCTCCATACTTACGGGATTGGGTTGGTACGGAAAGCTGGGTAAGTTTGCAGGGGCAGGTTCTATAGTGCCTATAACGGGCTTTTCAAACTCCGTTACTTCCCCTGCGGTGGAGTTTAAAAAGGAAGGCTATGTACTGGGCGTAGGTGCGAAAATTTTCCTTATTGCAGGTCCTGTTATACTCTACGGTGTGATTTCGTCAATGCTTGTGGGAATCGTATATTATTTTGTGAGGTGATTTAAGTGGCAGTTCATATAGGCAAGCAGTCCGTTAAGTTTGACCTTTGTGCGGTGGTGACGGCTACGGCATCCACCGTAGGCACAAAGGAGGGAGAGGGACCCCTTAAGGAATACTTTGACGTTGTTTTAAAGGACAATCTTGCAGGTAAGGACAGTTGGGAAAAGGCTGAAAGTGAAATAGCGAGACAGAATATAAGTCTTGCCATTAAAAAAGCGGGGTTAAAAAATGAGGATGTAGATTATATTATAACCGGTGACCTCCTCAACCAGTGCTGTGGCAGCACCTTCGGAATACGGGATATGGGCATACCTTATTTCGGTGTGTTTGGTGCCTGCTCAACCATGGGTGAGGCTATGGCTTTGGGTGCACTCCTTGTTGACGGAGGAGGTGCAAAACGTGTGGTAGCTGCTGCTTCCAGTCATTTCTGCTCAGCGGAAAAGCAGTTTCGTTTTCCGCTTGAGCTGGGTACCCAGCGTCCGCAGACTGCTACATGGACGGTTACGGGGGACGGAGCCGCTGTCCTTGAACGCAAGGGCAAGGGTCCTAAGATAACCGGAATTACCACGGGCAAAATAGTGGATATGGGTATTACCGACGGCAACAATATGGGTGCCGCAATGGCGCCTGCCGCAGCCGACCTGATAGAGAGACATTTAAAGGACTTCGGTGTGGCGCCGGATTACTATGATGTTATAGCTACGGGAGATTTAGGTTACGTGGGACGCTCCCTTGTGTGTGAAATGTTGGAGCAGAAGGGCATTACCCTTGGGGATAGGTATATCGACTGCGGTATTGAAATTTTTGACAGGGAAACACAGGACACCCATTCGGGAGGCAGCGGCTGTGCCTGCTCTGCTGTGACCTTTGCAGGTATGCTATACAGCAAACTTAAGTCGGGGGAAATAAACCGACTGCTTTTTATACCTACAGGAGCCCTTATGAGTCCTACAAGCCTGGGTCAGGGTGAAAGCATAGCAGGAATAGCCCATGGTGTTGTTATTGAAAATGTGAGGTGAGGTAATGGACTATATTAAGGCATTTGTTGTAGGAGGTATAATATGTGTTATCGGACAGATATTGATTGATAAGACTAAGCTTACCTCAGCAAGGATACTTGTGCTCTTTGTTGTGCTGGGCTGTATCTTGGGAGGACTGGGAATTTATCAGCCTCTTGTTGACTTTGCGGGGGCAGGGGCAAGCGTACCGCTGCCTGGCTTTGGAAACCTGCTTGCAAAGGGTGTTAAACAGGAGATAGACCAAAGCGGTGCATTGGGTATATTGACGGGAGGATTTAAGGCGTCTGCGGCAGGCATATCCGCCGCTATAGTGTCAGCATTTATTATGTCACTTATATTTGATCCTAAAGAAAAGTAGGAGGATTTTTTATGTTTGAAATCAGACTTGAAAGCATAGGGGGCTTGGGTGCCAATATAGCCGGAAAGCTGCTTGGTGAGGCGGCGGCGTGTCACCTTGGCTTAAATGCCCAGAGCTTTGCGGAATACGGCTCGGAAAAAAGAGGTTCTCCCGTTAAGGCGTTTGTCAGATATGCACCCTTTGATGAGCCTATGAGAATATCCTCTCCTGTGCGTAACCCTGACTTGCTGGGTATCTTTTCAATGGGTGTGGCAGGCAAGGAAAATGTTACGGCAGGCATAAAGAAGGATACGGCGGTGGTGGTAAATACCTCCCTTGATGCCGAAAGTGCAAGAGACAGGCTTAAACTGCCCCCTTGTACCCTCTA
>CALWRD010000091.1 GCA_944383875.1 uncultured Clostridia bacterium | reverse complement strand
TAAGTTGTTAAGGGCTGTATGCTCATTGGGGGTACCCTTTGAAAAGACCTTAACCGCATTTTTAATTTCCAGCATTTTTCAAAGCCTCCCTTTTAATCTTCCTGCGTTCCATATGATACTTGATGGTAGGCAGGGACAGAGCTGCTGCCACTATCACCGCCGAAACCAGCTTGAGCATAAAGGCAGGGAATATACTTGAATTGATTGCAACAGCTACAATAAGTCTGTAGACAATGCTGCCCACAAGTGCCGAAACAAAACCAATGCTAACGCCTCTCTTGCCCACAAGCGCCTCACCGATAATTACCGAAGCAAGACCCACCACAAGGATACCCACACCGGAATTGATATCGGCAAAGCCCTGATACTGGGAAAGGAGTCCTCCCGAAAGGGCAATAAGTGCATTGCTGAGGGCAATGGCAAGCATCTTGGTAGCATCGACATTGATTGACGATGCACTTACCATATCCTCATTATCTCCCGTAGCTCTGATACAAAGTCCCGTTTGAGTTTTAAAAAACAGAATAACAAGTATAAGTACAATAATCGCCGCCGCAGCGGAAACCAAAAGCTTTGCACCGTCCTGAGACATCCCCAAATTCTGCACAACTTTAAAAACAGTATCGCTGGCTATAAGGGAAACATTGGAACTCTTATTCATAACAAGCAGATTAATAGAATATAGTCCGCTCATGGTAAGTATGCCGGAAAGTACAGGGTGAACCCTGAGCTTTGTTTGAATAAGGCCGGTTACAAGTCCTGCCGCAAGTCCTGCCCCAAAGGCAAGCACAAGACCAAGCACAGGATGACCCGCAACAGTAAGCATAGCAGATACGGCAAGACCAAAAGTGAAGCTGCCCTCTGCCGTAAGATCCGGAATATTAAGTATTCTAAAGCTTATGTATATACCCAAGGCAAGCAGAGCATAGATAAAACCCTGCTGAAGAGATCCTATTAAAAGAAGCATTTTATCCCTCCGATTTTACTGAGCATCTTCCACAAATTCAATGTCCGCACTTGCTTCGTCATCAAAAGTAACACCGATAGCATCCGCCGTAGTCTTATTAACGACAGTATTTGAAGCAGGTACCACCTCAGCAGGCACACTTTCAACGGAAGCACCCTCAAGTATCTCAATCGCCTTATCAGCTGATATAGAACCTATTTCTCTGTCACTGATTGCTATGGTGGCAAAGGCTCCGCTGTCTACCATAACCGCAGAACTGCCGTAAACAGGTATGCTGTTAGCCCTTGCTATCTCGGTAACCATAGGCATAGCGTCCTGAATCACACTGTCATTGGGTACAAAGATTGCGTCAACCTTGCCCACAAGGGATTGTGCCGCCTGCTGAACCTCGGAAGAATTGGTTACGACAGCCTCTGTATAGGCTATACCCTGACTGTCCAGATACTCTTCTGCATCCTTAACCGTATTAACCGAATTAACTTCGCTTGTATTATAGAGTATACCGTAATTTTCACGCCCCGGTGTAAGCTCATCGGAAAGGGTGAATATATCCTCAACAGGAATTGCGTTTGATGTACCCGTAGCATTTTTGTCAGGTGCTTCCATATCGGTGATAACACCCGCCCCCACAGGGTCGGAAACAGCCACAAATACAACGGGAATACCACTTTCAAGGTTGACCATAGCCTGTGTAGCCGGAGTGGCTATAGTACAAACAAGATCCATATCGTTGCTGACCATACTCTGACAAATTGTATTTAAGTTAGTGGCATCGCCCTGAGCTGTTTCGTAGGTTATTTCACACTTATCCTCGGTATAACCGCACTCTCTGAGTCTGTCTATAAAACCCTCACGCATATCGTTAAAAGCGCCGTTTTCAACCATCTGGATAACGCCCACTTTAATTACATCATCATCCGTTGATGCTGTATCCGTACTTTCGGTCGTCTGTGAAGTGTCGGCGGATGAAGAACATCCTGTCATAAGCATAGCAACCGTCAAAATAATTCCTGTAACAAGTGTAAATTTCTTTTTCATGATAAATTCTCCTCTCATCTCATCATTTATTGTTATATGCCTCAAGCTCATCAAAAGCGGCTGTAAGCATTTTCTCGGTAATCTTATATGGATTGTGTGCTATGTCGGAGGCATTAAGCACCGCAGGGAGCACCTCTTTCAGTTGACTGTCCGTAATTTCAATATCCTTAAGACAGACGGGCAAGCCAACAGATTTGTTAAAGTCGTATATACGCCTGAAATCCTCATAGTTTTTATCACATAAAAGCAGGATAAGCACACCAAACCCCACAACCTCGCCGTGAAGGTGTCTTTCCTCAATATGGGGATAAGCAGTAAGGGAATAAAATACCGCATGAGCAAGACCGCTGTTATAATGCACCGTATGCTCCAAAGTCAGCAAAATGGATGCCATAGCGGTGGTTACCACGATAGCAAGCACACACTGTTCCAGTTCATATCCTGCCTTACCTGCCTTGTTTTGCTCAAGAGCAGCCTTACCGTACCTGAGTACAGGTTCAACGCACATAGAGCTTATCCTTGCACCCAGCTCAAAATAATGCGGAAGTTCCTCACCTGCGGATGAAACGGTTGCCTCGAAGTACTTTGCATATGTATCGCCCATACCCGCCCACATATATTTATAGGGAGCCTCAGCAATTATCCTTGTGTTTATAAATGCATGCTCCGGCGGCTTTTTAAAGAAAAAAGGACCCTTAAAGGTCCTGTCGGCATTATACATTATTGATACACTGGTACAAGCCGCACAGGTAGATGCTATGGTTGGGAATGTGAACACCGGCTTTGAAAGCCTGGTGCCTAAGCACTTGCAGGTATCAAGAGCCTTTCCGCCGCCTACGGCAAAAATATAATCCGCCGCAAGAACCTCAGGTCTGCCCTCAAGAGCCTCAACATTTTCATAACTGGCTTCACCGCCGTACCAAAGCTCGCCGGTAAGCTTAATGCCCGCTTTTTCGGCGGCGTGCCTGATCTCTTTGGCAGCAGCCTGTCTTGCACGTTCACCGCCGATGATAACTCCACAGTGACCAAATGGACTGCATACCTCACCTATCCTGTCATATACACCATCGCCTATTGAATAGGAGGGCATATACACACTGTAGTTTTCTAAGCTCATCTAATCTCAACCTTTCTCAAAAAATAATATTATTAATTATAAAACATAAAAATTTGTTTGTCAATATAGGTAAGATAATGTACTGAGACATTATGCCATATATTATTCAAGAAAAAAACAGCAATGCCTATAAGCACCGCTGCTTTCCGTTTAAAGCTCCACAAAAGTAATTGAATTGCCGTTATCCTCAATAACTTTTTTAACATCATCAAAGCTAAGCCAAAGTGTAGCTGTATTGTCATTAGGATGAAAGCCCAAAGAAGGCTTGCCTGCAAGTTCCTTGTCAAAGACCACTTCCACCTTGCAGTCCCTGTCATTAATTACACCAAAGGGCGAAACTGACCCGGACTTAAGCTTAAGGCAATTCCACAGTCTTTCCTCAGAACCGAAGCTGAGCCTCGAACAGCCAAGCTGCGTCCTGACTTCCTTCAGGTCAACATCCTTATGTTCCGGCGCAACAAGCAGAAAGTGTCTCTTGCCGCTTGCATCCCTTAAGAAAAGATTTTTACACCCCAAGCCTCTGTCAAAGGTACCTGCCTTATCAATATCCTCAATGGTGAAAACCGCCTCGTGTTCTGCAACCTCGTACTTAATACCCAAAGAATTTAATTTATCAAATACTGCCTGTCTGTTTTCATTATTCATTACATCACCTTAATTTATACTCTATCAGTCTGTCCAAAAAGCTTCCCAAATCCATACCCAAGGCTTTAACGGCATTGGGTATAAGGCTCTTTGCAGTCATGCCCGGCAGTGTATTTACTTCAATTACATACACCTGCTCGTCCATAAGTATCATATCGACACAGGCATAGCCCTCACAACCGAGAAGGGAAAATGTCTTTTTTGCTATGCCGATAATGGTATCCTGCATATATCCGGGCAGATTGCTTATTCCACCGGACCAGTCCTTATCAACATACTTAGCCTCATAGTCAAAGATACCTCTTTTCCTGTTTATATCCAGTACGGAAATAACCTCAGGTCCCTTCTCGCCCTGCAAAACAGCGCAGGTAACCTCTTTGCCGAATATGTACTTTTCAACAAGGGCATCATCCGTAAACTCATCAAAGACTAATTTCACTGCCGCCTTAAGCTGCTCCATATCCTCCGCAACGGTAATACCAAGGCTGGAACCGCCCCTGTTAGGCTTAACTATAAGCGGAAATCCTATCCTGCACATAGTTTCCTCATATGCGGAAATATTACTGCCCTTTTTAATTAAAATACCGTCAATAACCGGAATGCAGGCGCTTTTCATTATAGTCTTACAAAGCGACTTATCCATACAGACAGCAGATGCCTCAACACCGCTGCCCACAAAGGGGATACCCATACACTTAAGTAAGCCCTGAACACTTCCGTCCTCACCGCTGCCACCGTGCAATGCACTTAAAACAATGTCCGGTTTAAGCTGTGCAAGCTGTTTAATCCAACCCGCATTAAAATCCTCCGGTACCTCGCAGCGTATCACCTCATACTTATTTGAATCAAGACAAGATGAAATATTTTCGGCAGAAGCCCGGGAAACCTCTCTCTCTGCGGAATTACCGCCAACAAGCAGACCAAGCTTGACCTTACCACACATTAAAACAACATCTCCCATTTAATCAAGTTTAATATTTCTAAGAGTTTTTGCCCCGTCCTCCGGCAATACGGAATTTATATAGCAGCCGGTACTGAACTCAAATCCTGCCATATGCCCTATTCTCGGGAATATCTGTGCATAAAAATGAAAACTCTCTTTATTTTCGGTTTCCTTTGGCGCACTGTAAAAACAGACATTGTAACTTACGCCCTCATAAACCTTACCAAGGCGCTTGACCGAATTTCTCAGCAGAATGCCAAAACTCCTAAGCTCCTCATCTGTAAAGTCCGCAATAGTGGCAATATGCCTTTTTGGCAATATATCCATTTCATAGGCAAACTTGGCATCTGCAGGCATATAAGATATAAAAAGCTCATTTTCCTCTATAATGCGTGTGCCAAAGTCCATACTGCAAAAATAGCATTTGTGATTTTCCTTATAATAATTCCCAAGTACTTCCAAAAGATGCTCCATCTTAACAGGCACAACGCTGAGCGCCGCTATCTGCCAATGGGAATGGGACTGGCTTGCACCGGCATCCCTGCCCTGATTTTTAAATACCTGAACATATTTAATCCGTTCGTCTTCTTCCAGCTGCATTACCCGCTGCTTGATAACCCGCATAAGGCTGTGCATATGGTCATCGGAAAACTGCGCCATACGCTCATCATGGTCTGCCGTATCAATAAGCACATCATGCACCCCAAAGCTGCCATCCTCAGAGGATACAAAGGGATACTTGTTAGGCACTATCCTTATATTATTGTCGGGAGTAGCAAATATTCTCTTCGGCGTCATATCCTCATTTTCCGGGCAAAAAGGACAGTATTCCTTTGGCACAGGGGGAGTATCGTCAATAATCTTAAAGGCGTGAGGACGGCTTGCCCTGTCAGTTGCGTAAAAAACATATTCGCCCGTAAGATAACACTTTTTTATCACTTAATTCACCTCTAGTTTGCAATATACCAATTACCTATATTTCTGTAAATGTCGTTTATAACAGGACCTTTGGTTCCCTTGACCCTGCCGTCGGTAAGCAAAAGCTGGGATTTAAAACAGATACCCACAAACGGCAGCTGTGCGGCGCAGTATTTTTGCACCTGTGCAACGGCAGACTTATAAGTCTCATCATTTGACGAAGATGCACATGCGTTAAGCAGATTATCCATCTGTAAATCCGAAAAATTAAAGTAGTTTGAGCCGTTGCTTTGAGAACTTGACATCAGCATAGTCCTTAAGTCCACACCGGTATTAAACTCCATACCACCTATAAACATAGTAAAACTGTCATTTTGCAGCATATTTACATAGTTTGCAAAGGTAGTCTCATACACGGTTACATTCATACCTATCTGATTTAACTCAGATGCAATAAGTTCAGCTATTTCACACCTCTCGCTGTTATCCTCATTTACAAGTATGGTAAATGTCAGCTGCTGAGCGGTAAGCCCTGTCTGTGCCACAAGCTGCCTTGCCATATTGAGATCATGGTCATACTCATCAATACCGGTATCAGTATTAAGCACCGAATTGGGATTAACAGGGGTTAGGCTTTTTACCGCATTGCCCAGATAAATATTGTCTATAATATTATCCATAGGCACAGCATAAGCTATTGCCTGCCTGATATTTTTATTTGACAGGGCGGAATTTTTAAAATTAAAACCCAAAAATTCAAACTTGTTGCTTGAATATGGAGTTACCTCAATCTCATTTTGAGAATTAAATGTACCATACTCCTCCGGACTCATGGAAATAACATCTATAAGTCCCTGTTCAAAGGCACTTATCTCCGTTTCCTTGTTATCAATAACAGTAACATTGATATTTTCAATATACGGCGTACCCCTGAAACAATTGCTTGACGCCGTCATATTCATATATCTGACTATTCTGTAATCCACAAAGGTATACATACCGTTGCCCATCGGCTGCATACTGCGCTCCGAGTCAACCGTATTGTAACCGCTGTAATAGTGCTCCGGTATCAGAGGAAAACAGAGATTATACATACAGCCTCCAAAAGGTGCCGAATACTCAATGACAACAGTCGTACTGCTGGTTTGATAATAATCGGACACATTTGCCATGGCACGTTTGTATATACTGCCTGCAGGTGCCTCTGCTATGGTATCCAGAGAAAAGATAAGGTCATCTGCCGTCACCTGAGTACCGTCGCTCCACTGTGCATCACTGCGCAGAGATATGGCTACACTTTTGCCGTCATCAGCAAGCAGATATCCGTCCGCAAGATTGGCTGCTATGTTCTGCTCCTCATCAACCACAAAAAGCGGCTCAAACATAAGTCTCAACACGCTGTCCACCGTAACATCCTCATTGAGCAAGGGATTTAAGGTCTGTGGTTTGCGCATTGATATTTTCAAAGTTCCCCCCGCAGCAGGGGTTTCTGCCGTCTGCTGTGCGGTTGAAGTTTCCGTATCGGTGGTTGCCTCCGTGGTTTCCCCTTCGGCATCTACCGCACTTTGCCCTCCGCAGCCGGTCAGCATCATAACAAATATTAACAGTAAGGCTGTCAGTCTATTCATAAAAATTCACCTTTATCAGCAATCTATATACTTTTTCATAAAAATTTATCTTCTTCACGTATTTTTCGGTTTCCTCATAGGGTATTTTATCAAGTGTTTTTCCGTCGGCGCTGTAATCCTCATTGTAAAGCCAGCCCGTCACATTTCCGCTGCCTGCATTATATGCTGCCATAATAAGAGTCTTATCTCCGTCAAACTGAGAAGTAAGCCTGTTAAGATACCAACAGCCTATGTGTATATTAATATCCGGGTCTGTAATATCCTCAAGCTTAAAGTTTTCAATGGGAATCTCCTCAGCTGCCCACAGTGCTGTATTATCCATAATCTGCATAAGTCCTTTTGCTCCCTTATGGCTTTGAGCCCTGCTGTCAAAGTGACTTTCAGCATTGATAAAAGCGCATATGGTAGCTGTATCCAGCTCATACTCCCCGGAATATTTTTTTATAAGCTCGTAGTGATCCAGCGGAAAAGCTGCGGAAACAGCACAGTACAGACAAAGTGCAATACATATCAAAAAGAGCATCCACGCCGTCAGCCTTTTAATAAACTTTGCAAAAGACTTCATATTAGCTCCTTTATATAATCTTCAAGGTCACTCAAAGTTGCAAAATCGGTTACTATTTTCCTGTCTCCCTTGGTATATTCTCCTTGATTTTTCAGACGTTTTTCCGCCTCCTGCCTTGAAACGCCGTCACGCTCAACTATACGGTCAATACGCACCTCATAGGGAGCCTGTGTTACCCACACCTCATCGCAAAGGCTGTCAAGCCCCGTTTCATACAAAAGAGGAGCATCTATAACGATAAGTGGATTACCCTTATCAACCAAAGTCCTTACCCTGTCCGTTATATGCCCATGGGTAACGGAATTAAGCCTTGAAAGAGCTGTCTTATCGGAAAAAACGATACTGCCAAGTTTTTTTCTGTCAATTTCACCGTTTGGCAGCAGAATATCTCTGCCAAACTCCTTTAGTATATCATCATAGGCGATACCGCCCTTAAGCATATTTTCATGGGCTATTTTATCACAGTCGATAACAAAAGCCCCCAGATGTTCAAGGGCTAAGGCAACGGTGGTTTTTCCGCTGCCGCTGCCCCCGGTCAATCCTATCACTTTACTTTGCTTCATACCATGTATCTCCAATGTGTACATCCGTTTCAAGAGGAACGGAAAGACTTACCGCATTTTCCATTTCCTCCGTCAATATCTTCTTAACGGTTTCCAGCTCCCTTTTTTCCGTTTCGATAAGCAGCTCATCATGCACCTGTAAAATCAGCTTTGACTTAAGGTTTTCGGCTTTAAGCCTTTGATGCACCTTAACCATGGCTATCTTGATGATGTCGGCGGCACTACCCTGTACTGGCATATTCATTGCCACCCTCTCTCCGAAGGAACGCTGAACATAATTTGAACTGGAAATTTCCGGTATATATCTGATCCTGTTAAATATGGTAGAGGCATAGCCCCTTTTATGGGCTGTCTCCACAGCATTGTCCATAAACTCCTTTACCTTTGGGTACTTTTCAAAGTAACCTTCAATGTAACGCTCCGCTTCCTTGCGGCTTACACCTATATCCTGACTTAAGCTGAAAGCTCCTATGCCGTAGACAATACCGAAGTTGACCGCTTTTGCATTTGACCTTTGCAGCGGCGTAACCTCTTCAAAGGGTACGTTAAATACCTGAGAAGCGGTAAGGCGGTGTATATCCTGACCTTCTTTAAAGGCATTAATCAGGGTTTCATCACCGGACATATGGGCAAGCACCCTAAGCTCTATCTGTGAATAATCACCGTCCACAAACACATAGCCTTCCTTTGGTACAAACACCCTTCGGAGCTGCCTTCCAAGCTCCAACTTGATAGGTATGTTCTGCAAATTAGGCTCGGTGGAGCTTATTCTTCCTGTTGTAGTAATGGTTTGATTAAATGTGGAATAAATTCTGTCGGTCTTTTCATCCAGAACCGCAAGCAAGCCCTCCGCATATGTCGATTTAAGTTTCATATAGGTGCGATATTCAAGTACCTTACCTACTATTTCATCCTTATCCTTAAGCTTTTCAAGTACATCTGCCGCAGTTGACCAACCTGTTTTGGTCTTTTTACCGCCCTTCAGTCCAAGCTTTTCAAAGAGGATAACTCCAAGCTGCTTTGGAGAGTTGATATTAAACTCCTCTCCCGCAAGCCAATATATGTCATTTTGAAGTTCCTCTATCCTGCCTTCAAGGCTCTTGCCATAGGCAATAAGCCCCTCTCTGTCAACCCCCATACCGTTTATTTCCATATCCGCAAGCACGTATATAAGGGGCAGCTCTATATCATAGTATAGCTTATGCTGGTCATTTTCCTCTATTTTCTTTTCCATAACCGCCTTTGCCCTGAAGCCTACGTCAGCCATGGTGCAAAACAGCCTGCACATATCCTCATCAGAAAGTGCAAGGGGAGATATACGGCTCTTGCCTTTCCCAAGTATCTCCTCAAGGGATGGATACTTTTCATTCAGGAAATCTTCGGCAAGCTCATTGTATTCATATTCATCTCTGCCCGAATTAAGAATATAAGAAGCGATTATATTGTCAAAAACAATGCCCTTAAGCTCAATGCCAAGTTTGTGGAGGCTGACAATATCCTTTTTGCCGTCATGGGCTATCTTAGGTACATCGGAGGAGAAAAACTCTCTGCAAAGCTCAATCAGATCATCTCTGTCAAGGCAGACGGCAAAGGCTTTACCCTCTTCACCGCAGAAGGAAGCCGCTGCAAGGCTGCCGTCCTCTTCATAAATAAGCCTGTAGGCAACAGGCTCAAAGGGATTTAAAGCATTCAGCTCAGTCCTTGCCTGTGCAAAATTTTTAATAAGGGTAAAATCTCCTTCGGGAACCTCATTTGCTGTAACCTGTTTGGTATCAAAGCGGCTTAGCATACTTTTAAACTCATATTCCCTGAACAGCTCATAAGCGTCTTTGTTAAATATATCACAAACAAGGGCGTCATTTTGCCCGAACTCAATCGGTACGTCCGTCTTTATGGTAACCAGATACCTGCTGAGCCTTGCCTGATCGGCATATTCCTTTAAATTGGCGGATGCCTTTGCAGGTTTAATTCTATCGGCATTGGCAATGGCGTTTTCCACCGTCTTATATTCGCTGATTATTTTAATGGCGGTCTTTTCACCTATGGACGGTACCCCCGGCACATTGTCGCTCGTATCTCCCATAAGCGCCTTGACCTCAATAAACTCTGTTGGAGTAACGCCGTATGTGGCAATCACTTCTGCCGCATTGTAGTCCTCCACCACAGTCTGACCGCCCTTTGTCTTAGGAATACGCACCCTTATCACATCACTTGCAAGCTGAAGCAGGTCCCTGTCCCCGGATACTATCACGGGCTGCAAGCCCATAGCCTCGCTCTTTTTTGCAAGGGTACCCAAAAGGTCGTCCGCCTCAAAACCGCCCATTTCATACACCTTAATACCCATTGCTGTAAGTATGCGCTTAAGCAGCGGTATCTGAGGTCTTAATTCCTCCGGCATAGCCTTTCTGGTGCCCTTGTACTCCGCATACTCCAGATGCCTGAATGTGGGCTGATGTACATCAAAGCACACAGCTATGCGCCGGGGCTTTTCCTCATCATACAGTTTAAAAAATATATTTAAAAAGCCGTATACACCGTTGGTATATTCCCCGTTTTTATTGCTTAAAAGGGGCATTGCGTAAAAGCCTCGGTTAATAAGGCTGTTTCCGTCAAGCAGCATTATCTTTTCAGTCATTTCCTACCTCCATTCAAGAATGACAGTTCATTCTTGTCGCAAAGGGCGTAGTATACAATACGCTCTTTGCAGTCAGTCAACTTTGTAATTAACTAAATTTCATTCCGCCAAAAGCGGATATGTTTTCTCCGAAATTAACCTACTCCTCCTAGTATACATTGATTTTATAAATAAATAAAGGGGTAATTGAAAAAATATAATAAATTTGTCAGAAATTTCTTTACCTTTGAATATTTTTTCCACAAAATGGGAAACATATAACAATAAAAGTTTTATTGGGAGGTACAGATATGCGAATACCGAATCACGTGGGTATAATCCCCGACGGCAACAGAAGATACGCCGTATCACACGGCTTAGATAAGTCCGAGGGCTATCAAAAGGGGTTATCCCCCGGCTTATCGGCATTTAACGCCTTAAAAGAAATAGGTGTAAAAGAAATAACCTTTTACGGCTTTACCGTGGACAATACGAAACGTCCCACAAAGCAAAGAATTGCCTTTACCAAAGTCTGCGTGGATGCCGTCAGACTTATATCCGCAAACGACTGCGAACTGCTTGTAATAGGCAATACCGACTCACCTATGTTTCCCGAAGAACTTAAACCCTATACCACCCGCACCAGAATAGGAAAAGGCGGAATCAAGCTTAACTTTTTGGTAAATTACAGTCCTGTATGGGACTTAAGCACCGGCACACCCCGTTCTTCCGATATATCAAGAATAGACCTTATAATACGCTGGGGCGGTATGCGCCGTCTTTCGGGATTTTTACCCATGCAGTCGGTTTACTCAGACTTCTATGTGGTCAATTCCCTCTGGCCGGACTTCAGACCCCAGCATATAACAGAGGCGCTTAATTGGTATAATACACAGGATATAACCCTTGGGGGATAATTGAAAATCTCCCCGGAATACAAGCTGTCTTGAAGTAAAAACTGTCTTCAAGACAGCTGCCTTATTATAAAAATCAATTTACATAAAAACAAATCTTAGTTATATATTCCTCTTCGTTTTTTGCGGTAATATAGTCGTTGATGCAAAACTCATATGAGTCTGAGGCGATAGTTAGTCCATACTTGTCACAGTAATCAAGTATACGCTCGTATGCTATGCTTATTGAGGCATAATCTCCGAAATGATATGCGCTTACACACCTGCCCGACTTAAGGTGCATAATGCTGTCTGTCCAATCCGTCTTGTCCATTAAAAGGAAGGCTGTTGTGGCCTCGGTATATCTGCCGGATTTTATATGTTCAAGAGGTACAATTACCCCAGACTGAAAAAATACCGGAAGATGCCTTTGAAAAGCCTCGGTAAAGCAAGCCTTTGTTGCAATGCTGATGTTTGTAAAGGAATAGGGAGCTTCCACCTTCCTGAAAAATATAAACTGCTCATCAAAATCCTCTACACTTACCGCCTCACGATTTTCAATGTTTTTTACATAGTCAAGCCACTTGCACTTGTGCATAATGCGTCGCTTGATAAGTTTCAACTCATTTATTTTATCCTCAATAACCTTAAGCTGATTTTCCATTAAAAGCCTGCTGTTTTCAAGGTTGTAATCCTCAAGGTGCTTTTTTATATCCTCAAGGGAAAAGCCCAGATTTTTCATAATAAGAATCGTATCAAGGACATCAAGCTGATTTTCCCCATAGTAACGATAGCCGTTTTCGGGATTAACGTACTGGGGGCAAAAGAGCTTTATTTTATCATAAAAAATAAGGGTTTGCTTGGAAATGTTTTGGTATTTTGCAAGTTCGCCTATAGAAAAAAATCTTTTCATTTAATTTTACCTCTTGACAATATAGTTACTATATCCTTTATTATATATATCACGGAAGAAATAATCAAGAAAAGGAAGTTTTACTATGTTAATTAAAAAAATATTGGGCATCGAGGGGGAAACACTTTCGCAAACCCTTATTTCCTGCGCAATAGTGCTTTTTGCAAGCGGTTTTCTTGCATTTGGATTGTACAATGTGCACTCCTTTTCTGGGGTAACCGAGGGCGGAGTACTGGGCGCAACCCTGCTGCTTGAAAATCTGTTTTCTGTTTCCCCTTCAATATCGGGATTAATTATTAACGCATTGTGCTATTTTATGGGTTGGAAATTGCTTGGGCGCAGATTCCTTTTTTACTCGGCAGTCTCCTCAATCGGCTTTTCACTCTTTTACGGGGTGTGTGAGCAATTTAACCCACTTTTTCCTCAGCTTGCCG
Organism: uncultured Clostridia bacterium; assembly: GCA_944383875.1. Classification (GTDB taxonomy): domain Bacteria; phylum Bacillota; class Clostridia; order Lachnospirales; family CAG-274; genus CALWRD01. Next base: position 1,911 of record CALWRD010000091.1, on the reverse strand, counting down.
ATATGCCGCTTGCAGCTGCCGTTGCAGGTGCGATATTTGTAGGCGTCGGTGCGGGGCTGTGTGTAAGGATGGGCGGTGCGTCAGGTGGAGATGACGCCCTTGCCATGAGCATATCTCACCTGACCAAAATCAAAATACAATGGGTTTATCTGCTTACCGACTTCACGGTACTCGTACTTTCAATAAGCTATATTCCTCTTACAAGACTGGTCTATTCGGTAATAACAGTACTTCTCTCAGGTCAGATAATAGGGCTTATACAAAGAGTTAATTTTCTTACCGTAAGTACCGAACAGAATAGATAAAAACATTTACCGTAACGTAAAAAAGTCACTGTGGATTGTATGAACCGACCCTTAAAAGTCAGATATTTTGGATCATCTCATTTCACAGTGACTTTTTTTGCAATTAATTCGGCAAATCCTACAATGCACATATATCCGGTTAAGCCATATTTAAAACATTAATAAGCAGTATCCATGCCAAACCATAATAGGTTACTACCGCAACCAGATCATTAACCGTTGTTATCAGCGGTCCTGACGCAACCGCCGGATCTATCTTAATTTTATGAAAAAGCATAGGTGTCAACGTACCTACCATACCGGAAATAACCATCGAAATTATCAATGCAATTCCCACACATCCCGAAACAATAAAAGCATTTCCAAGTGAATAGCCCTTAAACAGGAAAACATACAGTCCAAGGAAAATAAGGGACATAAGTGCAAGAAGTATCCCGTTAAAAAACGCAACCTCCATTTCTTTACACACCAAAGAAATTTTTTGTTTTGCCGCCAAATTTTCATCCATCAAAACACGAATTGTAACAGCCAAAGACTGGGTACCCACATTACCTGCCATATCCAAAATCAGTGACTGAAAACAAATCAGTACGGGCAAAGCAGTTGCAACAACTTCAAATGCACCTACCACCGAGGAAACACCCATACCCAGAAACAACAGGACCACAAGCCAAGGAAGCCTCTTTTTCATACTTTGCAAGACAGTCTCTTTTAAATCTTCCTCCGCCGTTAAACCTGCCAACTTTGCATAGTCATCGCCCATTTCATCATCAACTACCTCGACAATGTCCTGTGCGGTAATGACACCCAATATATGTCCATCTTCATTCAGTACGGGAATGGAATCCTCTGCATAATCCTTTATTCGCTCAATACAATCACCTATTTTTTCATGGTCTGTAACATATGGATACGAAGTACTGATTAAGTCCTCCAGATTAACGTGTTCTCTGGCTATAATCAAATCCTTCAAGTCAATCGCACCGTAAAAATGTTCTTTTTCATCCACCACATAAATAGTTGAAATATTATCATTGTCTCCTGCCTGCCGCACCAGCTCGTGCATTGCCTGCCGTACAGTAAGTTTGTTGCAGATTACGATAAAGTTGGTAGTCATATAACTTCCTATTTCATCTTCATCATAGGATAGAATCAGCCGAACGTCATCTCCGGTTTTATCATCCAACATATTAACAAGCTTTTCCCGGGTAATATCATCCATCTCTTCCAATGCGTCAACCGCATCATCAGAGTCCATATGGGAAATAACTTTTGCCGCACTTTCAGGCTTCAGCTCTTTTAAATATTTGTCAACATCTTCTATATATGTAAATATGTCAGCAACCTTGTCCGGTCCCAAAATCGGATAAAGTTTTTTCCTTTCTTCGGGTGTCAGCTGTTCCAGCGCTACCGCAATATCATTTTCATGATAATCGCAAAGCTTATCAAACATTACCTTTTCAGGCAAATTACTCCGCATAATCTTAAGCAATTCCCGAATATATTTTGGCTCTTTAAAAATCTCTTTTCTCATTTTAATTGCCTCCTTATCAAGTCAAAAATGACATAAAAATACACCGTCTGCGATGAAACCTATGCCTTATCA
>CALWRD010000090.1 GCA_944383875.1 uncultured Clostridia bacterium | reverse complement strand
GGCACTGTCACGGCTTTCCGGAAGGTAACCTTCCTTTGTAGCTATCATACTGTCACGCGTAGGCTTGAAGTTAAGTAGAGGGTGTGTGCCATCGCTCTGCTTAACGCCTATGATAGATATGGTCTTGCCGCTTGTGGAGTTAAGCTTAAGCTGCTCGGTACAGTTAAGCTCCTTGGCGTTAACATAGATAGTACCGCCCTTGGAAGAAAGGCTCTTTACTGCCGAAAGCAGTCCTGAGTAGTCAGTTACCGTTGTACCGCTGCCTGTCGACTCATTTGCCTTTGTGGTGGTAGTGGCTGCACTTGTGGTAGCCTCTGTCTTGGTTTCGCTTGAGCCGCTTGAGCCTCCCGGAAGTGAGCCCGTAGTGTCAAGCTGTATCTTATAGATGTTGATGCCGCTGCCTGCGGAGTAGATATATACCTTACCGCTGTATTCTGTAAATACATTGCCCAAAGCCGCCGTTGAACCACAGGATACAGTGCCGAGGATATTGCCATTTGCATCGGCAACATTAAGGGTTCTTTCAGAGGTTCCGCTTGAGCGTGCCGTTATCTTTATATTGGACTTGCCGCTTATATCAAGGGCTACCGCTCTGTAGCTTGCGGAACCGCCTCCACCCAGTGCAAGGCAATAAGTGAAGTCGTTTCCGTCAACACTTGCATTCTCCGCCTTGACCTGCATGGTCTTTGAGGAGTTTGCAAGGAGGGTAAGTCCGTCAACCGTTACATTTGAAGAAAGTGTACCAAGACCTTTGAAATTAGAATTGCTCATGTTCCAACTCTTTGAAGATGCAGTCTGCGCCTTGGTGGTTGTTTCGGTAGTTGTTTCCTTTTTAGTTGTTGTTTGCTTTGTGGCAGCCTCTGTAGTTGATTCCACGGCGCTGCCCTTGGAATCAATCTGCACCTTAAAGATATTTATGCCGCTGCCTGCGGAATATATATATATATCGCCGTCGTAATCAAGGGTAACGCTGCCCTGTGCTGCTTGAGACCCGCAGGATACGGTGCCCAGCACATTACCATTTTTATCGGCTATATTAAGGGTTCTTACAGAAGTTCCGCTTGAGCGTGCGGTTATTTTAACAGTAGATGTCCCGGAAATGTTTGTTGAAAGGGATCTGTAGTCGGTTGAGCCGCCTCCACCCAGTGCAAGGCAATAGGTAAAGTCGTATCCGTTTACGCTTACCTCCTCCGCCTTAACCTCCATGGTCTTTGCGGAAGTTGCGTGCAGCTTAATACCCTCAACGCTTACATCGGAAAAAATCGTACCGAGATTTCTAAATGAGGAGTTACTCATATTCCAGCTTGTTGAAGAAGATGTAATTGCCGCCGTGGTTGTTTCTGTCGTCTCCTCCTGCGAAGTACCGGAGCCTGAAGGCCAGCTTGCTTTTTCAAAATACCAAAGCTGATTGTCAGCCATAAAGCAGTCATACTGGATAACATTTGCTCCGTCCTCCGTGCTCCAGTCAAGCACGTCAAGACACCTTGCATAGCCCGAAGCCGCCGTAAGTATGGCATAAGAACCGTCACCGGAAGCCTCTGCCTTAAAGTTTTGAGGTGTTAAGCCGTTTGAGCTCCATACCTGTACATTTGCAAGGTTGTCGGGTATGCCGTTGGGAATGTCAAGGGCAATACCCCCTGTCATATCCACGGCAGACTTAAGCCTGAAAGAGCCGTCACTGTTTTCGTTTACAATCCATTTTTGACCGAGTGACCCCGTACCGATTGCCTGGCACACATTTGCCCCATCCTTAGCAGCATCATTTTCGACTTGTAAGTACAAGCCGCTGTGCTTGTTCTTGATGTAGTAAATCTGCCCGTCCTCGGGTTCAACGCCCGCCCCATAGGCAGGAGTGCCCACAGCGCTTATAAAGGCTGTCATAGCCAGTATAAGGCTTAAAATCAAGCAAATCGGTTTTCTGATACTTCTCATTTTTTTATCCCTCCATTCGGATATATTTGATATGCTTTCCCCCGAAAGCAGTTCCGTTGCCGTAACTCAATCCCCATGAGCAAAATCAGCAACGCATTAAATATATATCAATACGCATAATAAGTAAATGTATTATATGCCAAAATTTGTTAATTACTTTTATCAGAATTGTCTATACAGAATTTTTAATGTGCCTTTTTAACAATAATATCGTGTCTTTATGAGGGTTATTATGCATAAATTGCCATATTTTCTTCACCTAAAAGCATTTTTTGTTATAATTGTACGTACAACATTGCATATGTCTCATCTGTTATGTACATATTGTTAAAAATCAAGCATAAAAAACGCCCCATCACCAAGTGATGAAGCGTTTATGCCATCAGCAATCCATTATACTTATTTCATTATACACAACGTCATTTTTTTCAACCGTCATACCCGACTGCCACTGCTCATTCTGTGCCTGATATATCTCCATCTTCTTTTCTCTGACATATTCGGCACGAAGTCCCTCACGCACCGCATCCATATCGGCAGCGTCTATTGAAACCACCTTAAAAATATAGTATCCGTCCGCACCCTCAAGCACACCGCTGACGCCGCCTTCGGGCAGATGATACAGTTCATCTTCGATAACATCGTCGTACATACCGTCCTCAAGCAAATAGGGATCCTTGCTTTCGGACTGGGAATACTTCTCCTGTACTTCATCAAAGTCAACCCCTGCATTTATCTCGCCCATAGCTGCAACCGCCTCATCATAGTGCACGGTGCTGTCCTCAGTGTCGGAAGGGAAGTAAATTTGCTTTATCGTTATATCATTATACCGTGAAATTTCACTGTTGTAATGCTCCTGGAAGTAAGCCTCAAAGTCAGCCTCATTTATTTCCACACCCTCTGTCACAAGGTCATACACCTTTTGCTGAATATGGCTTTCTTCAACTATTCCGTTAATATCCTCCTCTGTTACGCCCATATTTTCCGCCTTATCCTGACCTATATCATTATACAGTTCACTGCTCTCTGCGGCAATTTCACTGCGATCCTCATCGTCAAGCTCAACATTAAGCCCGTCAGCCTGTGCAACCGCCGCCTTGACAAGGGTAAGGGAATTAATCGCATTCTGCTTGGCTACCTCCTCGGCACTTGTACCGTCAAAGTCAGCCTCCCAGATATCAACTCCGCCTCTTTCCTCAAAGCTCTTTTTTTGCTCGTGCAGGTAAACCATATATTCTCCACGACTTATTCTATTGCCGTCAATGGTAAGGGCATAGTCACTTACCGAAGATGAACAGCCGCATAAGCCGATTAAACACAATATGAAAATAACAAAGGAAAATATCCTTTTCATAACCTCACCACCAAAAATTAACCGCCTTTTGCCGCACAAAACAAAGCTCATATGCACGGCTATGTCTATAAATCACAATTTATTATACACCAACCAAAGCGTCGTTTTCAACAAAATCTTACTATGTAACCAAAGTGTAACATAAACAAAAATCTCCGTTGTTTATTGTAATGTTATTTAAAATGTGGTATTATTTAGTCAAAAACCGCATAAGGAAGGTCTTAAAAATGAAAGTTTTGGTTTGCGGAGGTGCGGGCTACATAGGCAGTCATACCGTATACGAGCTTATTGAAAGAGGTCATGACGTAGTTGTCTTTGACAGCCTTGTAAAGGGTCACAAGGCTGCCGTGCATAAGGATGCAAAGCTCTACATAGGAGACTTGCGTGACAGAGAGGCTATTTACAGGGTATTTAAGGAAAATAATATTGATGCGGTCATTGACTTTGCGGCATTTTCACTGGTAGGCGAAAGCTGCAATAAGCCCCTTACGTACTTTGACAACAATGTTTACGGCACCTTGCGCCTGCTTGAGGCAATGAACCGTGCCGATGTTAAAAAGATAGTCTTTTCCTCCACAGCGGCAACCTACGGAGAACCAAAAAACATTCCCATAGTTGAAAGTGACCCAACCGAACCTATTAATCCCTACGGTGAAACCAAGCTGACGGTTGAGAAAATGCTGAAATGGTCGGATAAGGCATACGGCATTAAGTACGTTGCACTGCGCTATTTTAATGCGGCAGGAGCACATACAAGCGGAGAAATAGGGGAGGACCACAGTCCCGAAAGCCATCTTATCCCCATCATTCTGCAAACTGCGGCGGGAGTCAGAGATCATATTTCAATCTTCGGCGATGACTACCACACCGAGGACGGCACATGTGTAAGGGACTACATACATGTAACGGACCTTGCTGATGCCCATATAAAAGCCCTTGAAAAACTCAACCGTGACAATACCTCAGCCACATACAATCTTGGCAACGGCAAAGGCTTTTCTGTAAAAGAAATAGTTGAAATGGCAAAACAGGTTACGGGTAAACCGATTAAGGTACTCACCGAGAGCAGACGCCCCGGAGATCCTCCCACACTGATCGCCTCAAGTCAAAGGGCAATAGACGAGCTTGGCTGGCAGCCACGGTTCAATACACCTGAGCAGATAATAGCTACCGCATGGAAGTGGCACAGTACCCATCCCAACGGATATAACGACAAGTAATGACAAAAACAGAACTTTTTTAAACTTTAATATTCAACTTCAA
>CALWRD010000089.1 GCA_944383875.1 uncultured Clostridia bacterium | reverse complement strand
TAATATAACCCAGAGTAAAACCCTTGTAATAAGTTACCGGATCAAATTTTTTCTTCATATCGACACTCCCAAAAATTAATTGTATAATTGATTTTACCATTTTTATCTGGAATTATCAAGGAAATGCCGATATATTTCAAAAACAGCCCGTTAAATTTATTAAACCCAGTGCAATGATAATGGTGCCGGAACATATGGTGCAAAGCTTTGTATTAAATTTGCTGCCTATATGTTCCCCAAGTATGATGCCTATCAGTAAAAAAAGCACTTGAATAAGTATAGCGGCAGCCGGCAGAATGTATGCGAACTTTAAGCTTCCGCCAGCCCCCACACAAATGCCTATTGAGTCAAGTGACAGTGCAAGCCCCAGAAATACAGCCTCTTTTGGTTCGATATTTCCGGATTTATCAATATCTCCTTCATAGGGCTCTCGGAGTATTTTTACGGTCCTGTTTTGGGTACTGTCAGCCTTTTCTCTGCTTTGTATCAGTATCCATATTCCCATAGCAATCAATATAAGGCTGCCAAAGGCGTCGCCTATATTATCCGGCAGAAAGCACTGCAATGCACTGCCGAACATTACAGCAAGGCTGATTATTGTCAGTCCCATAAAACTGATGATAATGCCTGCCGATATTCCAAGCCGAATTTTTCTCACACCAAAGGATATCCCTATTCCTATGGCGTCTATACTCATTCCTATTGAAAGCAATATTACAGACAGCATAAGACTTCGCCTCCTATCTTATCATATGCGCAAGGCAAAATTCGTGATATTAACTTATATGTTTTAGTTATATTTCCGGTCTTGTCCAAATATATTATTATGAACAACCGAAAAAAACTAAAGAACAGGAGTGGTTTTATGAATAATCTGCACAGCCGAACAATAAGAGAATGTATAAGCAGGCTCAATACAGATATTGAAAACGGACTTGACAGCACCGAGGCTCAAAGTCGCCTTGAAAAATACGGAGCCAATATGCTTGCCGAACAAAAGAAGAGATCAATACTACTCTGCTTTTTATCACAGTTTAAGGACTTTATGGTAATGGTGCTTATTGCCGCCGCTGCTGTAAGCCTTTTGACCGAGCTTTACAGCGGCAGCCGAAATTATATAGACTCGGTTATTATAATAGCTATAGTGGTGCTCAATGCAATAATAGGAGTTGTACAGGAAAATAAAGCGGAGAAGGCTATCGAAGCTCTTAAGCAGCTTACGGCTCCTCATTGTACGGTAAAGAGGGACGGACGGTATGTTGAGATTGATGCCAAGGAAATTGTACCCGGAGATGTTATCAGACTGACCCAAGGTAATATTGTGCCTGCTGACTGTCGAATTATTGAAGCCCATTCACTTAAAGTATCGGAGGCAAATTTGACGGGCGAATCTGTTCCCGTAGATAAATGCGCCGATGTGGTTTTGGAAAGATCTGCCCCCTTGGGTGAAAGGCTTAATATGCTGTATATGGGTACATCCGTATCTATGGGAAGGTGTGAAGCTGTGGCTTGTGCTACGGGGATGGACAGTGAAATGGGCAGCATTGCCGGTATGCTCAACAGCTCAGATAATGACCCTACTCCGTTGCAGCAAAGGCTTAATCATATGGGCAGACTTTTGGGAATGGGTGCACTTTTTATTTGTTTTATTATATTTGTGATGGGTCTATTAAGGCATTTGCCATTTTTTGATATGTTTATGACTTCGGTAAGTCTGGCGGTTGCGGCTATACCTGAGGGCTTGCCCGCTATAGTGACTATAGTCCTTGCCATAGGAGTTAAAAAGATGGCTGAAAGACGTGCGGTGGTTAGAAAGCTGCCTGCGGTTGAGGCTTTGGGAAGTGCAAGTGTAATCTGTTCGGACAAGACAGGTACTCTTACTCAGAATAAGATGGAACTTAAGGAGCTTAATACCGATAATAAAACTTTGGCACTTACACTTATGACTTTGTGTAATGACAGTGAACTTACCGAGGAAAAAAAGATTAAAGGTGAGCCTACGGAAAACGCCTTTGTTGAGGCGGCACTTAAGGAGGGGTTGGATAAAAATGAACTGGAAAGCCTTTATCCGAGAGTTGACGAATATCCATTTGACTCAACGCTCAAACGTATGACCACAGTACATATTTATGAGGATGGACTGCGCTGTATTACTAAGGGGGCTGTGGAAAGCATATTGCCTATTTGTACCCACTGCCTTTCAAACGGCAGGATTGTTATCATGACAGAGGAAATCAGAAAGAAGATTCTTGAACTGAACGACACTATGTGTTCTTCCGCTCTCAGAGTGCTTGCCGTTGCTTATAAGGATATAAAAGGAAAGTGCGGCAGTCGTGAGTATGCGGAATACGGGCTTGTGTTTTGTGGACTTGCAGGTTTGCTGGATCCTCCGAGACCGGAGGTAAAACATGCTGTTGCACAATGTGTACTTGCCGGTATACGTCCGGTTATGATTACCGGAGACAATCTTATTACGGCGTCTGCTATAGCCGAGCAGGTAGGCATACTTCGACATGGGGATACCGTGCTTTCGGGAGCTGAGCTTGATGAGTTGTCGGACGAGCAGTTAAGCTCCGTTATAGATAAGTGCAGTGTATTTGCAAGGGTGACACCGACTCACAAGGTGAGGCTGGTAAAAGCATTTCGCTCAAGAGGAAATATAGTTGCCATGACAGGTGACGGTATTAATGATGCACCTGCTCTGAAAGCAGCCGATATAGGCTGTGCCATGGGAATAACCGGTACCGATGCCGCAAAAAGTGCAGCGGATCTTGTACTGACCGATGACAACTTTGCTACTATTGTTTCTGCTGTACATGAGGGCAGAAATATATATGAAAACATAAAAAAAGCAATACATTTTCTTTTGTCAAGCAATATAGGTGAGATAATTACGGTATTTTTTGCCATGGTAATGGGCTTTAATACGCCCCTTCAGCCTATACAGCTGCTTTGGGTCAATCTGGTTACCGACTCTCTGCCCGCTATTGCATTGGGTGTTGACCCCTGTGATGAGGATATTATGCTTAGGAGACCACAGGTGGGCACTTCCCTTTTCAGCAAGGAGCTGTGGGCAAGGATAGCGGTAGAAGGCGCTATGATAGGTATGCTTGCCTTGCTTGCCTATGCAATAGGTTCGGTTATTTACGGCAGTGTGGAAGTTGGAAGGACTATGGCATTTGCGGTATTAAGTATGTCCCAGCTTGTACATGCTTTTAATATGCGCAGTGAACATTCCTTATTTGAAATTAATACTTTGGCAAATAAGTATCTTGTTGGTTCGCTTATTATCGGAATACTTATGCAGGTTGCCGTTATACAGATAAAGCCTGTGGCTGACGTATTTATGGTTACTCCTCTTAACAGTATCCAGTGGCTTTATGTAGTCTTTTTATGTATTATGCCTATAGTGCTTGTAGAGCTTGAAAAAAGGTTATCACGTTAAATATACATTGTATTTTGTATATGTCTTAATCATAGTATTTAACGAGGTGATTTGATGAAAAGTATATCGGATATGCTCAAGACAGCCGCTATGCCCCTTGGGAAAACTATGTACATTTACGGCGGAGGCTGGAATGAAAGTGATGACGGTGCGGGACAAGAGTGCTTAAGTTATGGTTTGTCCGAAAAATGGAGCGGTTTTGCAAGCAGCTGCGGAGCGGACTATAATTTTAAAGACTATGATTATAGAAAGAATAAGGAAGTTATTCATCTGGGGCTTGATTGTTCCGGTTATGTGGGATGGGTGCTTTACAATGTGCTGGGGGACAGGGGATATGTGTTTAAGTCAGGCAATGTGGTAAAATCTCTTGTACAAATGGGACTTGGAGAACGGGTTGAAAGGGATAAGGTATCAATCAGGCAGGCGGGGGATATATTCAGCTCCGCCTGCGGCTGCTGTTCTCATGTATTTATATGTGTAGGGCAGTGTGGAGATGGGAGTATGCTGCTTATTCATTCAAGCCCTCCGGGGGTGAGACTTGCCGGTACGCCGAGCCTGTATTCAAGCGGAGCGTCACAGGCGGAATACCTGGCAGAAAAATATATGAAAAAGTTTTATCCTAAATGGTATGCCAGATATCCTGTTGTAAGTACCGACAGTAAGTATTTAACTCATTATGAACAGTTGAAAAATACCTTTTTGAGTGACAGAGAAGGACTCAGAGAGAAGGATTGCGAGGAGGTATTAGAAAGAGTATTTTATTAAACAGAATGAAAAGAAAATTGATTTCCGTATTCCAAAGATTAAGTATTTTTTCACTTGTATATTAGCGGTTACTATGGTATACTAAAAACTCGGATAAGTGTTTAATTTGAAAATTACCGAGGTGTTAATATGGCTAATAATAAAAAAAATACTGCATTAGGAATAGATAAGGTTATGGCGTTTTTCCTGATGCTGGCAGTGATAGTGATCCCGCTTATTGTCAGGATAAGGATTGTGCCTGTGGGAGAGTATGAATACGGTATTATACGTTCAAGCAGCGCAATCAATGATATGTTTTCATATAATAAGGCTGTGGCAATCTGTGTGCTCGCAGCATTTATGATAGCCTATCTTCTGCTTGGTATTATTCTGGAGGAAAAAAGACTTAAACTTAAGCTTAAAGCCCTTCCTTCGTATCTGATGTATGCCTATGTGGGTCTTTGCCTTTTATCATCGGTTTTCTCAAGTTATAAGTCTATTGCTTTCTGGGGAATAAGTGAAAGATATGAAGGCTTTTTTGTGCTGTTAAGCTATGGGATATTTTTTCTTGTTGCCATGAGCTTTGCATCGGAGGGTGCTGCGGTTAAGTATATGGTGGGCTTTTTTTCCGCTTCGGTATTGCTTATAGGTATTATAGGTACAATGCAGACCTTTGGTTTTGATATTTTTGCCACAACTCCGGGTTCCAAGTTTGTGCTTGGAAAGTATTACGGGGGACAAAACCTTGAGCTTAAGTTTGAGTCCGCATACGGTACATTGTATAATCCTAATTGTTTAGGTATGTATTCGGGTATGATGGCTTCATTTATGCTTATGCTTGCTCTTTTGCTTCCTGTTAAAAATAAGTTTAAGTATGTGTTTGCCGTTCTTTTTGTGCCGGCTTTTATATGTATGATTGGCAGTGATTCGGTAGGCGGACTTTTAGGTTTTGCCTGTGCCTGTGCTTTTGCAGCTGTTATAGGTATTGTGCGCTTTTTCAAAAATAAGCTTTATAAAAATAAGATTTATCTTTTGTCTGCCGTAGCGGTTGCTGCAATATGTGTTGTATTGCCAGCTGCACTTGTTGCCGCAAACTCTACCGTTATACAGAAGGTCAGGATAATTACCGATGCGGTTACGGGTAAAACGGAAAGTGCAAATCCTTATTTCTATGAAGATTTTACCTTTGATGGAGATACCGCTACCATAGTAACCAAGGCGGGGGATATTCATATTACGGCTACGGAGGATGAGCCTGTTGTGGAGCAAAACGGTATCGTAAGGGAAGTTCAAAGCAGCACGGCTATGGAGGACAGAGAAAACGGACATATCAACACCTATCTGATTGACGGACTCAAAGAAGGCAATTTACAAATATATGATGATAAGCTGGTATTTATAGGTCGTGACAACGAGGGAAATGCCACAAACTTTCTTATGAGAAATACGGGAGAGGGTATCGTGCCCCTTGATAAGTTTGGCAATGATGTTGATCTGGATAATCCTGCACCAAGTATAGGGTTTAAAGGGATAGAAAGGCTTGGTTCGGGCAGAGGCTATATCTGGTCAAGAAGCATACCTCTTATTTTAAATAATATTATTATAGGCAGCGGACCTGACAGTTTTGCACTTGAGTTTCCACAGAATGATATTATTCCTAAGCTGCAATATTTGGGGAATCCCTACATTATAGTTGATAAACCCCACAGTGTTTATTTGCAGACTGCCATTAATACAGGTTTGCTTTCGCTTATTGCGATCCTTGCCCTTGTGATTATTTATATCGTACAGAGTGCCGTAAAGTTTGTAAAGGGTGAGGGAACTTCTTTTATTAAGGCGGCAAGACTTGCTTGCATGGCGGCTGTTATAGCCTATATGGCAGCGGCAGCCACGACCGACAGTGTGGTTTCTGTAGCGCCTCTTTTTTGGATAATGCTTGGTACAGGCTACGGAATAAATTTTGTAAAGTCTTCGGGTGAGGCAAATGGAGAAGCTTAAAAGCCTGACCTCTGAACAGAGGAAAAAGATAATTTTATATGTGCTTTTGGATATAGTAACCATAAATTTTTCTCTTATTGCAGCAATCTGTCTTTGGTACGGCGGCAGTATACCGGGACTTCCGGGGGGCAGAGGTATGGTTATAGCTGCGGAGGTTTGGCATTGGTATATATATGCCGCCGCCATTCTGTCGCCACTGTGCGTGTTGGTATACGGTCTGTTCAGGTTTTACTTAAATCTTTGGAAGTATGCTACCATTGATGATATTTATAAGATAGTGGTGGCGGATACGGTTATTTTTGCACTGCTGTTTGTTATACATTCAAATCTACTTGTATATATTTCGGACTATGACCTGCCAAAAAGACTGCTGATGGTGGCGTGGTTTATAGATGTGGTTCTTTTTACTTTCTCACGTTCCGGATACAGGATTGTAAAGAGAATGTTTATTGCATTGGAGCATATACTTACCAAAAAAGCCGGCTCAAAGCGTGTAATGGTAGTAGGCGCAGGCTATGCCGGATACAACGTAATAAGGAGTATTTTAAACGGTGAAAAAGGCTATGAAAACAGAACACCGGTTATCATAGTAGATGATGATGAGTCAAAGAATAATACAAACCTTATGGGCATAAGGGTTACCTATGACTGTGCAAATATCCCAAGACTTGCAAGTGAGTATGAAATAGAAGAAATCGTTGTTGCGCTTCCTTCCGCTACGAATGCCCAAGTAAAGCGGATAATGGACTTTTGCACCAAGACGGAATGTACACTTAAGATGATTCCGCCTATGAGCGATATTTCCGACGGCAGCTACAGGGCTTTGCGTGATGTGGATATTACCGATTTGCTTTTTCGTGAAGAAATAAAGCTGGATGTCAGGAGCATTTCCGGATACCTTGAGGGTAAAACCGTGCTAGTTACAGGGGGCGGCGGATCAATAGGTTCGGAGCTTTGCAGACAGATATCAACCTTCAAGCCGGGATTGCTGGTTATTTTTGATATATATGAAAATAATGCCTATGAACTGATGGTTGACCTCAAAAATCGCTACGGCAATGAGCTCAGGACGGATTTATATATAGGTTCAATCGGAGATATGAACAGCTTGGAAAGAGCTTTTGAACGGTTTAAGCCGGAGGTTGTTTTCCACGCCGCAGCTCATAAGCACGTGCCTCTTATGGAAGAAGTTCCGGAAGAGGCGGTAAAAAATAATGTGTTCGGCACACTTAATGTTGCACGCTGTGCCGATAAATACGGGGTTGAAAGATTTGTACTCCTTTCAACCGACAAGGCTGTAAATCCTGCCAATGTTATGGGAGCAACAAAACGAATAACCGAGCTTATTATTCAGGAAATGGCTGCCGAAAGCAAAACTAAGTTTATGGCAGTACGTTTTGGTAATGTTTTGGGCAGCAACGGCAGTGTTATACCTCTTTTTCGCAGGCAGATCGCAGAGGGTGGTCCCGTAACGGTAACGGATAAAAATATGATTAGGTTTTTTATGACTATTCCGGAGGCAAGCAGGCTTGTGCTTCAGGCGGCAGGTCTTGGCAAAAGCGGCAGTATCTTCGTTTTGGATATGGGTGAACCTGTGAAGATTGACGATCTTGCACGCAATCTTATAAGGCTTTCCGGTTTTGTACCGGATAAGGATATTGCAGTTGTATATACAGGGTTAAGACCCGGTGAAAAGCTCTATGAGGAGCTTATTATGGATGAAGAAAAGGACAGCCTGAAAATGGTTTATAAAAACAAAATTTTTGTTACTAAGCCTATAGAAATGGATTATGAAAAGTTTGACAGCCAGCTTAACAGACTGTATGATGCAGCCTATCATAATCCTGACGGTGTAGTGGATATAATTAAAGAGATAGTGCCTAACAATAAGCTTGGGGGAAAGTAAATGTACCGAAAAGCAAAGCGGGTTATTGATTTTTTGTTAAGCCTTATTTGGCTTATACTGTTCTGGTGGCTGCTTGTACTTATAGCAGCTGCAATTAAACTGGAAGACGGAGGCAACGTTATTTTTAAGCAGCGAAGAATAGGGCTAAATAAAAAGGAGTTTTATATTTATAAGTTTCGCACTATGAAGATGGATACGCCTAAAGATGTTCCCACGCATATGCTGCATGATCCGGATGAATATATCACAAAGTCAGGTCATTTCCTTCGCAGGTCAAGCCTTGATGAACTGCCCCAGATATTTAATATATTAAAGGGTGATATGAGTTTTGTGGGTCCCAGACCTGCCCTTTATAATCAGTATGATTTAATTGCGGAAAGGGATAAGTACAATGCCAACTCGGTTGTGCCGGGGCTGACCGGATGGGCACAGGTAAACGGAAGGGATGAGCTGCCTATACCTGTAAAGGCTAAGTATGACGGAGAATATGTGGATAGAATGTCCTTTTGCTTTGATATATATATTATCTTTAGGACAATATTTTCTGTGTTTAAGGCGGAAGGTGTTAAGGAGGGCGCAGATGAGCACGATAATAACGGGTAAAAATGGTTATATAGCTTCTCATCTTAAAGCAGTTATTAAAGATGCCCGTTGCGTTTCTTTTAGGAACGGAGCCGATGGCGTTGATTTAACGGACGCAGATGCATTGATACATTGTGCCGCAATAGTTCATAAAAAGGAAAAGGACTATGCTGACTTCTATGACAGGGTAAACCATATTGAAACTGTCAAACTTGCAAAAAAGGCAAAGGAAAATGGAGTAAGTCATTTTGTTTTTATGAGTACAATGAGTGTTTACGGGGTTAAGTGCGGTGTTATAGATAAGAATACACCTTGTAATCCGATTAGCCTATATGGAAAAAGCAAGCTGTCGGCGGAAAATGAAATATTGGCAATGGAGGATGAAAATTTTACGGTAACCGTTTTAAGACCGCCTATGGTTTACGGTCCTGATTGCCCGGGAAATTTTGCCCTTCTTAAGAGACTTGCACTTGCCATACCGATATTTCCAAAGGTTGCAAACAAACGCAGTATGATATATGTAATCAATCTTGCTTATGCCGTCAAAATGGTATTGGATGATAAAACTTCGGGTATAATTTTACCTATGGATAAAGAATATGTAAATACTTCTGATATGGTAAAAAAAATCTCCGATGCCGTAGGAAAAAAAATTATTCTGTCAAATTTTATGGGTAAAATAGCAGCTTCGATACCTCTGGGCATTTTTCAAAAGGTTTTTGGAAGTCTTTATTATGACAAAGCCGGCGCTATGCTGTGTGACAGCGTAAGTTTTGACGAAGCAATAAGGCTGTGTGTTACGGATGACGCCAAGCAGGTTTAATAAAGCAAAAAGTTGCTGTAAATGAATTTTGATGTTCACTTACAGCAGCTTTTGATTTTATCGTAAACCGAAAGAAAGTAATTATGCAGCGGAAAAAAGTAATCCGCCAAAGCACAGCTT
>CALWRD010000088.1 GCA_944383875.1 uncultured Clostridia bacterium | reverse complement strand
TTTAAGTCAAGACCTAACAGACCTCATCCTTTATTTAAGGATTTTGTTAAGGCATCTATGGACTACGCAGGACTTTGAGCTAAAATAAAATTATTATCTGATACATAGGTGTGCTGTACATTGTATATGCACACCTTTTTGCATAAGTTTTACATTAAAGGATATTATAAGTAGTATCTTAGTGAAAGAGATTGTTTTGTCAGGAGGAAAAATAAATGGATATAAAAGGTCTTAGCTGTGCAAGGGTTCTCTACTGGTTTGAGGAAATAAATAAAATTCCCAGAGGTTCGGGAAATGAAAAGGCAATAAGCGATATGCTTTATTCCTTTGCTAAGGAAAGGGGACTTTATGTAAGACAGGACGAGGCGAATAATATCATTATCAAAAAGCCTGCTTCAATGGGTATGGAGGCTGTGCCTCCGATCCTTATTCAGGGTCATATGGATATGGTTTGCGAAAAAAATCCCGATGTGATACACGATTTTGAAAAGGATCCCATTGCCGTTATATATGATGGCGATTTTATCCGTGCCGATGGTACAACCCTTGGTGCGGATGACGGCATAGCGGTGGCATATGCCCTTGCCATACTTGAAAGCAATGAGGTTGTACATCCTGAGCTTCAGGTGCTTATTACAACCGATGAGGAGGTAGGTATGGGCGGAGCCTCTGTCGTTGACTGCAAGGACATCACCGCAAGACGAGTTATTAATATAGATTCCGAAGATGAGGGTGTATTTACCGTGGGTTGTGCCGGAGGAATGAAAACCACGTCCCGTATACCCGTTAAATATGAGCCTACAGGTCAGCGTGAGGGTGCATGGCTTACCGTAGGCGGTCTTATGGGCGGTCATTCCGGCGTTGATATTATTAAACAGAGAGCAAATGCCAACAAACTTCTTGTAAGGGCACTTTCCACTCTCTCCGAAAAGATGGATATACGTGTGTCAAGTATGTACGGCGGAGCTAAGGACAATGCAATCCCGAGGGATGCAGGCTGTTTTGTGGCTCTCTGCCCCGGCGGCTTTGAGGGTGCGGCAAAAATCCTCAGAGAGCTGGAGGCAACGATTAATAAGGAATATGCTATGCAGAAGGAAACCATAGTATTGAGCCTTAGGCAGTGTGATACAGAGGAAAAGGTTTTCACTCCTGAAAGCCTTAACAGGGTCATTGCCGCAGTTATGCTTATGCCAAACGGGGTGCTTGCCATGAATACCGAACTTAATATGCCGGAAACTTCAAACAATACGGGTGTTGTCAAGACAGCTGATGAGGAAGTAATTATCACCTGTGCGGTACGCAGCTCCGTAATCAGCCGTAAATATGATGTTTATTCAAAGATAAAGGCTCTTACCGAACTTGCGGGCGGCACTTGCGAGTATAAGGGCAATTATCCTGCATGGGAATACAAGAGTGACAGTGAGCTTTTAAAACAGTCGGAGAAGATTTTTGAATCGGAGTATAATTATAAGCCTCGTGTGGAAACTATCCACGCAGGTTTGGAATGTGGACTGCTTGGGGAAAAGCTGCCCGGAGCTGAGATGATAAGCATCGGTCCCGATATTTTGGATATTCATACGCCAAGTGAAAGGGCTGACATCGCTTCCATTGAGCGTACGTGGAAATTTATTTTAAGATTATTAGCCGAATTGAGGTAAAATATGAAGCTGCCCTGGGACAGAAATTGGTTTAAGGGATGTTTTTACGTTGTTGCTACCTTTATAATGATTTATGTTATTAAACTGGGTATTGATATGGTGGCATACACTTTCGTAAATGCTTCGGGTATTGCCGATACTGCTACACGGCTTTTTAAACGTGGGGCAAGTATACTGGCACCCATATTGGTTGCCCTTGCGGCAGCATATGTGCTTAAGCCGCCTATACAGTTTATAAAAGATAGAGTTAAAAGCCGCAGGCTTGCCTGTATCATTGTATTTCTTATGATTGCTTTGCCCCTTGTTGTTTTTTTGTTTGTGCTTTTGTTTAGGCTCAAACGTGTCGGCAACGGAAGTATTGCCGATGGCATATCAGCTTTTATGACAGAAAGCGGAAAAAGGCTTGATATTGCTTATATGCACCTTACCGACTTTATTAAACGAGCAGGGCTTGACAATGTTCTTATGCCTTTTATTGAGGGCTTTATTGACAGGGGGGACAGTTTGCTAAGTTATGAAAGGCGTATCGTAAGGCTGACGGCAACGGTTATTGTCAACATTGCTTTGGGTATGGTGATGGCTTTTTATTTGCTTATGGCGGAAAAGCCCTTTGCCAGCGTAAGGGAAATACTTCATACCCTTTTGCCCGAATGGCTTTATAACAAAGGCAGGATAATACTGGATGATATAGATGCGGTGTTTTCGGGCTATATCAGAGGTCAGCTTACGGACGGGCTTATTATGTCTGTACTTATCAGCGTTGCACTTTGGATATTGGGTATTCCCTTTGCTCCGCTTATAGGTATATTTTCGGGATTTTCAAATATAATACCTTATTTCGGCTCAATTACGGGCTTTGTGCTTACAGCTCTTTCCGCTGTTATCAGCGGAGATTATGCAAAGGCAATATACGGTATGGGCGCTATGCTTATATTGCAGCAGATTGATTCTGCTGTTATTGTGCCGAGGATAGTGGGTAAAAGGGTTGAAATTAGCCCCTTTGGTGTTATAGCAGCCCTCACGGTGGGAGGTAAGCTGTTTGGGCTGTGGGGGATGGTGTTTGCGGTGCCGGTTACGGCAGTGTGTAAGGTGATACTGCTGCGTATTTGCAGTCGAAAAAAAGGCAGTGCTTGAATTATCAGCGCCGCCTTTTTCATTAAGTATTTCCCAGGTCATAAAAATATTTAATTCTTTCTGCAAGGGCGGAATAACGTCCTGTATCACGGTCGTTTTCGATCATTTTTTTCAGGGTTTCGGGTATGCCTATAAGTACAACAAGCTCCTTTGCCCTTGTTACCGCTGTGTAAATGAGGTTACGTGTCATCAGCATAGGCGGACCGCTGTGTGCCGGTATAATGACTGCCTTATATTCGCTGCCCTGACTTTTGTGTATGGTGACTGCATAGCTCAGCTCCAGCTCGTCAAGTTGAGAAAAGTCATATACAACCGTTCGTTCATCATCAAAGATAACCTCCATATACTCATTTTCATTATCAATAAAGGAGACTATTCCTTCGTCACCGTTATATACCCCGATTCCCTCATCAATCAGTTTTCCGCCCTTTACAATTTTCCAAGTGATATTGTAATTGTTTTTTATCTGCATCACTTTATCCCCCATACGGAAGGTGCGGCTGCCGTGTACTTTTTCAAATTTACCGTTTTGTGGCGGGTTAAGTGCAGCCTGAAGCACGTTGTTAAGATTGTTTACCCCGATAGGCGATTTTCGCATGGGTGCAAGTATCTGTATATCCTTTAAACTGTCGCAGTTAAGGTAGGCAGGAAGTCTGGTGGTTACCAATGAAATGATGGTATCAATAAGTCTTTCCTGATTATAGGATACCATAAAGAAAAAGTCACGGCTGTCCTTTTTTATAATCGGCATTTTACCGCTGTTGATAAGGTGAGCATTGACTACAATGGAGCTTTCCCGAGCCTGTCTGAATATTTCCTTAAGTCGTATTACAGGTATGCTTCCGCTTGAGATTATATCCCGAAGCACATTACCTGCTCCTACGGATGGCAGCTGGTCCGCATCACCCACTATGATAAGCCTTGTTCCGGGAACTATTGCCTTGAGCAGACTTGACATAAGAGACAGGTCTATCATGGAGCTTTCATCTGTAATTATGACATCCGCATCTATGGGATTGTCCTCATCGTGTTCAAAGTTTTGCTTTCGGCTGTTTTCATCAAGGTATGACAGTCCAAGCAGCCTGTGTATGGTCTGAGCGTTCTCTCCGGTAGCTATGGACATACGCTTTGCTGCCTTTCCTGTTGGTGCGGCAAGTTCCACATCCATATCCTCTGACTTGAGCAGGGCGATTATGGCATTTATTATTGTTGTTTTACCTGTGCCGGGACCGCCGGTTATAACCATTACGCCGTTTGTCATAGCTTCTTTTATTGCCCTGCGCTGTTCATCAGCAAATTCCATACCGTTATAGGTTTCGATACAGCTGATTTCCGCATCGTAGTCAACATTGCTTTCGGGCTTAAAATGAGACAGCTCCACAAGTTTTTTAGCAACATAGCTTTCATTGTAGTAGGAAAAGTTAAGATATACTCTTACCTCGTTTTCGGTACGTTCAACAAATATCTGGTTTTCAATATGCAGTTTGGTAATGAGGTTAGCAATGACTTCCTGAGGTATTTCCAGCAGTGAGGCGGTATGCTTAAGCAGTACTTCTATAGGCAGGTATACGCTGCCGTCGTTAAGCGCCAGGGAAAGTACATATTTAACACCTGATTGTATGCGATATTCCGAGTCGGGGGCTATGCCCATATTGGCGGCTATTTTATCAGCTGTGGTAAAGCCTATGCCGAACACCTCATCGGCAAGAGCGTAAGGGTTTTTTTCAACTACTTTAATTGTGGAGCTTTTGTATCTTTTGTAAATCTTAAGAGCGTTTGCTATACTTACTCCATATCGTTGAAGAAACATAACCACAGTCCTTATTTCAACCTGTGCACGAAAAAGTTCGCCTATCTGCTGTGCCTTACTCAGGCTTATGCCCTTTATTTCGGCAAGTCTTTCGGGATTGTCGGTTATAATATCGAAGGTATCCGTACCGAATTTTTTGACTATATTTCGTGCCGTTACCTTGCCTATGCCCTTGATAACTCCGCTTGCAAGGTATCTTTCAATGCCTTTTTCGTTTGTGGGTATTGTTTGCACGCAGCTTTCTACCTGTATCTGGGCGCCGTATACGGGATGGACAACGGTGCTGCCTGTGAGCTGTACATTTTCTCCGGCTGTTATGCTTGGCAGATTGCCTACGCACACATACTCGTCATCTGCGTTTTCGTCCTCTATTACGGTAAAGACTGTATAGCCGTTTTCTTCATTCCTAAACTTAATGCTGTCAATTATGCCCTCTATTACGATTTGTTGACTCATTTTATTCACCTTGTAAATCGAATTTATAATTGAATTATACCATATTTTTTTACAAAAGCATAGGCTATTATTTTAATTTGGCATAGCTGTTATTTTATCTTATTTTTAGTCCCTTCTAATGATTATCTAATTATCGAGGAATATAATTTTCTTTGTAAAAAAGATATTCGGACGGTGATTATTATGATTACAGAAGTTTTTAACAGAGTAGAGGAAAAGTTTGTTGTTACTTCTAAGCAGTACAGACAATTAATATATGACTTAAGCGACAGGCTTCAATATGATATTTATAATGCAGAGGGTAAGTTTTATACTATTTCAAATATATACTATGATACGCCGGATGACAGACTTATACGTACTTCCCTGCAAAAGCCTGCTTATAAGGAAAAACTCAGGTTGAGAGCATATGGCATACCCGGGACTGATGATATGGTTTTTATGGAAATTAAGAAAAAATATAAGGGCGTGGTCAATAAAAGGCGCACAACCATGAAACTGAAGGAAGCTTACAACTTTGCCGAAAATCATTGTCTTGAAAGCTGTGGGGACTATATAAACAGGCAAGTGTTAAATGAGCTTACTTACGCCTTTGATCTTTACGGAGCTGTACCGAAGGTATATATAGCCTATGACAGATGCGCTTATTATTACACGGAGGATACAAGCCTGAGGATTACCTTTGACAGAAACATCAGGGCAAGGCACAGCTCTCTTCGCCTTGAAGCCGGCGATAACGGCAGGCAGCTTTTGGACAGCAATACTTTTATTATGGAGATAAAACACAGCAGTCATATGCCGCAGTGGCTTGTGGAGGAGCTTAATAAACTGGGAATCAGGAAAACGAGTTTTTCCAAATACGGTACAGAGTATGAAAGAATGCTGAGAGAAAAACTTATGGAGGAAAAAATTTATGCTTGAACAACTGTTAAATATCGGAACAAACAGTACCTTAAGCCTTGCAAGCGCTGTGCTTACGGTAGTAGTGCCCTTTATACTGGGACTTATTATAAGCCTGACCTATATGAAAACTGCGGATAAGGATACTTACAGTCAAGGTTTTTGTTATACACTTATTATAGTACCTGTGGTATCCTCGATTATTATTATGCTGGTGGGCACCAATCTGGCTGCGGCATTCAGCGTGGGCGGTGCATTTTCACTTGTAAGGTTCAGGTCTGAAACCGGCAGTGCAAAAAATATAGCTTATATTTTCTTTACCATGGCAGTAGGACTTGCTAGCGGAGTTCAGCAGTTTGTATACGCTTTTACCTTTACGGCAGCGCTTTGCATTATTATGCTTATCTTTGAGGCATTCAACTTCGGAGGCAACAAGGGTGAGAGCAGGGTACTGAAGATCCTTGTTCCGGAAAGCCTTAATTACAGCGGAGCTTTTGATGAGGTGCTCAGCAGATATACTCTTGATTATAAGCTTAACAGGATTAAGACCGTTGATCTTGGAAGTATGTATGAGCTGACCTATGACATAGTGCTTGATAAAAATGGTGATATTAAGAGCTTTATAGATGACATCAGGTGCAGGAACGGAAATCTTAGTGTTGAACTGATGCTCAGCCCGAATGTATCGGGATTTTAATAAAAAATGGCTTGCAAAACTTCGGCAAGCCATTTTCTTGTTTATTAAAGTTCAAGCAGTTTGACTGCATCTACGTAGGCAGCTATACCTTCAACCACCTTTTTAGCTTCTTTCATTGCAAGTACTACGGTTGCAGGCTGATGAACAACATCGCCGCCCGCAAATACTCCCTTAAGGGTTGTCATACCGTATGGCTTCTGCTTTGTTATTACATAGCCGTTGTCATTTACCTCAATGCCCTTAGTAGTTGAAATAATGAGCTTTGCAGGCTTGGAACCTATTGCAACAAGTACCTTGTTACATGGTACTATCAGCTCTGTATCGTTTACACTTACTTTAAGACCTGTAAGGATGCCGTCTTCACCCACATATTCGACAGGAGTGGTGTTCCACATAAACTTGACGCCGTCAGCTACAGCACCCTCATACTCAACCTGAGCGGCGGACATATTTTCCATGCCCTTTCTGTATACTACCGTAACGGACTTGGCTCCCATACGCATAGCGGTACGGCAGGCATCCATAGCCACATTACCTGCACCTATAACAAGCACATGATCATCTTCGGTAATTGGCACCTCATGCCTGTCAAGACTGCCGTTTTTATACAAGGCAACCATACGCAGGAAGTAATGGGACTGAAGCACACCGGTAAGCTCCTTGCCGGGGATATTAAGCTCCTTTGAAATAGCTGTACCTGTACCGATGAATATAGCGTCATAGCCCTGCTCAAAAAGCTGATCTATGGTAATATCACGACCTACGAAGGTGTTGCATACATACTTAACGCCAAGCTCGGAAATACGCTTGGTTTCACGGCGTACTACTTCTTTTGGCAGTCTGAATTCCGGTATGCCATAAAGGAGTACACCGCCGGGTTCTTCTTCTCCTTCAAATACGGTAACGTTAAAGCCCATATGTGCAAGGTCACCGGAAACGGTAAGTCCGGCAGGTCCCGAACCTATTACGGCTACGTTTCCTCTGGTCTTTGGAGGTATATTTTCCCTTGTAAGTCCCATATCCGCATCAAAGTCGGCAATAAACTGTTCCAGCTTACCTATGCGGATAGGTTGACCCTTTTTGCCCAGTACGCAATGACCTTCGCATTGGGTTTCGTGAGGACAAACTCTTCCGCATACAGCGGGAAGATTGGTCTTTTCCGCAAGGATATTTCTTGCTTCACCGAGATTACCCTTTGAAAGCTGATGTATAAAGTCGGGTATTTCGTTTTCGATAGGACAGCCTGTCCTGCACATAGGCTTTTTGCAGTGGAGACAACGCTGAGCTTCGGCTATTGCCTCCTTCATTGTAAAAGGTGTGCTGTCATAGATTTCATTTTCTTGTTGATTTGATGGCATTTTTTAACCCCCTCTATTTTTCTAAAATATTTTTTATTTCTTTAATTAATATATCGTTTTGCTCCGGCATCAGTATACAAAAGCGTATATAGTGCCCGTCCAAAAATGGAAAGGAGGAGCAGTCCCTTACCAGCAGTTTTTTTGCTATAAGCTTTTCAAATATCTCCCCAGCCGTTATTTTATCGGTGAGCAGTTTAAACAGGAAAAAGTTGGACTGAGTATCATACAGCTTTATTTGACTTATTTTAGACAGTTCGTTTTTTATTCTCCCCCGTTCCGAGGTAATAAGCTCTCTTGTATGCTTTATAAAGTCCGTATCAGTAAACATTACGCAGCCTGCAAGCTCTGCATAGCTGTTTACTGACCATGGGTCTTTGAAGTCGGCTGCTTTTTCACGCAGCCCGCTGTCTGTACAGGCACTGTAACCCAGCCTTAAACCGGGACAGGCAAAGAATTTTGACGTGCCGCGTATTATAAACAGGTTGTTGTATTCGTGGGTAAGAGGCATAGCCGATACCTTACTTATCTCTGAGGCAAACTCGATATAGGTTTCGTCTACCATAAGGTATGCGTTATGCTCTTTCAGACAGTCAAGCAGATTCCTTAACCTGTCGGCTGTTACATAGCTGCCTGTGGGATTGTTGGGATTACACAAAACAACAAGATCCGTATCATCATTTATTTTCCGCTTAAGCCTTTCAAGGTTAAGGACAAAGTTTTCTTCTTCCAGCAAAGGAAACAGCTCTATCTTCCCTCCTGTAAGCTCTATTTCACGTTGATATTCGGAGTAAGCGGGAGAAACAATTATGCTGTTTTTAGGCGCAAGGGTCTTAATATAGGTAGAGATAAGCTCGGTTGAGCCGTTGCCTACCAGTATGCTTTCGGCTGCCGCACCTGTGTATGCGGCTATTGACTGCCTCAGCTTAAGATAACTTACATCGGGATAGTCGCATATTGCATCAAGGTTTTCCGCAATAGCCGCCTTTACTGTTTCGGGCAGTCCAAGGGGATTAACATTTCCGCTGTAGTTGACTATTTCCTCCTTTGGTATGGAATATTTACGGGAGATTATATCCAGATCTCCGCCGTGTACTTGTGTGTTGCTCATTTTTAATTACTTCCTTTTAACTAATTCTTTCCCTATAACTATAGTAAATTAAAATTGTTAATATTTCAAGTCATTTTAAAAAAATATATTTGGCTTTTTTGGCATAATGTGATATAATCATCTCTATAAAGCATGTTACGCATATAAAAAGGAGAATGGCAATGTTTCTTGGTTCGGATATAGGTATTGATTTGGGTACAGCCAGTGTGCTTGTTTATGTTAAAGGACAGGGTATAGTTTTACAGGAGCCCTCAGTTGTGGCTATTGAAAAAAATACAAATACTATCCTTGCGGTAGGTGAAGATGCAAGGCGTATGCTGGGACGCACCCCGGGCAATATTGTTGCGATTCGTCCTTTGCGTGAGGGTGTTATTTCGGATTTTGACGTTACCGAAAGGATGATACGTTACTTTATTGAAAAGGTTGTGGGCAGACATACTTTCCGCAGACCAAGGATAGCCGTATGTATACCAAGTAAGGTTACCGAGGTTGAAAGACGTGCCATTGAGGATGCAACACGCAGTGCGGGAGCAAGGCAGGTGTATCTTATAGAGGAGCCCATTGCCGCTGCAATAGGTGCGGGTATAGACATTTCACGTGCCTGCGGCAGTATGGTGGTGGATATAGGCGGTGGTACCACGGATGTTGCTGTTATTTCCCTTGGCGGCAATGTTGTAAGTACATCCCTTAAGGTGGCAGGTGACAATTTTGACGATGCCATTGTGCGTTATATGCGCAAAAAGCATAATGTACTTATAGGCGAAAGGACGGCGGAGGCTCTTAAGATTAATATCGGTACTGCCTATAAGGGTACTTCCGAGGTTACCATGGATGTAAGAGGTCGTAACCTTGTATCGGGACTGCCTATGAATATTACGGTTTCATCCGTTGAAATGTATGAGGCACTGCACGAGTCTGTGGATGCTATAGTTGAAGCTGTTCACAGTGTGCTTGAGCAGACTCCTCCGGAACTTGCGGCAGATATTTCAGACAGGGGCATAGTGATGACCGGCGGTGGTTCCCTGCTTTACGGTCTTGATAAGGTAATTAAGGAAAAAACAGGTATCAATGCCGTACTTGCCGATGATGCCGTTTCATGTGTTGCGATAGGTACAGGCAAATATATTGAATACGAAACGGCTGACAACAGTGAAAAAGGTCCTTGGTTTTTTAAGTGGGGCAGAGGCGGTAAGTCCTCTTCAAAACGCAGCCGTGAGAAATCAAGCGCACCTAAAAAAACGGCGGTTCCAAGAGAAAAAAAGTGATAAGGGTATATGATATATGAGCAATGTTAAGTTGCTCATATATTTTTATTGAATTATGAGTAAATGTTCATATGTACAATATAAAGGGGACAGAACTTATGGATAAAAATATCAATATGCTTTCCGATGAGATGAGTTATGACCTTGCGGATTTTTTTAAGCTTTTCGGTGACTCTACCAGAATAAAAATTTTGTATGCACTTTATAAAAGTGAAATGAATGTAAGCGATATGGTTGAAGTGGTTGATATGACACAGTCGGCTATATCCCATCAGCTCAGGTTGCTCAGGCAAAATGATATTGTTAAGTTTAGAAAAGAGGGTAAGGCAACGGTTTATTCCCTTGACGATGACCATGTTGCTGCCCTTTTGGAAAAGGGTATTGAGCATATTATGCATAAAAACGGATATGAGGAACTGTAGAGAGGTTGTTGCCTGTTTTATACCGTGATTATTGAAAGGGACTGTTAATGTGAAGTGCACCCCAAATGTTAGACTAAAAACTAGCGTTTGGAGGTGCACTTTTTATGTATTGTCAGTGATTTTCCTGTACCTGCTTGCTTCCGTGATTTACGTATATAACAGATGCGAGAAAGGCGGATATTGGTACAGTATATATTATTGCCATACTTCCGGCAAGTCCCTGAATTATTTCAATGCCTATTTTCAGCAGATTGATGTTATACATATAAGGATAGTTATAAGCGTAAAGGGTTACTATCATATTTATCGAAGAGCCGGCAAAGGCAAGTATCAAGGTGTTTGTCATAGTACCCATTGCATCTTTTCCCACATTCATACCGGACTTAAACAGTTCGTTTTTTGTGATGGAGGTGTTTTGCTTATATATTTCTTCACAGGCGGAGACTATGGACATTGCCACGTCCATAACAGCGCCCAGAGATGAAATCAAGATACCGGAAAAAAGCAGTTCACCGGGCTTAATAGCCGTGTTTTGCGCAATAAAAACAAGCTCGTCTATTTCCCCTACATTGTAGCCTGTAATGCGGGTCATTTTACAGAAAATGTATGCAAATATGCCAGAAAGGATAACGCCGCATACAGTGCCTATTATGGAAATCATTGCCTTATAAGTCTTACCGCCTATAAGCAGCATACTGACTACCGTGGTAACGGCGGAAGCAATTACCGCTGCCAGAAAGGGTGAAAAGCCCCTGTAAACCATTGGCAGATAAACGAAAAATATCATTACAAATGTAAAGATAAGACCAAGTATTGAAAGTACGCCCTTTTTACCGCCTATAGCAAAAATACTGAGGAAAAACATACCTATTATTAAATATATCGGGAAGGCACGATAATATCCTGCCACATTAACCACGTAGTTTCCGTTGTGCTCGTTTATGGATACCATTACTTGCATACCGGGTTCGCAGTCGGCACCATACAGATATGAAGAGTTACTTTTTGCTTCAAACTCACGGTCACGGTATTCGCCGCTCAGTATTCGTACAACAACCTCCTGTTGCCCCACTCTTGTACCGTCCTCTATAAGATTATCCCTTGTCACTTGGGTAACAACGGCTTTTGCGTAGGTTTTGCCGTCATTGTTGACAAGAGGGGTAAACTCTATATCATTAAGCTTTATTATGCCTGCAACGGCAGCTAATACAATGATTACAATAAAAATTTTCCTGTACATTTTTATACCTCTGATCGTTTTTTATTTTCAAAATGTTATTATAGTGTTGAATTGTTCAAAGTCAATGGCTTTTACCAAAATTATAGGCAAATTTTACAAAAAACAGATAGAACAATTGTATAAAATAACTATAATTGACTATGGTATAAATTTACCTGAAATCATAAGGAGGATTAATAATGAGAAAAAAGATTTCATTAGCCTTAGCGTCGGTGTTTTTGCTTAGTTCCATTGTTTGGGCAGCAGATAACGATGGATGGACCGAAGCTCCGCTGACAGAGGCTGCACAGGACGGCGCATGGGAGGAATGGTGCGCTGAATGGGAAACAGAGAAGAACGACTGGGAGAATATATCTCTTACTCCAGGTGTTGATGAGACAGAGCTTAATTTTGCATGGTATTCAAAGGACAGCGCAGGATTGCCAAGTTTCAGATGGTATCAGGATGAGGCTACTTCAGCAGAAAGTTTACAGACTGTAACCCAGAGTAATGCTGTTCCCGGGTATTACAGCAACAAGGTTACTGTTACAGGTATTGAACCGGGCGCTACATATTACTACAGCTATACAAAGGACGGCGAGTGGACAGAGCCTGTTGCCTATACGGCGGCGGAGTCAACCGATGAGTTCAGCTTTGTGTTCTTCGGAGATCCACAGATAGGTTCATCAAATGAAAACATTCCTACAGGCGAAACAAGCGAGCTTGGACAGGATCGTTCTGTAAGAAATGATTCATTCAACTGGAATGATACTGTTGAAAAGGCATATGCTTTGAATCCTGATTTGAGTTTTATGGTATCCGCAGGTGACCAAATTCAGTCAAGGGATAAAGACACAAGTGATGAAACTCATGCTACATATACAGATAATGAAATTGAGTATGCAGGATACTTGTCTCCAGAGCTTTTAAAGCAGATACCTGTTGCAACAACAATAGGAAACCACGATGCTTTAAGTTCAAACTATACTTACCACTTCAACAATCCTAACGCAAGCGATATAGGTTCAACTTACGCAGGCGGTGATTACTATTTCAGCTACGGCGACGTACTGTTTATTATGATTAATACAAACAATACAAATGTTGCCGAGCATCAGACATTTATTGAGCAGGCTTGTGCTTCTCATGAGGATGCAGCATGGAAAATAGTTACTTTACATCAGGATATTTACGGTTCCGGTGAACATTCAAATGAACCTGAAATAGTAGAGCTCAGATATGGTCTTATACCTATTCTTGAGGAAAACGATATTGACGTAGTACTTACGGGACATGACCATACCTACACCCGTTCATATATTATGAAGGGGGGAGTAAAGCAGGAGGACAGCTTTATAAGTCAGGATGATTTTGACCTGTACATTGACGGTGACAAAGAAATTGATGAAACATATAACAACTACCTTACCTCTATAGAGGATGCAGATCATATTTCCGCTACGGAGGATGTTGTTACAAATCCTGACGGTATTCTTTATATGACTGCTAACTCTGCATCAGGTAGCAAGTATTATGACCTTGTTGAACATCAGCAGGCATATGTTGCGGCAAGATGGCAGGAGGATGTACCTACATTTTCTATGATTGACATATCCGATAATAAGTTTACAATCAACACTTACAGAACGGATACAATGGAAAAGATAGATACAGAGTTTACTATAATAAAGGACTCTTCATCGGTATCAACTGAAACAACTACGGAAATTACAACAGCAACCACCGAAACTACCACTGAAACCACCACATCAGGTACCGAAACAACAACCAGAAGACGTTCCGGCGGCGGTGGCGGCGGTTCAAGCTCATCAAAGGCTTCCGGTAAGGTTGAAACAACCACAGCGGAACAATCAACCGAGACAACAACTGAGTCTGAAAACGATAACGTTGATATTTCAACGGAAAGCGACAGCACCGTTAAGGTAACCATAGGCAGCAGAAGCGTTGAGATAAATGACAACAGTGTAGCTATAGATGCCGCACCATATATACAAAGCGCAAGCAATTCCACTATGGTACCACTCAGATTTGTAGCTCTTGCAATCAGCGGCGGTGATGTTGAAAATGCCGACGGTGCGGATAATGTTCTTTGGGATGCTGCATCCAAGACAGCTACCGTTAATGCCAACGGCAATACTATAGTATTTAAGGCAGGCAGCAATGTAATGATTGTAAACGGGCAAAACGTTGTAATGGATAACAATGCTGCAGCCGAGATAGCAGACAGCAGGATGTATATACCTTTCAGAGCCTTGGGAAATGCCCTTGATGTTGATGTGGATTGGGATACGGATACAAAGACTGCAATATACAGATAATAAAATTGCTGTTTTATTGTGCTGATATTTCTTCGCAATTACTATGAATTACTTCCTTTAATATGTATATGTTTTATCTCCGATTGCGGTATTGTGGTCGGAGATATTTTTTTGTAATGGTTTTCTGCAATTTCCCGTGCACTGAACGTACATAAAAAAGATAAAAATAATTTTTTACGGCAAAAATCCGGTGCCTTGTTTAGTAAGTAGGTTCCGAGCTTATCTTTCTCATTTCAATCGCTAAGGGGAAATATCTAAATTGTACGATATTATATTCTGTATGGATTATTGTTATTCAACCGGCGTTATTTCCATCGCAATACAATGTAAGCATACAGCGGCACAAATAAGTATTTGTGGTAAAAAATGTTTTGTTGTCATTAATTTTGGCAGATTTCTATGTTACAAAATTATTAAATATCCGCCTTTTTGCTTTAATTTTTTCAAAGATTTGATATAATAGGACTTACACGGGAAAATTACTGAAATGACGGAGGTAATATTATGAGATATTTTAAGGCAGTCGTTGCCTTAATACTGATATTCGCATTGTCGGCGGAAACTGTTTTAGCTGCCGGAAAATTCATAAATATGACGCTGGAGTATGATGACGGGTCACATAATTACAGCGCCGAAGAGGTAACCCTTGTTGTCGATGGCAAGACCCTTAGTGATCTTCCTATGCCCCCTATTATATTTAACGATTACACCTTAGTGCCTGCACGAGAGGTTTTTGAAGCACTCGGTGCGGAGGTTGACTGGATAAGTGATCTGTATCAAGTATATGTTAAATATGAGGATGATGTTGTTATGCTGCAAATTGACTCCACCAAGGCTTATGTAAATGGTGAGGCAATGGAGATGAGCATAGCGCCGAAGATAATCAACGATAAAACAATGATACCATTGAGGTTTGCATCCGAATCAATAGGTATGGAGGTTGGCTGGAACTCACAGACAAGAGTTGCAAGCGTTTCAAAGCCTGCGGTTACCACAACAACTACAACAACCACTACGGAGGCAGCCACTGAAACAACCACGGCGGCCGTAAATATAGTTAAGTCCGGTTCAAGTGCAAATATGAGCGGCTATATGTCAGCCGAATATGATACTGTTACGGTTAATTCTCTTACTAAGGCAAGTGACAGTGACAGCATCTTTTTGGCAGGTGCTGACGGGGAGATCAGCAGCGTTACCGTTACCAAACTTTCGGCAGAAAAAGTGGCGGTGGATATTAACAACGCCACCAACGGACTGCCTTCATCCTTGTATAATGTATCAGATAATAAGGTGGAAAGTATAGAGGTTTCCGGTACGGCAGGTACAACAAGGCTGTTGTTTAATATGAAGTCGGAGGGTGATTTTAGACTCTATCTTTCCTCTGACAGAAAGACCTTGGGTATCAGCGTAGGCACAAACTCCATCACTTCAATTACTATGGAGAAGCTTGTGGGCGGTGATAAGCTTACCATTACCGGTACGACCACACCAAGTGTAAGGACTACAACTTCTGTGACGGGAGACTTGCTGACAGTTGATGTTACGGATGCGGTACTTGACATTGACAACGGAAGTTTTGATGAAGGCAGAATAGTAAGCGGTGGTACCTATTATCAGTTTAATGCCAATACGGTGCGTATTTCCATAGACTTGCAGGATACGGCGGGATATACTACGGATACTACAGGCAACAGTATTTCTATCACCATAGCAAAGGGTATTGAAACGGTTCAGCCTTCTGCTCCTACCACATCTACTTTAAGTTATGATGCCCAGAAAGGTCTGGTGCTTCCGGGTGCGGCAGGTATTATTGATGTATCGAATATTGTACACAGTGACAATTACAATCAACTTAATTATGTGCTGACTTTAAAAGGTGATTTCAGCTCACTTTTTACAAGTAATACCTTTACAGTTAATGACGGCAATATTACTACCGTGGAAGTTACAGTAGCGTCCAATCAGGCTGTTGTTAAGTTTAATGAAAGCAGAATTATGGCTATGGATGTTACTGTTTCGGGCAGTGATATTTTGATTAAACCGATATTGCCTAAGCAAAAATACAGCAAGATTATTGTGCTTGATGCAGGTCATGGCGGTACGGATGTGGGTACAACCTACGGAGATCTTTATGAAAAGGATATTACACTTGCGATATTGAATAAGACAAAGGCGCTTTTTGATGCAAGTGATATAAAGTGTTACGCAACACGTACAACGGATGTATATCCTTCATTTGATGACAGAACAAATCTGGCAAATGAGGGTGATGCCTTTGTTTCAATTCATATAAACAGTGCGGGTACAAATACTACCGCAAGCGGTACGGAGACCTACAGCCTTTATCCAAACAATTTGGGTAACGGACTCACCAGCTATATACTTGCCGAAAAGGTGTTAAACAATCTGCTTAATAACCTTGGTACGGTAAACAGAAAGGTAAAGAGTTCTGACTTTAAGGTGCTCAGGGACAGCGATGTGCCTGCTACTCTTGCCGAAATAGGTTTTATTACAAATGCGGGAGACAGGGCAATTATAAGCAGTGAGGATGGACAAAACAAGGCTGCACATGCTATTTATGATGCGGTTGTGGAACTGTTTAATGAATATACTCCTGTCAGATAAAGAAAATATTTGATTGCTTTAAAGACGGTACAGACGTTTTCATATAAGCGTTGTGCCGTCTTTTTATATTTGCCGGAAAAAAACAAAAGATAATGTGTAAAATAATCATGTTTTTTCATTGTCAAATTCATATGAACATGATACCATTGTAAATGCGAGGGAGTGTACTTATTAATGTATGCTCCCTTTAATAGTGAACCGAAAGAAAGTAATTGTGCAGCGGAAAAAAGTAATCCGCCAAAGCACAGCTTTGCTTTTGTGTAAGCAAAAGTGCTTTTCGGGCGGCGAAGCCGACTTTTTAGCTCTGCTAAAAAGTTCTGATTGTGAACCGAAAGAGAGTAATTCGGGCGGCGAAGCCGACTTTTTAGCTTTGCTAAAAAGTTCTGATTTTGTTTATAATAAGAGCAAAGGTTTATACAAGGAGGCAGCTATGAACATATTTGATATTTTAGGTCCCGTTATGGTAGGTCCATCCAGTTCACATACGGCAGGTGCGGTCAGGATAGGTTACATTTCTCAAAAGCTGCTTGGCAGCATACCGGAAAGGGCTGAGATATTTCTCCATGGTTCTTTCTCAGATACCGGTGTGGGACACGGTACCGATAAGGCTTTGATTGCAGGATTGATTGGTATGAGTACCGACGATATGGATATTCCAAACAGCTTTGAGCTTGCTGAGAAAGAAGGTATGCAATTTTCATTCGGAGATATTGAGCTTGAAAATGTTCATCCAAACAGTGTTTTGCTTAAGCTTAAAGGACGTAACGGCAGGGAACTTAAGATAGTGGCGTCCTCCCTTGGCGGCGGAAGGATAAGTATAGTCAATATAGATGATATTGAAACTAATTTTACTGGTGAATATCCTACCCTTATCGTGCATAACCTTGATCAACCGGGACACGTGGCAGAGGTTGCCTCCATGTTGGCACATAAATCCGTAAATATTGCTACACTTAATCTATACAGAAGTAAAAAAGGCGGATATGCCGTTATGATTTTAGAAACGGATCAGGAAATTCCACCTGAGGCTTTAGAATGGCTTGAAAGGGTTGAGGGTGTAATAAAGGTTACTTATTTGAATATAAAAGAGGAGTGATGTTATGAGTTATGAAAGTCTTGAAGAGCTTACGGTCTCTGCTGAAAAAAATAAAGTTTCACTTTTTGAAGCAGTGCTTAAGGATGATATGGATGAAAGAGGAGTTTCACGCAATGATTCCTTTGACAAGATGATGGGGTTGTGGAAGGTGATGAAAAGGACAGCGGCTGATTATGACGGAGGGAGAAGGTCCTCGAGCGGACTTGCAGGAGGAGATGCTCAAAAATATAGAGAATATACCCATACCTATACATCTCTTACAGGTGATTTTGTCAGTTGCGTTATCTATTATGCACTTTCAACAGCTGAATCAAATGCATGTATGCGCTGTATAGTAGCTGCTCCTACGGCAGGTTCATGTGGTGTGCTGCCTGCGGTTATGATACCATACAGTAGGAGGTATAATGTAAGGGACGAACGTATGACGGAAGGATTGTATGTTGCGGCAGGAATAGGTCAGGTCATAGCCCGAAGGGCATCCATATCAGGTGCAGAGGGAGGCTGTCAGGCGGAAGTTGGTTCCGCATCGGCTATGGCTGCGGGTATGCTGGTATATTTGCAGGGAGGTACCGATGGACAGGTTAAAAGTGCGGTTGCAATGGCACTTAAAAACCTGCTTGGTCTGGTATGTGACCCTGTGGCAGGTCTGGTTGAAGTACCTTGTATTAAGAGAAATGTAATCGGTGCCGTGAATGCCATAACTTCTGCGGATATGGCGCTTGCCGGTATAAAAAGCAGGATACCTGCAGATGAAGTGATAGACGCAATGAAACGAGTGGGACAGGCAATGCCGGAAGCACTCAGGGAAACTGCCAAAGGAGGGCTTGCCGCAACACCTACAGGCAGGAGGATAGCGGAAGAACTTTTAGGATTAAAATAAATTGATACTGAATATATATTTTTTGCAAAGCAAACGGGAGCCGATTGATAAATTTTACAATTGTCAATCAGTTCCCGGCAAAAAAGTGATTGGGCAGACACGGTAATTATTTTCCGTATCTGTTGTTACGATAGTTGATTATTTCATCTTTTTTAGCTTCATCTATCTGCTCTACAGCGTCAAAATCGGGTTTTGCAAGGTAAAAACCCTGAAGAAGGTCTACACCGTATTCAATAAGGGATTTTAACTGCGCTGTGGTTTCTATACCTTCCGCCAATACCATTATATTGCGCTGATGAGCATATGAAATGATGTTTTTGACAAGCGTCTGTCTGTCATTATCTGTTTCTATGCCTGTAATCATCTCAATATCAAGTTTGATAATATCGGGTTTAAGACTTAAAAGGGTATTGTCATTTGAGTAACCGGAACCGTAATCATCCATGGCAAGCAGACAGTTCCATTTTTCAATGAGCTGCTTTTTATGCCGCATCACTTCACTGTTCGTTTGTTCGTTTTCAATTATTTCAAGTACTACGCTGCTTAAAAATTCACCGTAATTTTCTTCAAGTTCTCTGAGTTCATCCTCACTTAACATCTCATTAGGTATTGAGTTGATGAATATTTTTTTTCCTTCAATAGCTTCATTCTGCATACTGAAGTTGTCAAGTGCGGTAAACCATGTAAGCTTTTCAATTATATTAAGCTTATTTTGTTCTGTGGCAAAAGTGATTACATCATGAGGACTTACCGAGTTGTGGGCAGTCGGACGCATAAGAGCCTCATAGCCGTATATTTCCCCGCTTGCTGAGCTTATAATAGGCTGAAAAGCGTATTTTATCAAACCTTCCGAAATAAGAGTTTCTATATTTCGGTTGTTTTTAAAATTAAGTTCTGCGGCTTCAAAAGCCTTTCGGTCAAAACTTTTATATGTATTTTTGCCTTCATGTTTAATTTGGTGCATAGCAAATTCCGCATATTGCTCCAGTAAATTTGCATTGTCGCAGTCATCCGGATACCAAGCTATGCCGATAGAGGCGTGAACATTAAGAATGCCTTGAAATGTCTGTACTTTTATATCATATATTTCATTAAAAATCCGCAGAAGCTTTTTTTCCATTTTTTCTCTGTTGTAGCCGAACACCAGTATTTTAAATTCATCCCCGGCAGTCCTTGCGGCAAAGCATGTTATTCTGTCGTGATACTTCTTTAATATATTGCCTATGGCAGACAGACATTTATCACCTATGGCATTTCCGTATCTTGAATTAATATCTGCCATATTGTCAATATCGCAGTGTATAAGTGCAGCAACCGACACATTGGCAGATGTAAATTTTTCGTTTAATGTACGTCTGAAAGCACTTCTGTTAAGCAAATTTGTAAGGGCATCATGGTCCTTTATATGCTTCATTGTACTTTCCTTAACCGTTTCTGCAGTGGTATCCTGTATAATTCCCAGTATTTTTCCGTTATTTAGAGTGGTTTTTAAACGAATGTATTTACTTGTGCCCCCGGGGAGATTAACCTTATATATCTGATCAATACCGGGCGTGACATCATGGCAAAAGGCTTCTATATGTTCTTCAAAAAGAGCCCTTGGCATAAACAGACTGTTATCTGTTTTTTCAATATTAAGCAGCTCAAACACTTTATCTGTACAAAGCACCGTATTTTCCTCACGACTGTATTCAAAAGCTCCGAAACGAAATCCCGTAAGAGAAATAATATCGGACATTTTGGAGGAAAATGCCGTTACCTCTTTAGTAAGCTTGCTTACCGTATATCCCAGTTCGTTTAGTTCAACAATTTCTGATTTTGTCGGAGGAGCGGGATTAAGTGGTGTTATACGCTTTAACTCAGTTAAAAAGCGATCTATGGGATAGGCTGCAACTGTACCTGCAATCATGGAAAATATTAGTCCCGCAAACATAGTAATTAAAAAAACTATTGTTATATTAAGCCTAATGCTGTTCCCGGGCATATTCAGATATGCTCCGTCAACTACTCCCAAAAGCAGCCACTTATTGTCATTATGTTGGCTGTTTCCCCTTAGATTAAGGGGATTGACGGCAGTATATACGGCATCACCTTTTGTATTTTGTGTTTCCAGTGTGAATATATTGTCATAGGCTGTTTTTTTGCCTAAGGTAACCTTATCGGAGTAGTTGTTAATACGGTTAAAAGTCTTTCCGGACGTGGTGACTTTTTGGAATACATTTGAGTTTTTATCGCTTTGGCATACTACGCAATAACTGCCCACACCACGGCTGTTAAGTTCCAGATAAGGAAGGTAGGTTTTGAGTTCATCAAGTAAAACCTGGACACCGAGTACACCAAGACAATTGCCGTCATTGTCCCTTAACGGAAGACAAAAGGCAATACAGAATTCGTTGTCAAAGTTAATGTCATATGGCATTGACCAATAGCCGAGCTCGGATATATCTGCATTGGGATACTCCTCTGCCAGTCTGATTGGTTCTGTTATGAAGTCAAGACTTTCACTTTCCTTTGCATTAAAAGTACGGCTCCAACTGGGAGCTTTTAGTATGTTGCTGTTTTCTATGACAGTTTCGCTTGCTATTTTAAAGCTTGAGCTTTGATTTTTCAGGGTTATATCGGTATTGCTGAGGTATACAGCCGGTATACGTGCTCTTTGCATATCACTGCCGCCAAAGACAAAAACTCCGCTTATCAGGTCGTTTCCGGATAAAACTTCTGTGTTTGGCAGCATTTGGGTAAACACGCTGTCATAGTTTATATCGCCGCTTTGACTGCTTTCAGCAATGATGTTGTTAAATTTGTCGTAATTGTAAATAAGTATATCCGACACGGAGTTTAATCTTTCTTCTGCTGCACTGCTTCTGCGTGCGGCAGTGTCGCTTAAGTCTCCGTAAGCATTACTGACGATGATGCCAAATGCACCGCTGAAAAGTATCAGCAGTACAAATATAACTGTTTCAAACAGCAGCATGGAAATCATAGCAATGCTAAGTCTTTGTCGAATGGAAATAGGCTTTTTGCTCATCAATCCATTCCCCCTATTGTATTTGACAGACGTAT
This sequence comes from uncultured Clostridia bacterium, assembly GCA_944383875.1. GTDB lineage: Bacteria > Bacillota > Clostridia > Lachnospirales > CAG-274 > CALWRD01. Next base: position 866 of record CALWRD010000088.1, on the reverse strand, counting down.
TTTTGCTAAGTTAATGCTTTTGAAATGAAGTTAATATAATTATATTATATGTCATCTTAGTGAAAAAAGCAATATAATTTATGCCAAATCAATAAAATTTTCAAGTGTTATCTATGCTTTTAAGCTGCTTTTTTATTTCTTCAACGGTAACGGTATTCAATGCGGTAACATTGCAATTAAGAGCACGATCCAAATATTTTTTTGCCGTATCCAAATCCCCTTCATTTTTTGCTATTATACCCATATAGTAAAGACTGTCAGGCATATTTTCCCTATATTCAAGTGCCTTTTGGAAATACTCCTTAGCCTTGGGCATATCCCCTTTGTTAAAATATATCTGTCCCATGTTATCCCATGCGGGAGCGTGTTCCGGAATATCATCAAGGGCACGCTTTGTATATTCCTCCGCCTTGTCGTAGTCTTCTTTTAATATATATAAATATCCTAAGGTGGTCAGGGTGCTTACATTTACATAGCTGTACTTTTCTTCAAGCCCTTCCATCAGCTCAATGGCTTTGTCAATGTTTCCCATCAGCCAGTAACAGCTGCCCATTGCAAGAGGGATGTTTTTTTCGTAAATAAGCTTTGTGTTGTACTTTTGAGCACGTTCAAAAAGTGCCAGGGCTTCCTTTGCCTTGCCCTCATGCAGCAGCATTATTCCATAGTTGTACAGTGCAGGTACATTAATTGTATTAAGCTTTGCGGCAAGGCTGTAGTATTTTCTTGCCTTGTCAAATTTTTTTACAAAATAGTACATATTTCCTGCCATACCGAAATAGTAAGATTTAAATGCAATGGCACTTAATACAAAATATATTATTATCTCAGGTATAAGCCAAACCTCGGATTGATCAAGCCAGAACACC
>CALWRD010000087.1 GCA_944383875.1 uncultured Clostridia bacterium | reverse complement strand
GGTTAAATAAGTTAAGTCATAGCTTAACAAATATAGACGCGGCAAGAATTACGGCAGAAGCTAAGGAAAACTCAATTGCCTCGGGGTGAATAATTTTATCAACCGATGACTTTAAAAGCTCAAACCCCATTATAAGGATAACAGCTGCAATTATGAGTCCCGATATGTACTCGTACCGTCCGTGCCCGTAAGGATGCTCATTGTCGGCAGGTTTGCTTGCAAGCTTAAATCCGATAAAAGTAACTATGGAAGAGCCTGCATCGGAAAGATTGTTAAGGGCATCTGCCATAATGGATATGGAAGAAGTCAGCAGACCTGCAAAAAGCTTGATGATGCAAAGAAAAATGTTGCAGACTATACCCACACCGCCGCTTAATAAACCATACCTTTCACGTACCTTTGGATTTAATATATCCCTGCCGTCTTTTACAAACAGCTTAACCAAAATATCTGTCATAATATTCCTCTCCGTAAATAAATTCAATTTAAATATTATAACCCCTATCAAGCAAATATGCAAGAAAAAAATAGAGGGCGAAAAATCCGCCCTCGTAACAGAAAAATCAATCTTTATTTTTCACTAAGGTATTTATCTATCGCAGCGGCAGCCTTTTTACCTGCACCCATGGCAAGGATAACGGTAGCTGCGCCTGTTACGGCGTCACCGCCGGCATAAACGCCCTCTCTTGTGGTAAGTCCCGTTTCCTCTTCCGCAATTATACATCTGCGCTTATTTACCTCAAGTCCGGGAGTATTGGAGCTGATAAGTGGGTTAGGTGAAGTACCAAGGCTCATAATAACCGTATCAACATCCATGGTAAACTCGGAGCCCTCAATAACGATAGGACTGCGTCTGCCGCTTTCATCTGGCTCACCAAGTTCCATTCTTACACACTTCATACCGCATACCCAGCCGTTTTCATCCACAAGGATCTCTGTAGGATTGGTGAGAAGGTCGAATACAACTCCCTCCTCCTTAGCATGATGTACCTCTTCAACTCTTGCAGGAAGCTGTTCCTCCGCACGTCTGTATACAATATGACTTTCGCTGCCAAGCCTGAGGGCTGTACGTGCCGCATCCATGGCAACATTACCGCCGCCGATAACCGCAACCTTTTTGCCTATCTTAACAGGTGTATCATAGTCATCATCAAAAGCCTTCATCAGGTTTACACGGGTAAGGAACTCGTTAGCGGAAAATACGCCGTTTGCATTTTCACCCGGGATACCCATAAACTTAGGCAGACCTGCGCCGGAACCGATGAATACAGCGTCAAAGCCCTCTTCATCAAGAAGCTGGTCAATAGTAATGGTTCTGCCGATGATAACGTTTGTTTCTATCTTAACGCCAAGCTTTTTAATATTCTCAACCTCTGCCTTAACAACGGTTTCCTTGGGCAGACGGAACTCAGGTATACCGTATTCAAGGACACCGCCTGCTTTGTGGAGCGCCTCAAAGATGGTCACATCATATCCCTTCTTTGCAAGATCCCCCGCACAGGTAAGACCTGCGGGACCCGCACCTATTACAGCCACCTTTTTACCGTTTGGCTCTGCCGCAGAAGCAGTTGATATATTATGCTCACGGGCATAGTCGGCAGTAAACCTTTCAAGCTTACCTATTGATACAGGCTCGCCCTTGATACCCAGCACGCACTTACCCTCACACTGGGTCTCCTGAGGACATACACGTCCGCATACAGCAGGCAGTGCGCTGTACTTAGCTATTTCAACAGCTGCGCCCTCAAAATCCCCTGTCTTGATATGGGAAATAAAACCGGGAATATCAATACCTACAGGGCAGCCTGCAACGCAGTGAGGATTTTTGCAATTAAGGCAGCGTGAAGCCTCCTCCATTGCCTCGCTCTCATTATAACCAAGGCATACCTCGTCAAAATTGGTTGCCCTTACCTTTGGATCCTGTTCACGTACAGGTACTCTATGCATTCTGTCAGCCATTATTTGTCACCTCCGCAGCCGCAACCGCCGTTTTTATGGGTTGCTCCTTCTTCAAACCTGAGCTTAGCTCTGCCTTCCTCTGTCTTGTACATAGCCTGACGGCGCATAGCCTCATCGTAATTAATAAGGTGACCGTCAAACTCAGGACCGTCAACACAGGCAAACTTAACCTCATCGCCAACGGTAAGACGACAGGCGCCGCACATACCCGTACCGTCAACCATAATAGGATTAACGCTTACAATGGTAGGTATTTCAAGCTTTTTGGTGAGCATTGCCGTAAACTTCATCATAATCATAGGACCGATAACAACCGCATGATTGTATTTCTTTCCCCTGTTTTCAACCAAATCCTGCAAAAGGTCGGTTACCCTTCCGTTAAAACCGTATGTACCGTCGTCGGTGCCCACATAAAGATTGCCGGCAACCTTTGACATTGCGTCCTCAAAGATAATAAGATCCTTGCTCCTTGAACCGATGATTACATCGGCGTCAATACCTCTTTCATGAAGGTACTTGACCTGAGGATACACGGGAGCTGCACCTACGCCGCCCGCAACGAAGATGATGTTAAGTTTTTTAAGCTCTTCATCACTCTTCTCACACAAATCCGATGGTCTGCCAAGGGGTCCCACAAAGTCTGCTACACTTTCACCCTCATTAAACTGCATAAGCTCCAGAGTTGACTTTCCAACAGGCTGCACCACTATGGTAACGGTACCCTTTTGGGCATCATAATCGGCTATGGTAAGGGGTATACGCTCACCCTTTTCGGTAGTCTTGATAATAACAAACTGACCCGGCAAAGCTGACTTTGCTATGCGGGGCGCTTCGATTTCCATAAGGTATATGGTATCGGTAAGCATTTGCTTTTTAACGATTTTATACATTATAATCCTCCTTCTTCTACGGCAATCATTTCCGTTAAAAAGTAGTATACACTATTTTGACGGATTTTTGAATAGTTTTTTTAATAATTTATTTAAGAACAGTTTAAAGCATTCGTTATTTAAAAATTTTCTTGACAAAAAACGGTCTTTGTGCTACCATAATTTACAAATTAATAATTTCTTGCACACAAAAGGGGTACACCACCGAAAGGGTGTATCCTTTTTGTGCGTTTAAGGGACTTTTCGGGAGGTAATATATGAAACTGAACGGCAGGGAAATAAGCCTTGAGGGCAAAATACAGCTTGACATTTTTTTAGAAAATCAAGGCTACAAGCTCACAAGGATAGCCGCAGAGCTTAACGGCAGGATTATACCGAAGGCAGAATATTCCACCACTTTTTTGGAGGATGAAGACAGCCTGGAGGTAGTTACCTTTGTGGGTGGCGGCTGATATGAGGATAACACTTAACGGAAAGGAAAAATCCGTCACGGCATCCACCCTCTTTGAGTTGAGGGACAGCCTGTTTGACAGCAGCTGCATAACCATATACGAGGGCTTTCAGACCTCTGAAGATAAGGAGCTTAAGGAAGGCTGCAATGTTGCCATCATAAAAAAGGGCGTAATGCCAAGCAGTGATGAGCTTGAAGCACTTATGACGGCAAGGCATTCTCCAAAGCTGCACCACCGTTTTAAAAAGACGGAGGTTGCAATAGCCGGACTTGGAGGATTAGGCTCAAACATAGCCATAATGCTGGCCCGCTCCGGCGTGGGACGTCTGATGCTCATTGACTTTGACACAGTAGAGCCAAGCAATCTCAACAGACAGCAGTACTTTATAAGTCAGCTGGGTATGTATAAGACCGACGCCTTAAAACAGACCCTTGAGCAGATTAATCCTTACATACAGGTAGATACAAAAAACCTGAAGGTTGAAGACAGTAATATTGAAGAAATATTTTCACCCTTTAAGTTAATCTGCGAAGCCTTTGACAATCCCGACAGCAAGGCAATGCTTGTAAACTATGTGCTTGAAGATCGGAAGAGCGTCGTGTAGG
>CALWRD010000086.1 GCA_944383875.1 uncultured Clostridia bacterium | reverse complement strand
AAATTATCCGTTATAGCACTGTGGTATTATTAATCTGCCGGCAGGACCGAGCAGCGCTTTTGCGGGTATGGATGACAATATTCCCTATTACTTTTCAAGGAATAAGCTTGAGTATGATTATCTTGCCGTTACAGCGGCATGCTTATGCGTTGATAAGTCTAAGTTTGAGGAAGTTGGCGGCTTTGATACCGAGCTTGAGGTTGCCTACAATGATGTTGACCTTTGCTTTAAGCTTTATGAAAAGGGCTATCACAACTGTGTCAGGGCAGATGCACGTCTTTATCACTATGAGTCCCTCAGCAGAGGCATAGATGATATGGACGAAAAGAAACGTGAAAGGCTTAAAAAGGAAAAGGAACTTCTTTATACAAAACACAGTATTCTTAAGGATAAAGACCCCTATTACAATGTCAATCTGGCTAAAAACAGAGTTGACTTTGCTGTTGATACTTCTTCCTTTGCAGAGACTTCAAAGTGTATAGGCAGGGACAAAAATGTTTCAAGGCTTATTAACGACAGGCTTAAACTTAACTTTGATATTGTTGCGGCAAATGATATGATTGAGCTGACAGGCTGGGCTTTTATCGCAGCTATGCCTTTTAATAATCTTAACAGAAAGGGCATTGTACTGTTAAGTGAGGTTAATAAGGCTTTTATTTATAAGCCGGAGTGTATGCTGCGTTTTGATGTAACAAGAGCTTTTGGCAAAAAGGGAAATCTTAATCTGTCCGGATTCAAATGCAGTATCAGTCGTGATACATTGCCTAAAGGGCGTTATAGACTGGGGGTTATGCTTGAAAACCCGGTTATGTTAAAAAAATATGTTAATATCTCGGACAGATATGTTGATATTTATTAAGCATTGTCGACAAAGGCATTGCTTGGAGGTGCTTTGATTTGATAAAGGGCAATAAGGTGCTGACCTTAATTAAGGACAAGCTTGCCTATATCGCTGTTTTATTACTGATAGTTTTAATCTACGCTGTAAGTCAGGCAAATTTAAATATATACAATGAGTTTACGGAAAAAATTGCTACTCCGGACCAATACCATGGGTATAACGAAAACAGGCTTGACAGCTTGATACTGGAATCCGATGGTACTATGACGGCTACCAACAATGTCAATTTCATGGTCTTTGGTGACAGGACCATACTGGATGAACCGATAAAAACCATAACTCTCAATGTCAGCGAGATGAGCTGTCCTCCGGTGGAAACAAGACTTTATATACTTGATACTTATGAAAGATATGACTTTACCCTGCACGAAGGCAAGTGCAATATAACTTTGGCAGATGCGAAAGTCCTTAATAACGGTGACAAACCCGTTCTTATCAGGATTGACCTGCTTGACAGTGCGGGAGAAAAAGTTAAGGTTGACAGCGTGGTATTCAATGACAGGCAGGCGTGTTATGATGCTGTGGTAAATGACAGGGAGGCGGACATACTGGGAGCCGCAATGACGCTTGCCCTTATACTCATTTCAATGTATGTATTGGATCTGGGAATTAAGGGAAACAAGCCGGATGCAGGCAGGTTGTGGCTGTTTGTTGCTTTGGCGGCGGTGGATATTGTGTATGCCTTTGCCTTGGGCAGCGATATAATCTTGTATACACTGCTTGGCTTTACTTTGGTTCAGGGATTGGAAATAATTTATTATGTCCTGACAAAATTTATTTTTGAAAAGATAAGGAGCTTTAAGCTGCTCTCATCTGTTTATTTCAGTGCTTATCTCCTTTTACTTATTTTTCTGCTTCATTTTGTGGGTATAGGTGTATTTGCGGTATTTGCGCTGTATCTGCTTTACCTTGTGGGATATTGCCACAGATGGAGGGTCGGCAGTACTTCGGCAAGGGCGGTCTCACTGTTTTTGTGTCTTGTATTTTGTGTATTGCTTGCAGGTGAAATACATTATATAGGTGATTTGCATGGGGCTTTGTTTAACTTACAGACAGGAAGTATGAGGGCATTTTTTGCTTCGGTGACTGCACTTGTGGGAGCAGCAGTCATATTTTTGAGGCTTGGACTTGCCGGCATCAACTTTTCCCAAAGATATATATGCATCTTTCCTGTTCTGTCCGGTTATTGTCTCTGTATACTGTCACATACAGATGTGCGTGCACAATGGGTGAGTGTAATTGCAGCCGCACTTATTTCAGGGGCAGTTCTTTTTTATAAGGGGTTTGAAAATAAAAAGGCTGAGCCTTCTTTGGAGAGAGTATACAGTGATAATTCCGTATTAATGCTGACTGTGCGTACTTTACTTATACAGATTTGTCTTGCCTTACTGATAATTGTTTTCGAAGTTATCATAAAACGTATGCTTTTTGATATGGGCAAGGCAGAGCTGGGAGAGTATTTGCTTGAGTTTATATTTTCGCCTGTATTTTTTTACAATCTTCTGCTTTTAAATGCGGTGTATTATTTATTTACATTTCTTATGGGTACCGGTTTAGGTGCAACTGTTTTCGGTGTTTTAAACATAGCACTGTTTGTAGCTAACTTTGTGAAACTGAGGTACCATGATGCTATGTTTAAGCCGGGAGATTTGTTTCAGCTTAAGGACTTTTTTTCTATTGTGGCTAATGCGGTCAGGCTAAGCTATATACCGTTCATTATTTTAGCGGTGTTAATAATAGGATTTGTGTTATTTAAGCTGCGAAGGTATATTGTGACAGCTTTAAGACCGAGGATTAAGCCGCTTTGTGTGATTGTATCGGCTGTTTTGCTTTTTGGCAGCTGTCTCTATATTTATCGTGGAGGACTTATAGATATAGGAGTCACATACGGCGATAAATGGCTCAGTGATGAACTCAGGACGGAAAGACAGGGATTTTATATTTATACATATTTTAACTCATTGTCAATTAAGGATATAATTATGCTGGCTCCTGATGGATATGATGAGAAAAATATGGAGGAAATTTCCGATGAAGCTGAGGCTCTCGGTGAAGATGATGTTGCAGGCGAAACAAAGCCGGATGTTATTGTGCTGATGATGGAGTCAATGTTTGATTTGGAAAATGTACCGGGTATTGAGTTTAATATGGAGCTTGAAACAAACATTAAGCAGTATCAAAGCGGAAATGTTATTTCTCCTACTTTTGGAGGAGGAACGGCAAATGTTGAGTTTGAGGCGCTCACCGGTTTTTCAAGCTATTTTGTGGCAGAAAATGTGGTGCCTTATGTAACATACTGGAACAGCGAGAATGAGGATATCCCAAGCATTGCTCATCAGTTTAAGTCTAATGGCTATGAAACAATAGCAATTCATCCCAATAATGCGGATTTCTATAATCGAGATATTATATATGAAGATATGGGTTTTGATGATTTTATCAGTATTGAAGATATGCCGGCTGATATATTGAGAAATGCGAGAGGATATGTACGTAACAGCGAGCTTACCAATATTATGTTTGACCGGCTTGAAAAGGATGATACACCAAAGTTCCTGTTTACTATTAATATCGAAAACCATAATCCCTATGACATCAAGGATACTGATAAACAGGTCGAGGCATATGGCGATATGACCGATTCGGAAAGAAATGAGCTGGAGGTCTATGCCAATACCCTTGACAATGATGACCAAATGGTGGCCGATGTTATTGAATATGTCAATAATACGGACAGACCGACCCTTCTCTATATCTGGGGTGACCATCTGCCATCTCTTGCGGCTGTGAACAACAGTGGATATATCAACTATGTGTACAATAAATACACTACACCTATTATCGCTTACTCAAACTATAAAAATATAGAGATAGGCTGTGAGTATATAACACCAAATCAGATTGCGCCACAGGTGTTAAGGGATGCGGGGATTGAGTACAGCTCATACTTTGACTACATTTATTCCCTCAGGGAGGACTATCCTGTTATACAAAAGGAATTTGGAATCAATCCGGAAGATGAGGCTATAAAAACCTATGAGCTTATTCAGTACGACCTTCTCTTTGGTGATGAGTATCTTCTTGAGTCACCCTAGCAGAGAGCAGTTTTTTTCTTGACTTTATATTACAACTACTTTATAATAGTAGTGATATGCAAAAAATTAACTTAGGAGATGTCAGCAAATGTTATTAAACGGCTTAACTTTTTTGTCTAATGCAAGCGTTACCTTAGGCAGCGGTGAAGCGGCTGCCGACACTGCTGCGGAGGTTACACAGGCTGCGGCACAGACTGCTGCCGCTGCAACGTCAGGCGGCGGTATCGGAGCTATAGGTATGATAATTTATATTTTGGGTTTGGTTGCTCTTTTCTATTTTTTCGCTATCAGACCTCAGAAGAAACGTGAAAAGGAGCTTAAAACCATGCAGGAGGGTGTTAAACTCGGCGACTGGGTTATGACTTCTTCAGGTTTCTACGGCAAGGTTGTAGATATAACAGATCAGGTGTTCATCGTTGAATTCGGTACAAACAAGTCCGTTTGTATCCCTGTTAAGAAAAGTGAAATTATGGGCAATAAGGAGCCTAACCTTACCAATAAGCCTTCCGAGGACGACGAAGAGGACAATAAGAAAAAGAAGTAATAATAAAGCGCTGCCCGTCTCTTTAAGGGCAGCCTTTTTTATAAATCGAAAAAGTAATTGTCTTTTTGGCGGAAAGATACATTTTTTGATAAAGCCGTGATAATTTTGTATATATGGAGGAAATATGTTAGATGTTGCACTTTTGGGCACAGGTGGTATGATGCCTCTGCCCAACAGGTTTTTGACGGGTCTGCTTTTAAGGCTCAACGGCAGGATGATGCTTATCGACTGCGGTGAGGGTATGCAGGTTACTCTTAAGCAGCTGGGGTGGGGATTTAAGAGTATTGACCTGATTTGTTTTACCCATTACCATGCGGACCATATTTCGGGGCTGCCGGGTATGCTGCTTACCATAGGCAACTCCGGCAGGACGGAGCCTCTTGTACTCTTTGGACCTCCCGGGCTTAAGGCTGTATACAAAGGTCTTAGTGTTATAGCCCCTGAGCTTCCCTTTGAGGTGCATCTGATCGAGGCGGAGAATAAAGAAGAAAATAACATGGAAATAGGTAATTTCCGTATTACCACCAGGAAGGCGGAGCATATGATACCCTGTCTTGCCTACAGTGTGTATGTACACCGTATGGGTAAGTTTAATGTTGAAAAGGCTCTTGCCCTTAACCTGCCCAAGCAACTCTGGTCCGTTATACAAAAGGAGGGGGAGGTTGTTTACGGAGGTAACCTCTATACTGCGGATATGGTTATGGGTGATGAACGTAAGGGTATTAAGGTAACTTACTGTACGGATTCCAGACCTACCGCCGGTATCTGCTCCCTTGCCAAGGACTCAGATCTTTTTATTTGCGAGGGTATGTACGGCGAGGAGGAAAAGCTTGATAAGGCGAAGGAACACAGGCATATGATTTTTTCCGAGGCTGCAAGGCTGGCAAAGGAAAGCGGCAGCCGTGAGCTTTGGCTTACCCATTACAGTCCGGCGCTTACCGATCCGAATTATTTTTTGGACAATGCAAAACGGATTTTTCCCAATACCAAGGCTGCCTATGACCGTATGAATGTTGCCCTTGATTTTGAAAATGATTAAGTCTTGCCGCAACAGTCGGCAAGACAAATCGGTTCTGATTTACGTATTTATTGTAGAGTGATAAAATGGCAGAGGATAAAAGCCGCTTAAGCGATTATGATATTGTCTGCTCCTGTCTTAGGGGCAATAAGGATGACTTTGCCATTTTGGTAGACAGATATAAAAATTTGGTTTTTTCGGTTATTTCACGTATGACCAACAATCCGGACGAGTATGCGGATTTGGCACAGGAGGTTTTCCTTAAAGTGTATAAAAACCTTGACAAGTATCGTCCCGAATATCATTTTTCCACTTGGATAATTCGTGTTACAACAAACCATATTATAGATGTAAGGCGCAGGCGTAAAATAGAAAGCGTTTCCCTTGACGATACGGAAATGCCTATAGCCTCCGGAAAATCGGCGGAAGAAGAGTATATCCACAGTGAGAAGATGCAGGAACTCAGTCGTCTTATTAACTCGCTGCCGGAAATTTACCGTCTGCCTATTGCCTTATATCATCAGCATGATATGAGCTATCAGGAGATAGCCGACAGCCTTAATTTGTCTATGTCAAAGGTAAAAAACCGCATTTTCAGAGGCAGACGCCTGCTTAAGGAAATGCTTGAGGATATGAAAGAGAGGTCCTGAATATGAAATGTTCCGAGTTTGAAAGGCTTGAAATGAAGTACCTTGACGGGAATATCAGTGATGGGGAATATGGGGCTATGTGTGAACATATGGATCTGTGCGATAAATGCAAGAGGGATTTTGAACTGTACACAAGGCTTAATGAAGGCTTTGCCGAGCTTGATGAACCTATGGTACCGGATGGCTTTACCGCTGATGTTATGCTCAAAGTAGAGGCTTTGCCTGCACGCAGCGGCAGACTTGTGTTTCTGGTGTTCTGCTCGGTTATTGCGGCGGTATCCTCGGTTGTGGGCTTTTTAAACCTTGTTGTCATAAACAGTCCCGTGATTGTGGATAAATTTGTAAACGGCGGTGTGCCTTACCCCCTTGTGGCAGCGGTGGAATTTACGGCTGCGGTGGGCAATGCCTTTTACGGCATCCTTTTAAAGACCCTTGAATTTACTTACAATCCGGGTATACTGGTATTTGTACTCATAGGTCTGGGATTGTATACTGCCTTTAAAAAATCTGTTGGAGGTGTGCGCAGATGAATGACGTGCTTATACTTGCTATAGAAAGCTCCTGTGATGAAACTGCTGCCGCTGTTGTGGTGAACGGCAGGCAGGTGCTTTCAAATGTAATATCTTCCCAAATAGCCACACATACCATATATGGCGGTGTTGTGCCGGAAATAGCTTCACGTGAGCATATTAAGGCGATTGATAAGGTGATAGACGCAGCCGTCAGAGAGTCGGGCAAGACGCTGGAGGATATGACGGCTATTGCCGTTACCTACGGTCCGGGACTTGTGGGCGCACTGCTTGTGGGGCTTTCCGAGGCTAAGGCACTTGCCTTTGCACTTAATAAGCCACTTATCCCCGTACACCATATAGAGGGACATATAGCCGCAAACTATATTGAAAATACGAATTGGAAACCGCCTTTTATCTGCCTTGTGGTAAGCGGCGGACATACCCATATAGTCCATATCAAGGACTACAACAGGTTTGAAATACTGGGAAGTACCCGTGACGATGCGGCAGGGGAAGCCTATGACAAGGTTGCCCGTGTGCTGGGCATACCTTATCCCGGCGGTCCCGGTATAGACAAGCTCTCTCGGGAGGGAAATGCCGATGCGATAGATTTTCCACACGTTACCTTGGAACGTGGCAGCTATGACTTCAGTTTCAGCGGTCTTAAGTCGGCTGTGCTCAATTATATAAATCGTGCAAAAATGATGGGTGAGGAAATTAATCGTGCTGATGTTGCGGCATCATTCCAGTCAGCTGTGGTTGAGGTGCTTGTGGAAAAGGCTGTACGTGCCTGCAAGGCTACCGGTGTCAACAGGCTTGCCATGGCAGGCGGTGTTTCTGCCAATACATATCTGCGCAAGCGTATGAGCGAGGAGTGTGACAAGGCAAATATCGAACTTTGTGTGCCAAAGCCTATGCTTTGTACGGACAATGCGGCTATGATAGGCAGTGCCGCCTATTACGAATATATATGCGGCAATATTGCCGGTGCCGACTTAAATGCCTATCCGGGACTTAAGCTTGGGGAAAGAGGAGTCGGATACCATGAGCCGGATGCTCTGGAACTTGCCGACGGTATTGCAAACGCCATTGATCACAATCCCGAATACATTGAGTACCGTGAAGCTGTACAAAAGCTTAAAAACAATAAGGAACTTTACGAAAGAGTGCAGAAGTTTAAGGCACGTATGCTTAACTTCCTCATAGCCCACAGTGAAAACAGGCACAGTTTTGATGAGGAAAAATATCTTTCTCAGGAGTACTATAAGATTATATTGGACAGGGATGCAAGGATTTATTTTGAAAACGGATTGGATTTAATTGCCCTGTTTGATGAGATTATGGACAGGTCCCTTGGCAATAGTATGCTGGAACTGTATGCGGAGGATTAAAAGATGGATTACGGTATTGTAAGATCCGGCAGTGCGGATATCTATTACGAAAGACATGGCGAGAGCGGAGAATCTCTTGTGCTGCTCCACGGAAATAATGAGAGTATGCACCGTATGCAGCCCCAGATTGATTATTTTTCCAAACGATACAGAGTGCTTGCCATAGACAGCAGGGGACATGGTCAGTCCGGATTTGGCAAAGGTGAGCTAAACCTTGATACGATGTCGGTTGATGTGGAAAATGTGCTTAATGAACTGGGAATAGCAAAGACAAATGTGCTTGGCTTTTCAGACGGAGCCAATATAGCCATGCTCCTTGCAATAAGACGCCCTGAGCTTGTATCGGGACTTGTGCTGGTGGGCGGCAATCTTAAGCCATCCGGTATGACCGCAGGTATCTTTCTTTCGGTCAATGCAGCTTACTATCTGACTAAGCTGGCAGGTAAGTTTGATTCAAGGCTAAGGCTTGAGCATGAGTTTTATCATCTGATGGCTAAGGAGCCGAATATCAGTCCTTCAAGTCTTGAGCGCATTACCGCAAAAACTTTGGTTATAGCGGGAAATAAGGATCTTATCAGACCCTCACATACTCACCTCATTGCAAAGAATATACCTGATGCAAAGGAGCTTATTCTGGAAGGTGACCATTTTATAATATACCGTACTCCGGAGGTTATCAATGAGGCGGCGGACAAGTTTTTGTCCGGTGAGTAAAAGAGAGGCATCTGTATAGGAATAACAGCCTATAGTGATGCCTCTTTTTTTAGCCTTAAAGTATTAACTTTTTAAATCGGCTTTTTGTCAACCGATGCGGTTTTGCCTGACAGATTTAAAAAGCCAAACCTATAGTTTTGCCTTAAAATGAAGTTTTCGTTTGGTTTTGTGAGCCTTAAGTTTGCCTGCAATATATACCAGCAATGTGCCTATCCAAGCCCCGAAGGTATCTATACATACATCGGAAAATTTGCAGTCACGTCCGTTTGAAAAATGTTGATGCAGTTCGTCACCGGCGGCATACAGAACGCACAGCAGCAGCGTCATCATCAGGGCGTCGGCAGTTTCGAGGTTAAGGCTTTTGAAAAACAGCAGTGTAAATATACTGAGCAGGCAGTATATTACGGTATGTGCTGTTTTCCTGACTGCTGTACTTATCTTTGATCTGACTTTTTTCCAGTAGTCGGTTTCCTCTTTTTCACTTTCAAAGGTTTTATCGGAGGCTGCCTTAATGGTACTTTCAATGGGATTAACGAGCATATTGCTCTTTTGGTTGGTATCCTTGCCGTTATCCGATGAAAAGGCAAAGATAGTTCCCATTGTTATTATCATCAATATAAAATAAATAAGGGTTTTTCTCATGAAAAGCCTCCTTTGGTTACAGCGGAACGTTCATAAAGTTACTTTCGTTAATA
>CALWRD010000085.1 GCA_944383875.1 uncultured Clostridia bacterium | reverse complement strand
GGTGATAGTATGATTAGCTGGGAAGAACTTGAAAAATACTGCAACAGCTGCACACGATGTCAGCTTTGCAGAACACGTACAAATGTTGTAATCGGGGACGGTAACCGTAAATCAAAAATAATGCTTGTGGGAGAAGGTCCGGGAAGGCACGAGGATTTGCAAGGTGTACCCTTTGTGGGTGCGGCCGGTCAGCTTCTTGACAAAATGCTGCTTTCCATATCTCTTACAAGAAATGATGTGTACATAGCCAATATAGTAAAATGCAGACCACCCCAAAACCGTGACCCGCTGCCTGAAGAACAGCAGGCGTGCCTTGATTATTTACGCTGTCAATATATGCTTATCCATCCTAAGATACTTGTATGTCTTGGACGTATAGCAGCAAAGGCACTGATTGACCCGGACTTTCGCATTACAAGGCAGAGAGGCATATGGTATGATAAAAAAGGATGCAGCGTTATTGCTACCTATCACCCCTCCGCACTCCTTCGTGACCCGGCAAAAAAGGCAGATGCATGGAAAGATTTACAGCTTATCAGGCAAAAAATAGATGAATTGAGGATTAATAATTATGAGCAATAAATTTCATTCAGGCTTTGTTTCACTTATAGGACGTCCAAACGTAGGAAAATCAACACTTATGAATTTAATCGTGGGTGAAAAGATAGCTATTATGTCAAGCAAGCCACAGACAACACGTAACCAGATACAGTCCATATTGACCACAGATGACTATCAAATCGTATTTATTGATACCCCGGGTATACATAAGCCAAAGTCAAAGCTTGGAAACTATATGGTCAAAAGTGCCGAAACCACCTTTTCAAATGTGGATGTAATACTTTACTTGATTGAGCCATACGAAAAAATAAAAGACTCTGATATGGCTATAATAGAAAAGCTGCGTGGAACAAAGACACCTGTATTTCTTATAATCAATAAAATAGATACGGTTGAAAAGCCCGAACTTTTAAAGGTAATTGACGCATACAGCAAGGTATGCAATTTTGCGGAAATAATACCTATTTCGGCACTTAAGGGCAGCAATAAGGACACTCTTTTGGATATGATAGCAAAATATCTGCCTGAAGGTCCTAAGTATTTTCCCGATGATATGATTACAGACCAACCGGAAAGACAGCTTGTCGCCGAACTTATACGTGAAAAAGGCTTAAGACTTTTGCAGGATGAAATACCTCACGGACTTGCAATAGAGATAACCTCCATGAAACAGCGTGAAAAGTCAGATATAGTCGATATTGACGCTACCATTTACTGCGAAAGAGAGTCCCATAAAGGTATAATAATCGGAAAACAAGGTACAATGCTTAAAAAAATTGGTTCAAATGCACGCCACGACATAGAGCAGCTGCTCGGAAACCCAGTCAACCTTCAGCTTTGGGTCAAAGTAAAGAAGGATTGGCGTGACAGCGACTTTTTACTGAAAAACTTCGGATATGATTCAAAACAAATTTAAGCAAATATCGACAAAGTTTGATATTTAATAATAAGCCGTAATCAGCTTATTTCGGTTAGGAACCGAATATTACACTTTTGTCAAGGCTGAAATTTACGGCTTTTATACCATTTTTTCAACAGTATATTAATTTTTCACGTGGCAACCCTAATGTTATAAATTAAGGGGGCTGAAGATTATGAAAGATTTATTTTGGAAACTGTTTGAAAAAAGCGGAAGCGTTGATGCATTTCTTGCATACAGCGAATACAGGGATTATGAACAAACTCCGGCAGCCACCGCTGCATCGGATACAAAGGATTGATTGATATGGCGTTATCTGTCATAAGAGGTCTTATACTAAAGGAAGTAGATGTGGGAGAGGCAGACAAAATACTTACTGTACTGGTTAAAGGTATAGGCAAACTCTCAATCAGCGCACGAGGTGCCCGCAGAACAAAAAGCCAATTTGCAGGTGGCACCTCCGTGTTTACATATGCGGATTTTACGGTAAGGACAGGAGTTAAGCACCACTTTCTGACTCAGGTTGATATAATCAGCTCATTTTATTCCCTCACCAAGGACTTGACTGCCCTTGCCTATGCCACGTATTTTATCGAACTTGTTGACAAAACCACTTCCGAAGGCGTTCCTTCCGATAAAACACTGTATTTAACTGTCAGTATATTAAAACGCCTTTCCGATTTTAAACTCAGAGCTGAACTTGCCTCACCCATATTTGCACTTAAGCTTTTGCAGTATAACGGATTTATGCCACATACGGAAAACTGCGTGCACTGCGGAAAACCACATAGTAATTTGATTTCCGCATATGGCACTGTCTGCTATGATTGCAGTAAAAGTGAAGCAAAAACAGTTAAAGTAAATGAATCGATTATATATACTATTAACTATATTCTTCTTACGGAACCACCTAAACTCTTTGATTTTAAACTGAGCGACGAAGTGCTGAAGCAATTGCAGCTTGCCACAGATATAATGCTTGATGCACATTTCGGATTTGCCTTAAAATCCAAAAAGTTTATTGACAGCCTAAATATATATTGACAAACACCGAATCGGTGCTATAATTAATTTAATAAAATAATCTTCAGGGTTTGGTGAAATTCCATACCGGTGGTATAGCCCACGAGCCTTTGCAGGCATGATTCGGTGTAATTCCGAAGCCGACGGTACAGTCCGGATGAAAGAAGATAGCATATTTTTTTGTATCTTACCTTGGGATTATTCTCAGGGTTTTTTTATTGCAAATTTTAAATTACTTTAATTAAACCCTATAATAATCTATATAAAGAGGTGTTTTATTTGGACTATATGGGCTATGCCATTGAATTGGCAATAAAAAAGCTTAATTTGTGCTTTTAGGAGCATTTTATCTTTATTAAAACTTTCAA